>NZ_JAXDEQ010000051.1:0-39810 GCF_035065025.1 Pseudomonas sp. YuFO8 | reverse complement strand
AGTCGGTGGCTGAACTGGTCGAGAAACTGAAAAACGAAGCGAAGGTAATCTAAATGACTATCTTGGTTATTGCTGAACACGACAACAAAGTGCTGGCCCCGGCCACGCTGAACACCGTTGCTGCCGCCGCTAAAATCGGTGGTGACATCCACGTTCTGGTTGCAGGCCAAGGCGCTGGCGCCGTGGCTGAAGCCGCTGCGCAAGTGGCTGGCGTGAGCAAAGTATTGGTCGCTGATAACGCTGCCTACGCTCACCAACTGCCGGAAAACGTCGCTCCTCTGGTCGCAGAGTTGGGCAATGGCTACAGCCACATCCTGGCTGCCGCCACTTCCAACGGCAAAAACATCCTGCCGCGCGTTGCCGCTGCACTGGACGTTGACCAGATCTCCGAGATCATCTCGGTAGAAAGCGCTGACACCTTCAAGCGCCCGATCTACGCTGGTAACGCCATCGCTACCGTTCAATCGAACGCTGCAGTGAAAGTGATCACCGTGCGTGCCACCGGTTTCGATCCGGTTGCCGCTACCGGTGGTTCGGCGGCTGTTGAAGCCGTTGGCGCTGCCCACGACGCTGGTATCTCCAGCTTCGTCGGCGAAGAGCTGGCCAAGTCCGATCGTCCGGAACTGACCGCTGCCAAGATCGTCGTTTCCGGCGGGCGCGGCATGCAGAACGGCGACAACTTCAAACACCTGTACGCTCTGGCCGACAAGCTGGGCGCTGCCGTCGGTGCTTCCCGCGCCGCGGTCGACGCAGGTTTTGTTCCGAACGACATGCAGGTCGGTCAGACCGGCAAGATCGTTGCTCCACAGCTGTACATCGCCGTCGGTATCTCCGGCGCGATCCAGCACCTGGCCGGCATGAAAGACTCCAAGGTGATCGTTGCGATCAACAAGGACGAAGAAGCGCCGATCTTCCAGGTGGCCGATTACGGCCTGGTGGCGGACCTGTTCGAAGCCATCCCTGAGCTGGAGAAGCTGGTCTAATCCGGCTGCTTCACTTATAAAGAGCCCGACCCTTTGGTCGGGCTTTTTTTTTCCTGTAGGAGCGAGCTTGCTCGCGATGGACGTCAACGATGACGCGCGCATTCTGCATGAACGCGGCACATCTGAGACCATCGCGAACAAGCTCGCTCCTACAGGGATATACACGGTCTCAACGGGAGAGTATTGCCATGGATCTGCGTCTTGCGTGGAGCTTGCTGGGATTGATGCTTTTGCCGACGCTGTCCGTCGCCGCCGGCAAGTGCGAACGCCTGGTGGTCACCGGCAGCCCGGATGCGCCACCGTACCTGTGGCAGGACCCGCAAAATCCCAAGCACCTGATCGGTGCCAGTGCCGATTTGTTGCAGCAGGTAGCAGGGCAGTTGGGGATCAAGGTCGAAATGCTCTATGCCGGCAAACGCTCCCAAGCCCTGGACGAAGTACGCAGCGGGCGCATGGACATGCTGGCCGATGCACCTTTGACGGTCACTGAGCTGGAATCCCTGGATTACATTCATCCACCGTTGCTGGAAAACGATTACCTGGTCTGGACCCGCAGGGACTCGTCGCTGGCTTACCACGAAGTGCAGGACCTGCATGGTCATCCAGGCGCTTTGTCGGAAAAGTCTCGATTGACCTCGGCATTCGCTACTTACGCCGAGCAGCAATTGGCCCTCACACGTACGCCAAACCTGACCCAGGCCTTTCAGAAACTGCTGTTGGGCGAGGTGGAATTTGTCCTGGCCGGGCGCTACTCCGGCATGGCAATGGCGCAGACGTTGGGCATGGCCAATGACCTGGTTGCCCGTGAGCAACCGGTCGACAGACCTGGACTGTTCCTGGCGGTTTCCCATAACTCCGCCTGCAACGATCCGTGGTTGCGCGGACAGCTGGCCAAAAAGATGACAGAATTGCCCGCGTCCGGACTGACGGAGGTCGCGCTGCAACGCAATATCGAGCGTTGGAACGCGCAGCAGAAAAAACCTGTCAGTACCCCAAAACAGTAAGGATTTTTAGTGAGTATCCGACCTCTTTTCGCTGCCCTGGCCCTTCTGGCCCTGGCGGGTTGTGCAGCCGATCCGGCGCCGATTGAACAAATGCGCCTGACCGAACAGGCACTCGAGCAAGCGAAGGCCGTGGGCGCTACTGCCGACGAAGTGCCGCAAATGAAACTGGCCGAAGACAAGTACAACCGCGCCAAGGGCAGCATGGCCGACCAATCGTTCAGGAATGCGCGGATGCGCGCTGAACAGGCCGAACTGGATGCGCGCCTGGCAGAAGCCCGGGTCCTGACCCTCAAGAGCGAAGAGCAGCTGAATGTGCTCAACACCCGCATCGCCCGCCTGCGCAAGCAACTGGGAGATGCCCAATGAGCCTCAAGACCCTAACCCTCGGCGGTGTGATCCTGGCCGGCTGCATGAACCTTTATGGTTGCGCCGGTCAGCACAGTGAGTCGGCATTGCAGCAGGCCGGTGCTGATTTCCAGAAGGTCAAGGAAGACTCCAACGTGTTGCGCATCGCGCCAAAGGACGTGATTCGGGCCGGTGAGTCCCTGGCCCGCGCCGATCGGTTGTCCAGCTACTGGGGCAGCGGCTCGGACGTGGTGCATTACGCCTACCTGAGCCAGCGCTACAGCGAAATCGCTCGCGAGCACACCAACCAGGTGCTCAACGAAGAGCGCGCCGCGAAGCTCGAACTGGAGCGTCAACGCCTGCAACTGGCGTTGCGCGAATCCAAGCTGTTCAGCGTGCAGCAGCAGGGCAAGTTGCTCGAAGAACAGATTGTTGCGCTGGCGACCACCCAGACCGATCGTGGCCTGGTGATGACCCTGGGCGATGTGCTGTTCGACACCGGTGAAGCAGAGCTGAAAAACTCGGCCAATCGCGTGGTGCTCAAGATCGTGCAATTCCTGCAGCTCAACCCCAAGCGTGTGGTGCGGATCGAGGGCTACACCGACAGCACCGGCGGCAAGCAGGACAACCTCAAGTTGTCGCGGGACCGTGCGCAATCGGTGGCTGACGTCTTGATGGACCTGGGCATCGACGACAAGCGCATCAAGGTGGAAGGCTACGGCGATGAATACCCGGTAGACGTGAACGCTTCCGAGCGCGGCCGTGCGCAGAACCGTCGAGTGGAAATCGTGTTTTCCGACGAAAAAGGCCAGTTGGGCGCCGCCCGCTGAATGTGAAATCCGGCCTGCAGGAGCTGACGAGTGAAACGAGGCTGCGATCTTTTGATCTTCCTTGAAACTCAAGTGACCCTGTAAAGATCGCAGCCTCCTTTCAGTCGACAGCTCCTACAAATCTCGTACTACCCGGCGCTGCCAAACAGCGCCGGGTTTTTTTATGTCTGCCAAATATCTCGCAAAACAGTACAGTTCTTGCTGACACTGCACTGTACTGTCGACTATTGTGGCAACTGTCCCCGTACACTTCTAAACTGTTCCGGTATTGTTTTACACAAGAATAAAATACCCGTGAAATCGAGTGCTGCGTCATGACCAACCTCTTGCTCTACCAACGTATTGCTCAGCAACTGGCCGAAGACATCCGCCGTGGTGTCTATCAACCGGGCGAGCGCGTGCCTTCGGTGCGCAAGATGAGTTCGCAGCTCAACGTCAGCCATGCCACGGTGTTGCAGGCGTATGCCAACCTCGAGGATCAGGGGCTGATCCGCGCGCGGCCGCAGTCCGGTTACTACGTGCACCAGACCCCGGCGCTGACGGCGCCGACCCCGGACATCGCCCGGGTCGAGCGTCCAGGCCTGGTCACCCGCAGCAGCATCATCCAGCAGGTGTTGGTCGAATCGCGCCGTGAGGGCGTTTTTCCCCTGGGCGCCGCGGTGCCCAGCGTCGACTATCTACCGGTGCGGGCGCTGCATCAGCAGTTGGCCAAGGTCACCCGGTTCCATAGCCCGCGGGCTTTCAGCTACATGTTCAGCCCCGGTTTCGAACCCTTGCGCCGACAGGTGGCGATCCGCATGCGCGATGCCGGCGTGGTGGTCGACCCCTCGGAAGTGGTGATCACCCACGGCTGCGTCGACGCCTTGCAGATGTCCCTGCGGGTGCTGACCCGGCCCGGTGACCTGATCGCAGCCGAGTCGCCAACCTACTACGGTTTGTTGCAGCTGGCCGATCTGCTGGGCCTCAAGGTCATCGAAATTCCCAGCGACCCGTCCACCGGCATGAGTCTGGAAGCCCTGCAATTGGCCGCCAACCAGTGGTCGATCAAGGCGCTGGTGCTGACCACTCGTCTGAGTAACCCGCTAGGCGGCACCATGCCCGAAGAGCGGCAGAAGCAACTGCTGCGCCTGGCGTCGGACTTCGATATCCAGATCGTCGAAGACGATATCTACGGCGAGCTGATGTTCGAGCAGGGCCGTACCAAATCGCTCAAGGCCTATGACCGCCTGGATCGGGTGATCTATTGCTCCAGCTTCTCCAAGACCCTGTCGCCGGGAGTGCGGATCGGCTGGATGATTGCCGGCAAGTACCAGCAGGAGATCCAGCGCCTGCAGACTTTCAGTACTCATTCGGCCTGCAGCGTCACCCAGATGGGCATTGCCGCCTATCTGGAAAACGGTGGCTACGACCGCCATTTGCGTTACATCCGCCAGGAGTACCGCAAGAACCTCAGCGCTTTCCAGCTGGCGGTGCAGCAGTATTTCCCCGAAGGCACGCAGATGACCCGGCCGACCGGCGGTTTCATTTTGTGGGTGAGCCTGCCGGGACGGGTCAACACCCAGGAACTGCACGTGCGCGCGTTGCAGCAGGGCATCAGTATCGCGCCAGGGCTGATCTTCAGTAACACCGAGCAGTTCAATCACTGCATCCGGCTCAATTGCGGGATCCCATGGAACCGCGAAGCCGAACGGGCGTTGATGACCCTGGGCATGCTTGCCACCCAGCTCTGCCAGGAGATGGCCGGCGGCTTTTGACCGGGCGGTTCCGGTCCGTGCTTGTCACGGGGCGCGCAACAGGCGAGCATATGCACCTATGTCGTTTTCGCCGTTTGCATCGTTGGGTCCATGAAGCCGATTTTTCCTGCCGCCTGGCTGTTGATCTGCCTGTTAGCGAGTGTTCTGCCGGCGTCCGCGCAGGCCCAATCCGTGCAGGAAAAACCCACCGCCAGCACCCCGAAAAAAAACGCACCTGCGAGTAAAACCGCGCCGGCGAAAAAGACCGCCGCGGTAAAAAAGCGCCCACCGGTTGCTTCAAAGTCAAAACCGGCCAGCGAGGTGGTGAAAACCCCAATCCCTTCAGCCGACCTGGACCTGAGTTTGCCCAAGGACATGGTCGAAGAGCTGAAACCGGTCGGTACAGTGCCATTACCCAAGCGCGAACCGGTGTTGCCGGAAATGTTCGGCGACAAAAACAACCAGTTCCAGATCAACGGCAAGCTGATCAATAACGAAATGCAGTTGCAACTGCGTAACGAAGAACGCCGTGAAGTCGAAGGCGCGGCGCTGGAGTTCGAATTCAAGCGCTGAATCCCGCCTTTGCATGCCCGCAAGCAAAGACGCTTGGTCGGAGACTGCCCGGTCACGCTCGCTTGCGGGTAAAAACCCGAGGCCGAGTAATTTAAAACAACTGTTTTAGCGGTTACTCTGTGCCCCGTCCTTTAACACATTGCTCGTCGCGAGGAACTTTTCGTCATGAAATGCCGTGAGGGCTGTGGCGCCTGCTGCATAGCCCCTTCCATCAGTTCACCGATTCCCGGTATGCCCAATGGCAAAGCCGCCGGGGAGCGTTGCCTGCAACTCTCTGCAGAAAACCTGTGCAACATTTTCGGTAAACCCGAGCGTCCGGCGGTGTGTTCGGCTTTCGAGGCTGACGTCGAGGTGTGTGGCAGCAGCAGCGAAGAGGCTATTCGGTTGATTGGCTGGTGGGAGCAAATGACGGCCGCGTGATGTGTTCGACGAACGGAACTTCAACAATAAGGAATAAGATTATGGGTTCGCTGCATCGTATGGCTGTGTTGTGTGGTTTGACGGCTGTCCTGGCCACGTCGGTCGCCCAGGCCGAAGACTGGAAGGTCGCCAGGAATGAAGACGGCATCAAGATATCCCTGAGTGAAGTGCCCGGCTCCGACTACAAGGCCTATCAGGGCGTCACGCTGATGAAGACCACCGTGGCCAAGCTGCGCGCGTTGCAGGAAGACGTGGTCGGCACCTGCGCCTGGATTCACGAGTGCAAGACCCAGAAGTTGCTCAAGCGCGAAGGCGACCAGAGCTGGACCTACACCCAGTTCAATACGCCATGGCCGGTCACGCCGCGTGATTCGGTGGTGCATATCACCACGACTGTTGGTGCCGATGGCAGCCTGACCCGCAAGCTCGAGGGCGTGCCGAAATACATTCCTGAAGAAAAAGGTTTTGTCCGGGTCGCCAAGGTCGACGGTTTCTGGAAGTTCGTACCCAAGGGCGATCAGGTCGAGGTGACCTACCAGGTGCATACCGAGCCTGGCGGCAGCGTGCCATCGATGGTGGCCAACAAGTTTGTGGTCGATGCCCCGTTCAATACGTTGAAAGCCCTGAAAGAGCGCGCCGAGAAGTAACGCCGATCAAAGATCGCAGCCCCTGTAGGAGCTGCCGAAGGCTGCGATCTTTCGCCTTTATTGTGTTTCCAGATATTCGTTGCACAAAATTTTCACAAAGCCTCCAAGACAATTCGCCCGCGCCGCCATCGACGAACAGTAATCAATGGCAATGCCGCGATTGATCGTGCAACATTTGCGCACCGCGCAAACCCCGGGGCCGAGTACTGGCCAACAGAGGGCAGGGCGCAGCTGTATTTTCGAAACTTCAACTTCCAATGGGTCCTAAAACGACATGGCAATCCCGGACGCCCTGAGTCAGAAGCGAGCATCGAGTCGCTTGCTGCAACCGACCGTCAAATCGCATCTGGCCTACACGCTGTTGTGCGCTCTGGTCATGATGGTGATGTTTTCCGCACTGCGCCTCGCGCTGCTGGTCTACAACCGCGAAATGATCCTCGATACACCGGCCGCGACCTTTTTCGAAGCATTCGCCAATGGCCTGCGTTTCGACCTGCGCCTGGTGGTGTACCTGAGCATTCCGCTGGTGCTGGCGCTGTTCAGTGCCAGGGCCATGGCCGCGCGCGGGATCTTTCGCCTGTGGCTGACGGTTACTTCCAGCATCGCGCTGTTCCTCGGCCTGATGGAGATGGACTTCTACCGTGAATTCCACCAGCGCCTCAACGGGCTGGTCTTCCAGTATGTGAAGGAAGACCCGAAAACCGTGATGAGCATGCTCTGGTACGGTTTCCCGGTGGTTCGCTACCTGCTGGCCTGGGCCTTGGGTACCTGGATCCTGAGCCTGGCGTTCAAGGGTGCCGACCGTGCCACGCGTCCCCGTGGCCCGTTCAGTGGCGGCAGCATCAGCACCCGCCAGGTGGCTCCCTGGTACTCGCGCGCCATGGTGTTCGTGGTCTGCCTGCTGATCTGCGTGGTCGCGGCCCGCGGGACCTTGCGCCAAGGCCCGCCCATGCGTTGGGGTGATGTCTACACCACCGATTCCAACTTCGCCAACCAGCTGGGCCTCAACGGTACCCTGTCCCTGGTGGCGGCGGCGAAGAGCCGGATGTCCGAAGATCGCGACAACATCTGGAAAGCCACCTTGCCGCAACCGATGGCGCAGCAGACCGTGCGCGACCTGCTGGTGATGCAGGACGACAAACTGGTGGATGGCGAGACCGCCGCCGTGCGTCGCGACTACACACCGCCGGCGGACAAGACCCTGCCGATCAAGAACGTCGTCGTGATCCTGATGGAAAGCATGGCCGGTCACTCGGTGGGTGTACTGGGCGGGCCGGGCAACATCACGCCATACCTCGACAAACTGTCGAAGGAAGGCCTGTTGTTCGACCGCTTCTTCTCCAACGGTACCCACACCCACCAGGGCATGTTCGCCACCATGGCCTGCTTCCCGAACTTGCCGGGTTTCGAATACCTGATGCAGACCCCGGAGGGCAGCCACAAACTGTCCGGCCTGCCGCAGCTGCTCAGCGCTCGTGACTACGACGACGTGTATGTCTACAACGGCGATTTCGCCTGGGACAACCAGTCGGGTTTCTTCAGCAACCAGGGCATGACCAACTTCATCGGGCGTAACGACTTCGTCAACCCGGTGTTCTCCGACCCGACCTGGGGTGTGTCCGACCAGGACATGTTCGACCGTGGCCTGGTGGAGCTCAAGGCCCGCGATGGCAAGGACAAGAAACCCTTCTATGCCTTGCTGCAAACCCTGTCCAACCACACCCCATACGCCTTGCCGAGCCCATTGCCGGTTGAGCGTGTGACCGATCGCGGCAGCCTGAACGAGCATTTGACGGCCATGCGTTACTCGGACTGGGCGCTGGGCCAGTTCTTCGAAAAGGCGCGCAATGAGCCGTACTTCAAGGAAACCCTGTTTGTCATCGTCGGCGACCACGGTTTCGGCAACGAACGCCAGATCACCGAAATGGACCTGGGTCGTTTCAACGTGCCGATGCTGCTGATCGCACCGGGCATCCAGGAAAAATTCGGCACCCTCGACCACACCGTGGGTACTCAGGTCGACATCGTGCCGACCATCATGGGCCGGATCGGTGGCGAAGTGCGTCATCAGTGCTGGGGCCGCGACTTGCTCAACCTGCCTGAGGGCGATACCGGGTTTGGCGTGATCAAGCCATCGGGCAGCGAGCAGACCACCGCGATCATCACCGCGGACCAGATTCTGGTGTTGCCGAAGGACAAGGACATGGAGCCGAAGATGTACCAGTATGAACTGGGCGCTACGCCTCGTGCCGTGGTCGTTCCGAATGCACCGCGTACCGCCGAGCTTAAAACCAAGCTCGAAGCGTTCCTGCAAACGGCGACCAAGAGCCTGATCGATAACACCGCTGGTGTGGTCGACGGCAAGCCGGACTAAACAACGCTGCAATAAAAAAGAGGCCCTTCAAGGGCCTCTTTTTTTATCGGTCAAAACTTCATATCTTGCCGAGCAACACCAGGATCAGTATCACCACCAACACCACGCCGATGATACCGGACGGGCCATAACCCCAACTTCTGGAGTGCGGGAAGACCGGTAGACCACCGATCAGTAACAGGATCAGAATGATCAGAAGAATTGTGCCCATGTCTGTTTCCTTGCTGTAAGTGTTCAGGAATGACTTAGCCGTTATCAGTCAGCGGGAATGTCATTAATTCGAGCTGCTTAAAAAATCCGACCGCGACGCAAGGCAGAAAATTCCAAGTTTTTTTGCGGTTTTTAGAACTATTGCCTATTCCGTCTGCTGTTAAGTTAGTTGGTGCGCCGCGTTCGTGGTTTGCTTGGGGCATTCAGCAATCTGATAGAGCGTGGGTCGGCCTACAGCCTTCGCTACACTCGACGCATCTTCCCCGGAACAACAAGGCTGTTTGCTATGCAAAATCGCATGATGATCACTGGCGCAGGCTCCGGCCTGGGTCGCGAAATCGCGCTGCGCTGGGCGCGCGAAGGCTGGCAGCTGGCCTTGTCGGATGTCAGCGAAACGGGTTTGCAGGAAACCCTGAAGCTGGTGCGCGAAGCCGGTGGCGATGGCTTCATCCAGCGCTGTGATGTGCGTGACTACAGTCAACTGACCGCCTTCGCCCAGGCATGCGAAGTCAAGCTGGGGGGCATCGACGTCATCGTCAACAACGCGGGCGTGGCCTCGGGCGGGTTCTTCAGCGAGCTGTCCCTGGAGGACTGGGACTGGCAGATCGCAATCAACCTCATGGGCGTGGTCAAGGGTTGCAAGGCCTTCCTGCCGTTGCTGGAGAAGAGCAAGGGCAAGATCATCAACATCGCGTCGATGGCGGCGTTGATGCAAGGCCCGGCCATGAGCAACTACAACGTGGCCAAGGCCGGCGTGGTGGCGTTGTCCGAAAGCCTGCTGATCGAACTCGCGCATCAGGAAGTCGGCGTGCATGTGGTGTGCCCATCGTTCTTCCAGACCAATCTGCTGGACTCCTTCCGCGGCCCGACCCCGGCCATGAAAGCCCAGGTCGGCAAGTTGCTGGAAAGCTCGCCCATCAGTGCCGCCGATATCGCCGACTATATCTACCAGCAAGTCGCCGCCGGCGAGTTCATGATCCTGCCCCACGAACAGGGCCGCCAGGCCTGGGCGCTGAAGCAGAAGAACCCGCAACTGCTGTACAACGAAATGACCCTGATGGCCGACAAGATGAGCGCCAAGGCCAAACAATCCGCAAGCTGAACTTGCCCGCCTGCAACAGCCTCGTTAGGGTGGCCGCCATCGGCCATCCTCGCGAGACCTTCCCATGCTCAATTACCTGTGGTTTTTCCTCGCGGCGCTGTTCGAAATCGCCGGTTGCTTTGCCTTCTGGATGTGGTTGCGCCAGGGTAAAAGCGTCTGGTGGGTGCTGCCGGCGCTGCTCAGCCTGACGTTGTTCGCGCTGTTGCTGACGCGAATAGAAGCGACTTATGCAGGCCGCGCCTATGCCGCCTACGGCGGTATCTACATCATTGCTTCGATTGGCTGGCTGGCGGTGGTCGAGCGGATTCGTCCGCTGGGCTCCGACTGGCTCGGCGTGGCGCTGTGCGTGATCGGCGCAAGCATCATCCTGTTCGGCCCGCGCTTCTCGGCCTCCTGACGAATCGGCCTTGCTTGATAGAAGTGGTGTGTCAGACATTTCCTTCAGCAAGGTAGGCCTGTGCTTGTAGGTTTGGTCTGGATTACCGCGGCTGCCTTGTAGGCCCGCGGTGCGCCGGGCATCTTCAAGGTCCGATAACTCTGAAGGACCACAGCCATGCTTGTACTGAGTCGCGTAGTCGGCGAATTGATTTCCATCGGCGACACCATTTCGGTGCGCATCATCGCCGTCAATGGCGGCAATGTGCGCTTCGGCATCGAAGCCCCGCACGACGTCAGCGTGCACCGTACCGAGATCTACGAGCGAATCCAGCGCAAGCTGGCGCGGAACAGGAAATCAGTCGAATAGGTGCTTGGGCACGTCATGCTTGAGCATCAGCTGGCATTGCTCGCTTTCCGGATCGAAGACAATCAGGGCCTGGCCCTTGATCAAGGCCTGGCGAACCCGCAAGACACGGGTTTCCAGCGGCGTGTCATCGCCATTGTCGGTGCCGTCGCGGGTCACGAAGTCTTCGATCAGGCGGGTCAGGGTGTCGACTTCAAGTTGGTCGTGGGGAATAAGCATGGGCACCTCGGTCAAATCAATGGCGCGATGCTACGGTGGTTATGAACGCATCACCAGTAGGAGCTGCCGCAGGCTGCGATCTTTTGACTTTGATTTTTAAAAACAAGATCAAGAGATCGCAGCCTGCGGCAGCTCCTACAGGATTGTGTTTCCTTAGCTGTTGTTGCGTTGGCCCACCAGGCTATCCACCGACGGCACCCGCGTATCGCTTTCCATCTGCGTTTCATGTTCGATCTGGTGACTGAACCGGTCCAGTGAACCCTGGGCCGGCTGTGCGTCGCTGGCGAACACCGGCGGGCTGAGGATGTAGGCACCGAGCAGGCGACTGAGGGCGGCGAGACTGTCGATGTGGGTGCGTTCGTAGCCGTGGGTGGCATCGCAGCCGAAGGCGAGCAGGGCGGTGCGGATATCATGGCCGGCAGTGACCGCCGAGTGAGCGTCGCTGAAGTAGTAGCGGAACAGGTCGCGGCGTACCGGCAGCTCGTTGTCACTGGCCAGGCGCAGCAGGTGCCGCGACAGGTGATAGTCGTACGGCCCGCCGGAATCCTGCATCGCGATGCTCACCGCGTGTTCGCTGGAGTGCTGGCCGGGCGCGACGGGCGCGATGTCGATGCCGACGAATTCACTGACGTCCCAGGGCAATGCCGCCGCTGCGCCACTGCCGGTTTCCTCGGTGATGGTGAACAGCGGATGACAATCGATCGCCAGCTCTTCGCCACTGTCGACGATGGCTTTCAAGGCTGCCAGCAATGCCGCGACACCGGCCTTGTCGTCCAGGTGACGGGCGCTGATGTGGCCGCTTTCGGTGAACTCCGGCAACGGGTCGAAGGCGACGAAATCGCCGACGCTGATGCCCAGGGAATCGCAATCGGCGCGGGTCGCGCAATAGGCATCCAGGCGCAACTCGATGTGATCCCAACTGATCGGCATTTCATCCACGGCGGTGTTGAACGCGTGCCCGGAGGCCATCAGCGGCAATACGCTGCCACGGATCACGCCATTGTCGGTAAACAGGCTCACGCGGCTGCCTTCGGCAAAGCGACTGGACCAGCAGCCCACGGGGGCCAGCGTCAGGCGGCCGTTGTCCTTGATGGCGCGCACGGCGGCGCCAATGGTGTCCAGGTGGGCGGAAACGGCGCGGTCCGGGCTGTTTTTCTTGCCCTTGAGGGTGGCGCGGATGGTGCCGCGGCGGGTCATCTCGAAGGGGATGCCCAGTTCTTCAAGCCGCTCGGCGACATAGCGCACGATGGTATCGGTGAAGCCGGTGGGGCTGGGAATGGCGAGCATTTCCAGCAGGACTTTTTGCAAATAGGTCAGGTCTGGTTCCGGGTATTGGCGGGTCATGGAAACTCCTGATGAGTTGAGGCCATCGATGGTTTCGATGAAGGTTTTTTGTGGCCTGTCAGGCCGTCTTCCCTGGCAAGCCAGCTCCTACAGGTCAAACACAAAACCTTGTAGGAGCTGGCTTGCCAGCGAAGGCGGCCGTCCAGCCACCACAATTAAGAAACAGCCGGCTGACTGTGCGGAAACAACAGATCGACAAACCGCTCGGCCGTCGGCTGCGGTTCATGATTGGCCAGCCCGGCGCGCTCGTTGGCTTCGATGAACACGTACTGCGGTTGATCGGCGGCAGACACCATCAGGTCGAGGCCGACCATGGGAATATCCAGTGCCCGCGCCGCGCGCACCGCGGCGTCCACCAGCGTGGGATGCAGGATCGCGGTGACGTCTTCGAGAATCCCGCCTGTGTGAAGATTCGCTGTACGACGTACGAACAGATGCTCGCCCGCGGGCAGAATGCTGTCGAAGCCATAGCCCGCGGCGTGAACGGTGCGTTCGGTCTCATGATCCAGCGGGATCCTGCTTTCGCCGCCCGTGGCCGCCTGCCGCCGCCGACTCTGGGCTTCGATCAGCGCGCCGATGGAGTGCTGGCCATCGCCTACCACTTCGGCCGGCCGACGAATCGCCGCGGCCACCACTTCAAAGCCGATCACCAGGATCCGCAGGTCGAGGCCTTCGTGAAAGCTTTCCAGCAGCACTCGAGTGTCGAATTGGCGGGCCGCTTCGATGGCTTGCTGGACCTCTTCGATGGCCTGTAGATCTACCGCCACCCCTTGTCCCTGTTCACCGTCCAGCGGTTTGACCACCACCCGATGGTGTTCGTCGAGAAACGCCAGGTTGTCATCGGCGTTACCTGCCAGTTGCTGCGCCGGCAGGTTCAGGCCGGCGGCCGTGAGCACTTTATGGGTCAGGCTCTTGTCCTGGCACAGGCTCATGCTGATGGCGCTGGTCAGGTCGCTGAGGGACTCGCGACAGCGTACCCGGCGGCCACCATGGCTGAGGGTGAACAGGCCGGCTTCGGCATCGTCGACCTGGACATCAATGCCGCGACGGTGTGCTTCTTCGACGATGATCCGCGCATACGGATTGAAATTCGCTTCAGGACCCGGGCCGAGAAACAGCGACTGGTTGATGCCGTTCTTGCGCTTGATGGCGAACGTCGAGAGGTTGCGAAAGCCGAGCTTGGCGTACAGGTTTTTCGCCTGGCGATTGTCGTGCAGCACGGACAGGTCAAGGTAACTCAGCCCGCGACTCATGAAATGTTCAATCAGATGCCGCACCAGCACCTCGCCGACGCCGGGCCGTGAACAGCACGGATCGACCGCCAGGCACCACAGGCTGCTACCGTTTTCCGGATCGTTGAAGGCCTTGTGATGATTGAGGCCCATGACGCTGCCGATGACCGCGCCGCTGTCCTCGTCTTCCGCCAGCCAGTACACCGGACCCCCCAGGTGCCTGGGGGTCAGCAGGCTGGCATCGATCGGCAGCATGCCCCGTGCGTGGTAAAGCTGATTGATCGCATTCCAGTCGGCGTCGCTCTGGGCGCGGCGAATGCGAAACCCGCGAAACACCCGGGTGGCCTGACGGTAATCGCTGAACCACAGGCGCAAGGTGTCGGACGGATCGAGGAACAGTTGCGTCGGCTCCAGCCCCAGCACTTGCTGGGGCGCGGCGACATAGAGGGCGATATCCCGTTCGCCCGGCTGCTCGTTGAGCAACTCCCGGGCGAGGCTGGCGGCATCGGCGAAGGTATGGCCGATCAGCAAGCGGCCCCAGCCGCAATGCACGGCAATCGGCTCGGCTCCCAGTGCGCTGCCGTCTTCGGCCAGGCGCGCCTGCAAGCGTTCGTAGGAGGGCGCCTGACCGCGCAACAAGCGCTGGCTGAAAGCCGTGGCGTGAGGTTTCATCGGTCAGATTCCTTGTTCGCTGAGCCACAGGTTCAGGGCCGCCAGTTGCCACAGCTTGGAGCCGCGCAATGGGGTCAATTGACCTTGCGGGTCCGTCAGCAGGCGGTCGAGCATCGCGGGTTGGAACAGGCCACGATCCTGGCTCGGATCGAGCAGCAGTTCGCGCACCCAGTTCAGCGTGTCGCCCTGCAAGTGCTTGAGGCCGGGCACCGGAAAGTAACCCTTCTTGCGGTCGATCACTTCACTGGGGATCACCAGGCGCGCCGCTTCCTTGAGGACTTGCTTGCCGCCGTCGGGCAGTTTGAATTTGCCGGGCACCCGGGCCGACAATTCCACCAGGCGATAGTCGAGAAACGGCGTGCGCGCTTCCAGGCCCCAGGCCATGGTCATGTTGTCGACGCGCTTGACCGGGTCGTCCACCAGCATCACCGTGCTGTCCAGGCGCAGGGCCTTGTCCACCGCGGCATCGGCACCCGGCTGTGCGAAATGTTCCTTCACGAAGTCGCCGGCAGCGTCATTGGCCGTCAGCCATTTCGGTTGCACGGTGGCGGCGTAGTCGTCGTAGCTGCGGTCGAAAAACGCTTCGCGATAGGCCGCGTACGGATCGCTGGCGCCGTCGACCTGGGGATACCAGTGGTAACCGGCAAACAGTTCGTCGGCGCCCTGGCCGCTTTGCACCACTTTGCAATGCTTGGCCACTTCCCTGGACAACAGGTAAAAGGCGATGCAGTCGTGGCTGACCATCGGCTCGCTCATGGCACGGAACGCGGCGGGCAGTTGCTCGATGATCTCGCTTTCGTCGATGCGCAGTTGGTGGTGCTGGGTGCCGTAGTGTTTGGCGATGAGGTCCGAGTACTGGAACTCGTCGCCGCGCTCGCCGCCGGCATCCTGGAAACCGATGGAGAAGGTCGACAGGTTTTCCACGCCGACCTCCCGCAACAGCCCGACCAACAGGCTCGAATCGACTCCGCCGGACAACAGCACGCCGACATCGACCGCGGCACGTTGGCGGATGGCCACTGCCTCGCGCGTACTGTCGAGCACGCGGTCACGCCAGTCCTCAAGTGTCAGATTTTTCTCATCGTCGTGTGGGCCATAGGGCAGGGTCCACCAGGTTTTCTGCTCGGTACGGCCATCCGCTTCAATGCGCATCCAGGTCGCCGGCGGCAGTTTTTCGATGCCGGCCAGCAAGGTGCGCGGCGCCGGGACCACGGCATGGAAATTCAGGTAATGATTGAGCGCCACCGGATCGAGGATCGGGTTGATGTCGCCGCCCTTGAGCAACGCCGGCAACGCCGAGGCAAAACGCAGGCGCTGGCCGGTGCGCGACAGGTACAGCGGCTTGACGCCGAGGCGGTCGCGGGCGATGAACAGGCGTTGGCTGTCGCGCTCCCAGATGGCGAAGGCAAACATGCCGTTGAGTTTCGGCAGCAGTGCTTCGCCCCAGGCATGGAAACCCTTGAGCAGCACTTCGGTGTCACCGCCGGAATAGAAGGCATAACCCAGGCTTTCAAGTTCGCTGCGCAGTTCCGGGAAGTTGTAGATCGCGCCGTTGAAGGCCAGGGACAGTCCCAGTTGATTGTCGATCATCGGCTGCGCCGAACCGTCCGACAGGTCCATGATTTTCAGGCGGCGATGGCCCAGGGCAATCGGCCCCTGGCTGTGAAAACCCCAGGCGTCGGGGCCTCGAGGTGCCAGGTGATGGGTGATTCGCTCAATGGCTGCAAGGTCTGCAGGTTGATTGTCAAAACGTAACTCGCCAGCTAATCCGCAC
The DNA here is from genome assembly GCF_035065025.1 of Pseudomonas sp. YuFO8. Classification (NCBI taxonomy): domain Bacteria; kingdom Pseudomonadati; phylum Pseudomonadota; class Gammaproteobacteria; order Pseudomonadales; family Pseudomonadaceae; genus Pseudomonas; species Pseudomonas sp. YuFO8. Next base: position 23,606 of record NZ_JAXDEQ010000051.1, on the reverse strand, counting down.
ATAAATTCCTTACCGGTTTTTCCGTTGGGGAGGGGCAATCGATACCGCGCCAAAACGACGGGTACTCAGAAACTGACCCGTCTCGGTAGTGGGAGTTTTAGAACGATGGGTTATAAGCAGGCGTGTACTGGCTAATGCCGGGGGTACACAAGTGTGCAGTGCCAGGGTGGTAATTAATGCTGGGATGCATAGGAGAAGCTGTTAGGACGGTGCCAGATTCGTTCCGCTTTTCGAATTATCAATTGCCCATTGAGCTTCATAAACTGAGGGTCTCCCCATGCAATAAGGATATTGCTCATGCCAGCCACAACACCCAAGGCCGCCCCCGCGGCAGTCCCCTTGACCCCCGCAGAACGTCTCGAGGCTCTAGTGGAGCACACAGGCGACCTGGACAAGGCTGAAGCCCTGCAAGCGTCGATTCCGCCATGGTTGGCCACTGCGGATCTGCCAGTGGTGCAGGCGTTGAACGCTGCATTCGAGCAGTCGTTTCCAGCCCAAGGCAAGGTGGCGACGGCGCTTGAACAACTCAAGCCGCTGAACGAGTTCTGCAAAGAGCAACTGACTGACCTCTTGAAAGAAAAATGGGCGATCGAGGTCGACGTCGAGCGGGACACACTGGAAATCGAAAAAAAAACCTGCGAAGCAATGGGGCTGGCCCCGTTCTGTCGCCTGATTGAAGAAAAAACCATTGCACGCAGCCTGCTCCAGGCGGCCATGGAAAACTTCACCTTTGGGGAAGCAACGAGCGGCGGCGTTCTGAAGGGCGCGGTGATTCGAATCGATGCAAAGGCTCAGTCAGGAACTGAAGTCACCGCTGAAAAATTCGCAACGCTCTGTCGTGAACTCGATCTCGGTGCCCGCTATCAACGTCACATCACTGAAGCCCTGGCCTTGCCGGCCAAGCCTGCAGACGATGCGCCCATCGATGATCGGGCGGGTACCGCGGACATCCGGCGGCTGAAAGCGCTGGACATGCAGGTCGCGGTGCACATGGCCTACCTGAAAAAGGACATTACCCACGCCGTTTATACGATGCTGCTGAGTGTGCTTGAGCAGGATGTCCCGGCGGCTCAAACCAAGGACGCCCTGTTGGATGGCGCACCGGTGCGTTGGCAAGGGCTGAGAATTCATGACGCCTGCATGTGTGGAGTCCTGGTGTTCAGCAAGGTCTCCATCGAGACCGACGCGAAGGCCAGGTGCGTGGTCTACATGCCGAACGAACCGCGTCGACCGCTGTTTGAATACGCCTCGCGGGAGGAATTCGAGAGCTACCTCACCCTTCATCTGCAAAGCAAAAGCTATAGGAAGTTTTTCGGTGGGCAATACCTGCACGGCCATGACAGGACCGGTTTTTTTACCGGGTTCGACAAGGACAAGAACCTGGGAACGCTGACTGCCACACCCGCCGACACCTGCCTTGCCGATTTTTTCTTCAGTTCGTTTGTCAGCAAGATTGAAGAAGACACACGAATCCTTGCTGTCCCGACCGAAGACGTCGATGCACAACAAAGGGAAAAAACCTATCAGGTATTGGAGGGTGCGGGTCTTGTGCTATTGACCGCATTCTCGTTTTTCGTCCCGGTGATCGGTCATCTGATGCTGGCGGCGGCTGCAGTCGATATCGTCAGCGAGGTGTTCGAAGGTGTGCAGGATTGGACACACGGTGAGCGAAAACAGGCGTTGTCGCATTTGCTCAACGTCGTGGAAAACCTCGGGCAGATGGCGGCATTCGCAGCGGGCGGCAAAGTGATCACGTCAGCCGTCAAAGGCGTGAAAGAGCAAGTGGCATTCTTCGACGGTTTCGAGGCCGTCACGCGCACGGATGGCAAGGCAAGGTTATGGAAGCCCGACCTCGAACCCTATAAACGGACCACGACACTGCCAGCCGACGTGCAAGCGGATTCGCAAGGGCTTTACCGGCATGCCGGGCAGACGTCGATCGTCATGGATGGAGCACCCTATGGCGTGACCCGCAATGCTGCGGACTCGGCATGGATCATCAACCACCCGGCGCGCACGGATGCCTACCAGCCTGCCGCCCTGCGCAACGTGCACGGTGGCTGGCGGCATGTCCATGAGCACGCGCACGAGTGGCGCGATGGTGCTTACGCATTGGAACGCACGGATCAGCACCTGAGTGATTTGGGCAGTGATCTGGAAGCGATTGCCGAAATCACCGACATAACCCCTGAAAATTTGCACCCTTTGCATGAAAGCAACCTCAAGTTACCGCAGCGGCTGTATGACTGTGTCCAGCGTTTCAGGATCGAGCGGCGCATTACCAGGCTGGTCGCAGCGATGGCGCGGGGAGAGACCTCGAATACGGACTTCATCCAGGAGCAATTGCATACGCTGCCGAGGCTGCCCGGCTGGCCGAAGGAACGCTTCATCGAAGTGCGCAACGAACAAGGCGGGGTCGTGTCCCGCTTCCCCGAGACTGCACCACAGGACGACGACGTCAACAGCGTGCAAGTCAGTCAGAAACAACTGGATTCGGGGCAACTGCTCGATACCGTTATCAAAGGCCTCTATCCGAACGAAGTGGAAAACATCGTCGGTAAAGCATCGACTGAATCGGACTCGCATCTGTTGGCAAAGAAGATCGCGACAAGCCTCGAGGGCGATCGTCAGTCGCTGTTCGAGTGGCTGTATAAAACCTGGGACGGCAGCGCTACCGGCGACGTCGCGATACTGCGCGAACACGCCGCTGACCTTCCCGTCCGAGTGGGTCAGGAGTTGCTGGAAAACGCCTCTGGCAGGGATCGAAGTTTTCTGGGTGATCGCAAGATAGCTGGCGTCGACCTCGCCCGGCAGGTCCATGGGGCGCAGGCCATGATCAGGCAGGACCGTGCACTCACGGGGCTGCATCTGCCGCCACTGGCCAATGCCGATACCGACAAACTGGCGCTCGGACTGATGAACCGGGTGCAAGGCTGGAATGGCGACGTTCGACTCGAAGTGCGACAGGGATCGACAACCGGCACCTTGCTCGCCAGCGTGGGCAAGGCAGAGGCGAAGTCGTGTGGAGTGATCGTCAAGATATCCACCGGCTATCAGGTCATCCAAGGCACTGGCAATGTGGTTTCCACGCTGACGAGCGAAACGCTGCTGCAGTCGATACTGGATACACTGCCTGCCTCACAACGCTCCGCCATGGGCTTGACTGGCAGCGATACCCTGGATGTCCCGACACTGCGATCACGCCTGTCGAGGGCCGCCACGGCTGACCCGGCGCACACCGGGCGGCTGCTGCGGGGTGAGCGCAATGAAACACCGGAACACCTGTCTGCCTGTGTCCAGGCCGATCCTCCCGCTGCCAGTGCTTATGCAAGAGGCATGATTCGTAAAGTCAAAAAGCTCTATCCGTTGTTCACCGAGGTCCAGGTCTTGGCGTTCCTGGACGCGGCCGGCAGTACGCAGATGCAGCGGGGAAATCGAATCAGGGTTCTGGAACAGCAATTGAAGAAACTGCGCCAGGTGCTGCACGATTGGCGTGACGATGAAATGCAAATGAAGTCACTTGGGGGGCAACTTGATGTTATCCGGGTCAACCGTCATCAGGTGGCCATGACCATCGAGAACTGCTGGCGCCGGATAACGCCTGCAGGTTGGCCGCCACATGACCCCTTCACCTCGCTCACGCTGATTCGCAACCCGGTGGGCCCATTACCGACCCTGACCGAGGACGATGTCGCCCATGTGCGCAGCCTTTCCATCATGGACATGCAGGCCGGCGATGAACTGGAGTACTTTCTCAAGCCCTTCAAAGGCCTTGTCAGCCTGGAACTGGACCGCAATCGACTCACACGATTGCCTGAAGTGCTGTCACACATGCCTAACCTTCAACATTTGAGGCTGGACGGTAATGGGATAGCGCTGACCGAGCACACGTTGCGCAAACTGGCCGACATGCGCACATTGCGTACCTTGGGGCTCAGCGGCAATCGGTTGGGTGCCACCATCGATGTCAGCAAGATGCTGGATCTCAGAGACCTGTTCCTGCGCGATACCCATGCCACGGAACTGCCCGTCGGTCTTAACCGTTTGCCGTATCTGAATTTCCTCGACCTGCGTGGTAATCAGATAATGGAATTGCCCGCCTGGCTGTTCCAGGTCCCTCGGCGTTTCGCCGAAGCGATCAATCTGCGTGATAACCCGATATCCGAGACAAGCCGTACGCTGCTGGAAACCTATCGCAACAATAGGGGGGTCGGGATGGGGTTGCTGGATGATAAAGCCGTGGTGATCAGTGAACAAAGGGCTAGAGACCTGTGGCTGCCAGAAAATTCTGAAGAGACCTATACCCGTCGTAATCGTCAATGGCTGGCGCTGACGAACGAACCCGGCGCGAATGGATTCTTTGAACTGCTGGCAGAACTGGGTGGCAGCGCAGATAACCGCTTTGTCCACGAAGACATGACCCGTCGGGTGTGGAGTGTCATTGATGCGATCCAGACTGATTCGGCGTTGCGCGACCAATTGCTGGCGATGGCAGTGAGAGCCAATTGCGCTGATGCGGCGGCCACGATCTTCAGTAACCTTGAGGTGGCCGTGAATATCGATACGGTGGTTCGCCAGTCCGCCAATGCCCATGATCAGGCGGCTCGGCTGTTGAGTCTTGGGCGCCGCTTGTTCCGCCTGGATTACCTGACCAGGCTCGCCCGGGAGCATGCCCGGCCCCGTCCCGACCTCGAACCGCTGGAAGTGGAGTTGGCCTATCGCACCGGCCTGGCAGACAGGCTCGACATTTTCGGTCAGCCCCGGCATATGCGCTATGCGTCCAATAGCGGCGTAACAGCCAAGGACCTGGAAACCGCCTACAGCAAGGTCATCACCGCCGAAACATCCCCCGAACTATCGACTTACATACAGGGCCGCACGTTTTGGAGTGACTTTTTGCGACAGCATCATGGCAAGGAGTTCACTGATGTGGCCGCGCCTTTTCAAGAGCAAATGCAGGCGGCCATTGATAGCGAGAAGGAGTTTGGCGCGGACTATCTCGCCACGGTCGACGGCATCGTCGCTAACATGAAGACAGAGGAGAGCAAGTTGTTGAAGCGCCTGACCGAGGCGGCCATGAAGGCCGTCGAGTCAGAGACTTGTTTTGCCCTGGATTGAACGCCTCAGGCCTTGCCGCGTATCAAGCGCCGCAATGCGAAGCGGTTGGGATGGCAGGCCTCGGCCACGGCCCTGGGCAGCGGCAGCGGTTCGTCATCCAGCCAGGCGGCGATCAATTCGCCTGACAATGGCGCGGTGATCAGCCCTCGCGAACCGTGGCCGCTGTTGACGTACAAGCCATCCAGCCAGGGGCAGGGGATGTCCGGGGTTTGCCGGGCATCCTTGCTCAATACGCTGTAGGCGTCGGCGAAGGCCTGGCTGTCCGCCAATGGACCGACAATCGGCAAGTAATCCGGGCTGGTGCAGCGAAACGCTGCGCGGCCTTCAAGTTCATCGGCCTGCAAGGCGTGTGCGCCGAGACGGGCGACCAGATCCAGGGAAATTTCCTCGAGCATCTGCAAGTTGCCCAGATGTTCGGCAGTGGTTGGGGTCAGGTCGTCGTTGTTGAAATCGAAACTCGCCCCCAGGGTATGTTCGCCCAGGCGTGCCGGCGCGACATAACCTTCAGCGCACACCACGGTACTCAGTGACTGGCTTGCAGGGGTTTGCGGCAGGCGGGTGATTTGTCCGCGAATGCGCTTGAGCGGCAACTCGCGGCTGTAGGTGAATCGCTTGATCTCGGCAGCGCCGGCGAGCACCACGGTGGGGGCGTCGGCCAGCAGCCTGTCGCCATCCCAGGCTTGCCAGCCGCCATCCACGCGGCGCAGCTCCAGCACATCGTGATGGCTCAGCAGCTCTATGTTCGATTGCGTTGCCTGCCATTGGCACAACGCGGGTGGATGCACCCAACCGCCTTCGGGGTAGAACAGGCCCCCCGAGGGCAGCGCGATACCAGCACGAGCTTCGGCGTGGGTTTGATCGAGTACATGCAGCAAGTCTTCGGGAAACGCTATGGCCAATTGCGCCTGACGCTCGGCTTCCTTGGCATTGAAGGCCAGCTGCAACACCCCGCAATCGTCCCAGTCGACGCCCCGTTGCAAATGCTCGAGCAAGCGCCGGGTGTAACCGAATCCACTGACGATCAATTGCGACAACGCGGTGCCATGGGCGGAAAGCTTGAGATACAGCACGCCCTGGGGATTGCCCGAGGCTTCCTGCGCCAGCCCGGCGTGACGCTCCAGCAGACTCACCTGCCAGCCGCGAGCCGCCAGGCTCGCGGCCGTCGCACAACCGGCCAGCCCGGCGCCGATCACCAAGGCGCGGCGTTCGCCGGTTGCCGATGTGGGGCGCGCGAACCAGGGTTTGGTTACAGCGGGCATTGGGACTTCTTCGGGCCAGCCGAGGAACGTACCGCGCAGGATTTCCCATTTGTGGCCAATGCCTGGCGTACGTTTCATCTTGAAGCCCGCGGCATTGAGCAGCCGGCGCACCCAGCCGGTACTGGTGAAGGTGCTGATGGTCGAACCGGGTGCCGCCAGACGGGCCAGTTCGGCAAACAGTTCGGCGGTCCACATGTCGGGGTTTTTCGCCGGGGCAAAGCCGTCGAGAAACCAGGCGTCGATCTGCGCGTCCAGTTGCGGCAGTTGCTCCAGGGCATCGCCGATCAGCAAGGTGAGCGTGACGCGGCCGCTATCCAGGACCAGGCGCTGGAAACCCGGGTGGATCGCCCGGTATTGCGCCAGCAGTTGATCGGCGAACGGCTTGAATTCGGGCCATAACGCCAGCGCTCGTTGCAGGTCGGGCAGGCTCAGCGGGTATTTCTCGACACTGACAAAATGCAATCGCGCACCGGCCTGCGCATGCTGTTCGAACAACTGCCAGGCACAGAGGAAATTCAATCCGGTGCCGAAACCGGTCTCGCCAATCACCAGTCGCCCGCCCACCGGCAACGCGGCAAAGCGTTCACGCAAGGCGTTCTGTTCGAGGAACACGTAGCGGGTTTCATCCAGCCCCGACAGGTCGGAAAAATACACATCGTCGAACACCCGCGAGCGCGGGAGGCCTTGGTCGTCCCAGTCGATCTGGGCGTGGGGCATTACAGGTTTCATGGCAGGCTCGGTCACGGCAAGGCGCACATTCTATCCGATCGCGGCCGGGGTGCTTGATCCACGGCAAGGCCGGCAACGGCCCCGGCGATGAAAATGGGATTTCTCCCCCGCAGGAGAGGTCAATCCACTAGTCTTGCTCACATCTGCCAGGGAGCTGCCCATGTTCGAATCCGCTGAAATCGATCACGCCATCGACAAAGAAACCTACGACGCCGAGGTCCCGGCCTTGCGTGAAGCCTTGCTCGACGCGCAATTCGAACTGCGCCAGCAGGGCCGGTTTCCGGTGATCATCCTGATCAATGGCATCGAAGGCGCCGGCAAGGGTGAGACGGTGAAATTGCTCAACGAATGGATGGACCCGCGCCTGATCGAGGTGCGCACCTTCGATCAGCAAACCGACGAAGAACTGGCACGGCCACCGGCTTGGCGCTACTGGCGGATGCTCCCGGCCCGGGGTCGCATGGGCATCTTTTTCGGCAACTGGTACAGCCAGATGCTGCAGGCCCGGGTCCACGGCGTGATCAAGGACCCAAGGCTCGATCAAAGTATCAACGCCGCCGAACGCCTGGAAAAAATGCTCTGCGACGAAGGCGCGCTGATCTTCAAGTTCTGGTTCCACCTGTCCAAGAAACAGATGAAGGCACGCCTCAAGGCGTTGGCCGACGACCCGCTGCACAGCTGGCGCATCAGCCCGCTGGACTGGCAACAGTCCGAAACTTACGACCGCTTTGTGAAATACGGTGAGCGCGTCTTGCGGCGCACCAGTCGCGACTATGCGCCGTGGCATGTGATCGCGGGCATGGATGCGCATTACCGCAGCCTGGTGGTGGGGAAGATTCTGCTCGAAGGCCTGCAGGGCGCCCTGAAACGACCGAAAATCCGCCCGGAAAAAGTCAACGCGGCCCCCGTGTTCCCCAGTGTCGATCAATTGAACCTGCTGGACAGCCTCGACCTCACCTTGCATCTGGCCAAGGACGATTATGAAGAGCAACTGATCACCGAGCAGGCCAGGTTTTCCGGTTTGATGCGCGACAAACGCATGCGCCGCCACGCACTGATTGCTGTGTTCGAAGGCAATGACGCGGCAGGCAAGGGTGGGGCGATTCGCCGGGTTGCCGCTGCCCTGGACCCGCGCCAGTACAACATCGTGCCGATTGCCGCGCCCACCGAAGAGGAGCGGGCGCAGCCGTATCTCTGGCGTTTTTGGCGGCATGTGCCCGCGCGGGGCAAATTCACCATGTTCGACCGCTCCTGGTATGGCCGGGTGCTGGTGGAACGTATCGAGGGATTCTGCACCCCGGCGGACTGGCTGCGCGCCTATAGCGAAATCAACGACTTTGAGGAACAGCTGACCGACGCCGGGGTGATCGTGGTGAAGTTCTGGCTGTCCATCGACAAACAGACTCAACTGGAGCGCTTCCAGGAGCGCGAAAATATTCCGTTCAAACGCTTCAAGATCACCGAGGACGATTGGCGCAACCGCGACAAGTGGGACGACTATCGCACCGCTGTCGGTGACATGGTCGACCGCACCAGCACGGAGATCTCGCCCTGGACCCTGGTGGAGGCCAATGACAAACGCTGGGCGCGGGTCAAGGTGTTGCGCACCATCAACCACGCCCTGGAAGAGGCGTTCGAAAAGTCGGGCAAGCGCAAGGGCAAATAGTCAGGCGATGGTTACGCATACGCGGGGTGAATGATTGTCGCGGTCGGTAATTGAGTGGGCTTATGCTCGGCCCACTCTCAACCGACAACAACAATGAGGTATGCCATGCGTGAAGTGGTGATCGTCGACAGCGTGCGGACCGGCCTGGCCAAATCCTTTCGCGGCAAGTTCAACATGACCCGTCCCGACGACATGGCGGCGCATTGTGTCGACGCCTTGCTGGCGCGCACCGGCATCGACCCGGCCAGCGTCGAGGACTGCATTGTCGGTGCCGGCTCCAACGAAGGCTCCCAGGGGTACAACATCGGGCGCAACGTCGCGGTCTTGTCGCGCCTGGGCATAGGCGTCGCCGGCATGACCCTCAACCGCTTCTGCTCCTCGGGCCTGCAGGCGATCGCCATTGCCGCCAACCAGATCGCCTCCGGTTGCAGCGACATCATCGTGGCCGGTGGCGTCGAGTCCATCAGCCTGACGATGAAAAGCATCAACACCGATCACCTGATCAATCCGCTGCTCAAGGAGCAGGTGCCGGGGATCTACTTCCCGATGGGCCAGACCGCCGAAATCGTCGCGCGTCGATACGACGTCAGCCGCGAAGAACAGGACCTGTACGCCCTGCAAAGCCAGCAGCGCACTGCCCAGGCACAGGCCGCCGGATTGTTCGACGATGAAATCGTGCCGATGGCGGTGAAGTACCGGGTGGAAGACAAGGCTACCGGCCAGGTGCAGATTCTTGAGGGGGTCGTCGATCACGACGACTGCAACCGTCCCGAGACCACCTTGCAAAGCCTGGCCGGATTGAAGCCGGTGTTTGCCGAGGGTGGCTCGGTCACCGCCGGTAACTCGTCGCAGTTGTCCGACGGCGCCTCCATGACCCTGGTGATGAGCCTGGAAAAAGCCCTGGCGCTGGGCTTGAAGCCTAAAGCGTTCTTCCGCGGATTCACCGTGGCGGGCTGCGAACCGGACGAGATGGGCATCGGCCCGGTGTTCTCGGTGCCGAAACTGCTCAAGGCCAAGGGCTTGCACATCAACGATATCGATTTGTGGGAACTCAACGAAGCCTTCGCCTCGCAATGCCTGTACGCGCGTAACCGGCTGGAGATCGACAACGAGCGGTACAACGTCAATGGCGGCTCGATTTCCATCGGCCACCCGTTCGGCATGACCGGTTCGCGCCAGGTCGGGCACATCGTTCGCGAGTTGCAGCGACGCAACCTGCGTTACGGCATCGTCACCATGTGCGTGGGGGGCGGGATGGGGGCTACGGGGTTGTTTGAGGCGGTGCGTTAGGTCTTCAGGATTTGTATTGATTGTCAGATAGCTTTCGCGAGCAAGCCCGCTCCCACACTGGATCTGCGTCACACAGTAGATCCCTGTGGGAGCGGGCTTGCTCGCGAAGGGGCCGCTGGGTCATTAGATAACTGCTGCGACCTGCACAGTTTCATCCGCGGCCAGTCCTTAACTGTCCCTGTGTCCGAAGCGACTCAGCGCCTAGAATGGCGCTACTTGTTTTCCGGATTGGGGTTCGCATGCACATTTCATCGGGTCGCTGGGTTTATGGGCTGTTCCTGGCCTTGCTGACCGCGCTGTTGTGGGGAATCCTGCCGATCAAGCTCAAGCAGGTGCTGCTGGTGATGGACCCGGTCACCGTGACCTGGTTTCGCCTGATGGTCTCCGGTGGCTGCCTGTTCATCTACCTGGCGGCGACCCGGCGCCTGCCGAGCCGCAAGGTGCTCGGCCCGCGCGGGGGCTGGCTGGTGCTGATGGCGGTGCTCGGCCTGGTGGGCAATTACGTGCTGTATCTGATGGGGTTGAACCTGCTCAGCCCCGGCACCGCGCAACTGGTGGTGCAGATGGGCCCGATCATGTTGCTGATCGCCAGTGTGTTCGTGTTCAAGGAGCGCTTCAGCCTGGGGCAGGGGATTGGCTTGCTGGTGTTGCTGGTCGGCTTCGTGCTGTTTTTCAACCAGCGCCTGAGTGAACTGCTGACCTCGTTGAGCGACTACACCGCCGGTGTCCTGCTGGTGTTGCTGGCCTCCACGGTCTGGACATTTTATGCGCTGGGGCAGAAGCAGTTGCTGACCGTGTGGAATTCGTTGCAGGTGATGATGGTGATCTACCTGTTTTGCGGGCTGTTGCTGACGCCGTGGGTGCATCCGCTGGAGGCGCTGCAATTGACCCCCGTGCAAGGCTGGCTGCTGCTGGCGTGCTGCATGAACACCCTGATTGCCTATGGCGCATTCGCCGAGGCGCTGGCGCATTGGGAGGCATCGCGGGTCAGTGCGACCCTGGCGATCACGCCGCTGGTGACCTTGGCCGCCGTGGCCGTGGCTGCCTGGTGGTGGCCGGAGTATGTGCACGCCGAGACCATCAATGGCCTGGGGTATGGCGGGGCGGTGTTGGTGGTGTTGGGCTCGGCGCTGGTGGCGTTAGGGCCGTCGTTGATTGCAGGGTTGAAGGCGCGAAAAGCCCGAATGGCGGTCAGTTAGACCGCGTTATCGTTCTTCGTCGGAACGCCGCCCGGAGCAAGCCCGCTCCCCATGATCCGTGCATGGTCCATTGTGGGAGCGGGCTTGCTCGCGAAGGCGAACTGTCAGGCGCTACAGAACTCAGCCCTTGGCCCCAGCCTCCAGCATATTCTCCGGCCTCACCCAGGCATCGAACTCTTCATCCGTCAGATACCCCAACTGCAACGCCGCCGCCCGCAGGGTCAACCCCTCGGCATAGGCTTTCTTGGCGATCTCCGCCGATTTGTCATAACCAATATGCGGGTTCAGCGCCGTCACCAGCATCAACCCTTGTTCCAGGTGCTCGGCCATTTTCCCGGCGTCCGGTTCCAGGCCGGCGATGCAATGCTGCTGGAAGTTGCTGCAGCCATCGGCCAGCAGGCGGATCGATTGCAGCAGGTTGTGGATGATCACCGGCTTGAACACGTTCAACTGCAGGTGCCCCTGACTCGCCGCGAAGCCGATGGTCACGTCGTTGCCCAGGACCTGGCAGGCCAGCATCGACAGCGCTTCGCACTGGGTCGGGTTGACCTTGCCCGGCATGATCGAACTGCCCGGTTCGTTGGCCGGCAGTTTCACTTCGGCAAAGCCGGCGCGGGGGCCGGAGCCGAGCAAGCGCAAGTCATTGGCGATTTTCATCAAGGTCACGGCGAGGGTTTTCAGCGCGCCGGACAAAGTGGTCAGCGGCTCGTGGCCGGCCAGGGCCGCAAACTTGTTCGGCGCGGTGATGAACGGCAAGCCGGAAAGGGCGGCCAGTTCCGCGGCGATCGCTTCGCCGAAGCCATGGGGCGAGTTCAGTCCGGTGCCGACCGCCGTGCCGCCCTGGGCCAGTTCACAGACCGCCGGCAGCGCACTGCGGATCGCCCGTTCGGCGTAGTCGAGCTGGGCGATGAACGCCGAGACTTCCTGGCCAAAGGTGATCGGCGTGGCGTCCATCATGTGGGTGCGGCCGGTCTTGACCAACTTCATGTGGCGGGCCGAGAGCTCGGCCAGGCCGCCGGACAGTTCGCTGATCGCCGGCAGCAGGCGCTGTTGCACGGCCTGGGCGGCGGCGATGTGCATGGCCGTGGGGAAGCAGTCGTTGGAGCTCTGGGAGCGGTTGACGTGATCGTTGGGATGCACCGGAGACTTGCCGCCACGGGGGTTGCCGGCCAGTTCGTTGGCGCGTCCGGCGATCACTTCGTTGACGTTCATGTTGCTCTGGGTGCCGCTGCCGGTCTGCCAGACCACCAGCGGGAACTGATCGTCATGCTCGCCGTCGAGCACTTCGTCGGCCGCCTGCTCGATCAGCCTGGCGATGTCGGCGGGCAAATCGCCGTTGCGGTCGTTGACCCGTGCCGCGGCTTTCTTGATCAGCGCCAGGCCATGCAGTACCGCCAGCGGCATGCGTTCTTCGCCGATGGCGAAGTTGACCAGCGAGCGTTGCGTCTGAGCACCCCAATAGGCCTCTTCCGGGACTTCAACCTGGCCCAGGCTGTCGGTTTCGATTCGGCTCATCATGCACACTCCTGTAGGTCTGGTTGCGCAGTTTAGGCCGTGATCGACGGCCGTGGTTCCATCAGTCTCGATTCTGCCCATTCAACCCCTCTAAATCAGGCGCGACAAGGCTTGGGGTTGAGCGACACACTTTTTTAGGCGCAGAATGGTCGTCCTTGGGGTTTTACCTCGCCTGCTAGAAAAGGAAACTCGATGACTCGTCTTCGTGCCATCTGTACCGCGGTTGCACTGGTCTGCGCCAGCGGCCCTGTTTTTGCCGATACCGCCAGCCACAACGCCAGTGCCGAGGCTTTCCTGACCCTGGCGCACGCTGACAAACTGGGCACTCCGGTGTACATGCAAGTACAGCAGATGTTCGCCCAGCGCTTCCAGCAAACCAAAGCCCCCGAGTCGAAAAAAGCCGTACTGGAAACCTACCAGGCCAAGGCCAACGCCGCTCTGGACCAGGCCATTGGCTGGAACAAGCTGAAACCGGACATGGTCAAGCTCTACACCACCAACTTCACCGAGTCGGAGCTCAAGGACCTGGTCGCGTTCTACCAGTCGCCACTGGGCAAGAAAGTCCTGGAGAAAATGCCGCAGCTGACCCAGCAATCGGCCCAGATGACCCAGGCCAAGCTGGAAAGCGCGGTGCCTGTGGTCAACAAGCTGCTGGCTGACATGACGGCCGAGCTGGATCCGAAAGGCGCCGCCGCTCCAGCCAAGAAAAAGCCTTAAGCGGAGTTCGGCATGACCATGCAACAACGTATCGAATCGACGCTGGGCCTGTTACAGCCCGAGCATTTGCAGGTGCTGGACGAAAGCCACATGCACAGCCGTGGGCTTTCAACCCACTTCAAGGCCGTGGTGGTCAGTGCGCAGTTCGAAGGCCTGAACCGGGTCAAGCGCCACCAGAAGGTCTACGGCACGCTGGGCGAGTTGATGGGCGAATTCCATGCGTTGGCGTTGCACACCTACACGCCTGAGGAATGGGCGCAGATCGACGCGGCGCCGGCTTCGCCGACCTGTGCCGGTGGCAGTAAATCCTGAAACACCTTGTGGCGCTGGCTTGTTGTAGGAGCTGGCTTGCCAACGAGGGCGTCCATGAGATCGCTTTCGCTGGCAAGCCAGCTCCTACACAAGCCAGCTCCTACAGGGATCGTGTAATTTTTGTTAGAATGTCCAACGCGCCGCTCCTGCGGCGCGTTTTTTTTCGCATCCGGTTCACCCCTTACGAGGGTAGCCACCTGGAGATTTACCCATGACACAACAGATTGTCGTGGCGGCACTGTATAAGTTCGTCACCCTGCAAGATTACGTCGCCCTGCGCGAGCCACTGCTGCAAGCGATGGTCGACAACGGCATCAAAGGCACGCTGCTGATCGCCGAAGAAGGCATCAACGGCACTGTGTCCGGCAGCCGCGAAGGCATCGACGGGCTGATGGCCTGGCTCAAGAACGACCCGCGCATGGACGACATCGACCATAAAGAGTCGTACTGCGACGAGCAGCCGTTCTACCGCACCAAGGTCAAGCTCAAGAAAGAGATCGTGACCCTGGGCGTCGAGGGCGTGGACCCGAACAAAAAGGTCGGCACCTACGTCGACCCGCAGGACTGGAACGCGCTGATCAACGACCCGGAAGTCCTGTTGATCGATACCCGCAACGACTACGAAGTCTCGATCGGCACCTTTGAAGGCGCGATCGACCCGAAAACCACCAGTTTTCGCGAATTTCCCGACTACATCAAAGCCAACTTCGACCCGGCCGTGCACAAGAAGGTGGCGATGTTCTGCACCGGCGGCATTCGTTGTGAAAAAGCTTCGAGCTACATGCTCAGCGAGGGCTTCGATGAGGTCTACCACCTCAAGGGTGGCATCCTGAAATACCTCGAAGAGGTGCCTCAGGAAGAAACCAAGTGGCAAGGCGACTGCTTCGTGTTCGACAACCGCGTGACCGTGCGCCACGACCTGAGCGAAGGCGACTACGATCAATGTCATGCCTGCCGCACACCGGTCAGCGTGGAAGACCGTGCGTCCGAGCATTATGTGCCCGGCATCAGTTGCCCGCATTGCTGGAATACGCTGAGCGAGAAGACCCGTCGCAGCGCCATCGACCGGCAAAAGCAGATCGAACTGGCCAAGGCGCGCAACATGCCGCACCCGATCGGCTACAACTACAAGCAAACATCCACCGAGGCCTGAACCATGTCTGCACGCCTGCTCTATGTGATGGACCCGATGTGTTCCTGGTGCTGGGGCTTCGCGCCGGTTGCCAACGCATTGGTCGAGCAGGCGCAAGCCGCCGGCGTGGACGTACACCTTGTAGTGGGTGGTTTGCGCACTGGCAGTGGCTCGGCGCTGGAGCCGACCACCCGTCGCTACATTCTCGAGCATTGGCAGGCGGTCACCGAGGCCACGGGCCAACCCTTCAAGCTTGAAGGTGCTTTGCCCGACGGTTTCGTCTATGACACCGAGCCCGCTTGCCGGGCGCTGGTGACGGCACGTGGGCTGGCGCCGGATTGCGCCTGGAAGCTGCTCGGGTTGATCCAGCATGCGTTTTACGCCGAAGGTCGCGATGTCACCCACGCCAGCGTTCTGGTGGAACTGGCGGAGCAGGCCGGGGTGCCGCGCATCGAGTTCGCCGCCGCTTTCGACCGTGCCGATACGCACGTCGCGACGGCTGCCGATTTCACCTGGGTCCAGGACCTCGGCATCGCTGGTTTTCCGACCTTGCTGGCTGAGCGTAATGGTCAATTGGCGTTGCTGACCAATGGCTATCAGCCCCTCAGTGTCCTGTCCCCGTTGCTCGGCCGCTGGCTGGAGCGCGCTGCCTGTGCATGACCAGCCCGACGACACCCCAGCCGTAAAGCGTGTCGACCGACTGAGCTGGGCAGAAATCCGTCGCCTGGCCCTGCATCACAAGAAATCCCTGTGGATCGCCAACGGCGTGGCCGTGCTGGCGACCCTGTGCAGCGTGCCGATTCCCTTGCTGCTGCCGTTGCTGGTGGACGAAGTGTTGCTGGGGCACGGTGACGCCGCGCTGAAAATCATGAACCTCGCGCTGCCAGAGGCTTGGCAGAAAGCTGCGGGTTACATCGGCCTGATGCTGGTGGTGACCCTGGCCCTGCGTTGCGCGGCCTTGCTGTTCAACGTGGTGCAGGCGCGCCTGTTCGCCGCCCTGGCCAAGGACATCGTCTACCGCATTCGCATCCGCCTGATCGAGCGCCTCAAGCGTATTTCGCTGGGGGAATACGAAAGCCTGGGCAGCGGCACGGTGACCACGCACCTGGTGACCGATCTCGACACCCTGGACAAATTCGTCGGCGAAACCCTCAGTCGTTTCCTCGTGGCCATACTGACGCTGGTGGGCACCGCCGCCATCCTGGTGTGGATGCACTGGCAACTGGCGCTGCTGATCCTGTTGTTCAATCCGCTGGTGATCTACGCCACGGTGCAACTGGGCAAGCGGGTCAAGCACCTGAAGAAACTCGAGAACGACAGCACCTCGCGCTTCACCCAGGCATTGACCGAAACCCTGGACGCGATCCAGGAAGTGCGTGCCGGTAACCGCCAGGGCTTTTTCCTCGGTCGTTTGGGGCAGCGCGCCCGGGACGTACGGGATTACGCGGTGAACTCGCAATGGAAAACCGATGCCTCGAACCGGGCCAGCGGTTTGCTGTTCCAGTTCGGCATCGATATTTTTCGGGCGGCGGCCATGCTCACCGTGCTGTTTTCCGACCTGTCCATCGGCCAGATGCTCGCGGTATTCAGCTACCTGTGGTTCATGATCGGTCCGGTCGAGCAACTGCTCAACCTGCAATATGCCTACTACGCCGCCGGCGGCGCGCTGTCGCGCATCAATGAGCTGCTGTCGCGCGCCGATGAGCCGCAGTACCCGAACGGCGTCGACCCGTTCATCGGGCGCCAGACCGTGGGCATCGAGGTTCAGGGCCTGAGTTTCGGCTACGGTGACGAGCTGGTCTTGAACCAGATGAACCTGTCGATCGCCCCCGGTGAAAAGGTCGCGATCGTCGGCGCCAGCGGCGGCGGCAAGAGCACCCTGGTGCAATTGCTGCTGGGCTTGTACACGCCGCTGGCCGGGACCATTCGCTTTGGCGGCTCGACCCAGCAGGAGATTGGCCTGGAGACCGTGCGGGAAAACGTCGCGGTGGTCCTGCAACACCCGGCGCTGTTCAACGACACGGTGCGGGCGAACCTGACCATGGGCCGCGAACGCAGCGACGAGGCCTGCTGGAACGCCCTGGAAATCGCCCAATTGCACAACACCGTGCGCGAGTTGCCCAATGGCCTGGACAGTGTTGTCGGGCGTTCCGGCGTGCGCCTGTCGGGCGGCCAGCGCCAGCGCCTGGCCATCGCGCGGATGGTGCTGGCCGATCCCAAGGTGGTGATTCTCGACGAGGCCACCTCGGCGCTGGATGCCGCCACCGAATACAACCTGCACCAGGCGCTGGCGCGATTCCTCAGCCACCGCACTACCCTGATCATCGCCCATCGCCTGTCGGCGGTGAAGCAGGCCGACCGTGTCCTGGTGTTCGACGGCGGGCAGATTGCCGAAGATGGCGACCATCAGCAGCTGATTGCCGAGGGTGGTCTTTACGCCAAGCTTTATGGGCATTTGCAGCAGCACTGAGGCAATGCCAAGGCAGGTCGCGTGGACTTTCCCGCATTGGCAGGAGGCTCTAGCTTGCCGGGATGCAGAAGGCCCCCTAGTCTAGCGGTAGCGATCACGTGGATGATGATCTGGCAGTGCTAAAACAAGGGACCCCATGAATCAAACCCGGACTCTCGGAACGCCGCGGCTATTGGGCATCGTCTGGCCTTTTATCGCCGTCGTGTTATTTCAGGCCCTGTTGGGGGGCGTCAGCCTTTATGTACTGTCGGCGGTTCGCGGCTATGTTGCCGGTGAAAGCCTGTGGTCCAAGGGCCAGAAAGACGCCATCTATTACCTCAACCTTTATGCCGATGGCCGCGACGAGAGCAAATTCCTCAAATACCAGGAAGCCATTGCCGTCCCTCAGGGAGGGCACGAGTTGCGAGTGGCACTGGATCAGCAGCCACCGGATCTCGAGGCGGCCAGGCAGGCGATCCTCAAGGGTGGCAACCACCCCGATGACGTTCCCAGCCTGATTTGGCTGTACCTCAATTTCCGCCATTTCAGCTTCCTCGAAAAAGCCATCGACCTGTGGACCGTGGGTGACGGGTACCTGGTGCAACTCGATGACGTCGCCAGGGACATGCATCAGCACATCAGCGTCAGGCAGACCACCCCGGCTGACATCCAGCGCTGGAAGGAACAGATATTCGCCATCAATGACGAGGTGACACCGGCGGCCAAGGCCTTCAGCGATGCGCTGGGCGAGGGCTCGCGGATGATCCTGCGGCTGCTGCTGGCGACAAACCTGGCCACCGCCCTCGGCCTGATCGCCCTGGCGCTGCTGCGCACGCATAAATTGCTCAAGCAGCGGCATGCGTTCGCCGACGCCCTGCAACTGGAGAAAGAGCGGGCGCAAATCACCCTGCAATCGATCGGCGATGCAGTGATCACCACCAATGTCGAGGGCGCGATCGCCTACATGAATCCGGCCGCCGAAGCCTTGACCCACTGGAAAGCCGACCAGGCGACCGGCTTGCCGCTGGCGGCGCTGTTCAATCTGCTGGACGACAACGCCCAGGCCGATGGCTTCACCTTGATCGAGCACATCCTGAGCGGTCAGCTCAGTGGTGGCAGCGAACACTCCAAGCTGATTCAGCGCCTCGATGGCAGCACGGTGTCGGTCACCCTGGTCGGGGCGCCGATCCACAATGCCGGCAAGGTCAGCGGCACCGTGCTGGTGTTGCATGACATGACCCAGGAACGGCAATACATTGCCAACCTGTCCTGGCAGGCGACCCATGATGCCTTGACCGGGCTCGCCAACCGCCGCGAGTTCGAATTTCGCCTGGAACAGGCATTGCAGGCCCTGACGCGACAATCGGGGCGCCACGCCTTGATGTTCCTCGACCTGGATCAGTTCAAGCTGGTCAACGATACCTGCGGTCACGCGGCGGGTGACGAGTTGCTGCGGCACATTTGTGCGCTGTTGCAGTCCGGGTTGCGCGAGGGCGACACCCTGGCCCGGTTGGGCGGTGACGAGTTCGGCATCCTGCTGGAGAACTGTGGGCCGGAGGCGGCCGAGAAAATTGCCGAGGGGTTGCGCCAGACCGTGCAGAACCTGCACTTCGTCTGGAAGGGCCGGCCGTTCGTGACCACCGTGAGTATCGGGCTGGTGCATATCGCGCAAAATCCGACCACCCTCGAAGTCTCCCTGCGTGCTGCTGACATGGCCTGCTACATGGCCAAGGAAAAGGGCCGTAACCGGGTTCAGGTGTATCACCCGGACGACTCGGAGCTGTCCCTGCGCTTTGGCGAAATGGCCTGGGTGCAGCGCCTGCACATGGCCCTGGAAGAAGACCGCTTTTGTCTGTACGCCCAGGAAATTGCCCCGCTCGGACATGTCGAACAGGGTGGCGGGCATATCGAGATCCTGCTGCGCCTGCATGACGAAGCCGGACGCATGATATTGCCCGACAGTTTTATTCCGGCAGCCGAACGTTATGGGCTGATGACTTCGTTGGATCGTTGGGTTGTACAGAACGTATTCAAGATCATTGCCCAATGTATTGCCGAAGAGCACAAAGGACCTTTAGCACTTTGTGCGATTAATCTGTCAGGCACAACTATAGGAGATGACGCGTTCCTCGACTTCCTGCGTCAACAGTTCATTACTTACCAAATACCACCTGAAATAATTTGTTTTGAAATCACTGAAACCAGTGCTATTTCAAATCTTGGAAGTGCAATTAGATTTATCAATGAACTCAAAAGCTTAGGTTGCCTGTTTTCCCTGGACGACTTTTGCGCCGGTATGTCCTCATTCGCCTACTTGAAACATTTACCTGTAGACTTCCTGAAGATCGACGGAAGTTTCGTAAAGGATATGCTGGACGACCCGATTAACCGCGCCATGGTCGAAGTGATCAACCACATCGGTCATGTCATGGGTAAGCGTACGATTGCCGAGTTTGTTGAAACACCCCAGATCGAGCAGGCATTGCTGGAGATCGGGGTTGATTACGCTCAAGGGTATGTTATTGAACGCCCGCATCTGTTTACCTGCGATAGTTTGCAAAGTCGTCCAGCCAGACCGCAGTCCTTGTTGTTCAAGGCGCCCGGTACGTTCCGTTGAAGTCTCTCGTCGATCAGAACAATCACAATCAAAAGGAGCCCGACAGTGATCGAGACTTTCAACCGCACCGGACCACTCATGGAAGCTGCAAGTTATCCCGCCTGGGCCCAGCGCCTGATTCAGGATTGCAGCGCGAGTAAGCGCCGGGTTGTCGAACACGAACTGTATCAACGCATGCGAGATAACAAACTCAGCGCCAAGACCATGCGCCAGTACCTGATCGGTGGCTGGCCCGTAGTCGAACAGTTCGCGTTATACATGGCACAGAATCTGACCAAGACCCGTTTTGCCCGCCACCCCGGCGAGGACATGGCGCGTCGCTGGTTGATGCGCAATATTCGTGTCGAATTGAACCATGCCGACTACTGGGTGAACTGGAGCCGTGCCCACGGCGTCAGCCTGGAGGATCTGCAGGCGCAGCAGGTGGCCCCTGAACTTCACGCACTGAGCCATTGGTGCTGGCACACCAGTTCCTCCGACTCGCTGATCGTGGCCATTGCCGCCACCAACTACGCCATTGAAGGCGCGACCGGTGAGTGGTCGGCGCTGGTCTGTTCCAATGGCCTCTACGCGGCGGCGTTCCCTGAAGAGGATCGCAAGCGGGCCATGAAGTGGCTGAAGATGCATGCCCAGTACGACGATGCCCATCCGTGGGAAGCGCTGGAAATCATCTGCACGCTGGCCGGGATGAACCCGAGCCAGGCATTGCAGGTGGAATTGCGCCAGGCCGTGTGCAAGAGCTACGACTATATGTTCCTGTTCCTCGAACGTTGTATGCAGCTCGAACACGCCGAAAAAGCCCCGGTTGCGCGTGAGCGCATGGCACTGGCCGAAACCTGATCGGAAGACGCCCATGAAAAAGCCCGCCCCCTGATGCCAGGGGGCGGGCTTTTTCGTAAGGGCAGCAAAGTATCAGGCGCTGACTTTCAGCCCCACCAGCCCGGCAATGATCAATGCCACGCTGGCCAGCCGGATCAACGCCATGGATTCACCAAA
This sequence comes from Pseudomonas sp. YuFO8, assembly GCF_035065025.1. NCBI lineage: Bacteria > Pseudomonadati > Pseudomonadota > Gammaproteobacteria > Pseudomonadales > Pseudomonadaceae > Pseudomonas > Pseudomonas sp. YuFO8. The sequence continues at coordinate 2,607 of NZ_JAXDEQ010000051.1, read as the reverse complement.
CAGAATGATCCCGGCGATCACCGTGCCGACGGCACCGACACCGGTCCAGATCGCATAGGCAGTGCCCAGCGGCAATTCCTTCATCGCAAGGCCAAGCAAGCCGAGGCTGACGGCCATGGCGGCAACGGTCAATGCAGTGGGGAGAGGGCGGCTGAAACCGTCGGTGTATTTCAGGCCGACGGCCCAGCCCACTTCGAACAGGCCGGCGAAAAACAGAATGATCCAGGACAAGGAAAACCTCCATCGATTGACGGGGTCGTCCCCAGGTTAATGACTCGATCGAGCCGCGAGGTCGTCCTCGCGTTTGCGCAATATAGTGCCCAGCATTAACCCGGGGATCAAGTTTTCACGTATCAGTCAGTCGCTTGCCGAGCCGCGGTGCGCCCATCTTCTTTCTCGCTCATGCGGCGGAAATAGGTCGAGAGCAGCGCCCCGGAAATGTTGTGCCATACACTGAACAGCGCACTCGGCACCGCCGCCAGCGGCGAGAAGTGCGCGCTGGCCAGGGCCGCGCCCAGCCCGGAGTTCTGCATGCCGACTTCCAGCGCCAGGGATTTGCGCTGGGCCAACGGCAACTTGAACAGGCGCCCGGTGAAGTAACCCAGCAGGTAACCGAAGCTGTTGTGCAGCATGACCACGGCCATGATCAACAGGCCCGACTCGGCGATCTTCGCCTGGCTGGCGGCCACCACCGCCGTGACGATGATCACGATGCTCACCACCGATACCAGTGGCAACACCTCCACCGCGTGACGCACCTTGTCGCCGAGCACGCGCTGGGCAACCACACCCAATACGATCGGCAGCAGCACTACTTGCAGGATCGACCAGAACAGCTCCATGAACGACACCGGCAGCCAGGCCGAAGCCAGCAGCCAGATCAAGGCCGGCGTCAGCAGTGGAGCGAGGAGGGTGGTCACGGCGGCAATGGCTACCGACAGTGCCAGGTCCCCACGGGCCAGCCAGGTCATCACGTTCGACGAAGTGCCGCTTGGGCAGCAGCCGACCAGGATCACCCCGACGGCAATTTCCGGCGGCAAATGGAACGCCTGGCAGAGTAACCACGCCACACCGGGCATGATCACGAAATGCGCGACTACGCCCAAGGCCACGCGCCACGGATGGCGGGCGACTTCGGCGAAGTCCTCGAGCTTGAGGGTCAGGCCCATGCCGAACATCACCAACCCCAGCAACGGCACGATGGCGCCCTTGAGGCCGATGAACCACGCCGGTTGCAGGAACGCCACGACGGCGAAAATCAGTACCCAGTAGGCGAAGGTGTTACCGACAAAACGACTTAATGCAGCCAGTGCGCGCATGGCCTGATCCTTGTTGTATGAAAGCGTTAGGGAGCTAAGCATACGCTGACTGCAAAAAAAGATCGCAGCCTACGGCAGCTCCTACATTTGGAATGTGATCCCCTGTAGGAGCTGCCGCAGGCTGCGATCTTTTTTCAAACGCCGCCGATTCAGATAATCAAATGCCCTGCGGAGTCTCTTCCCCACCCAACGCCTCAACCAGCGCCGGCAGGAAGTCACCGAACGTCAGCATCATCAGGGTGAAGCTGGCATCCAGTTGGCCGAGGGCTTCGTCGCCGCCGTCCTGTTCCGCCTGGTCTTGCAGCAGGTCTTCGAACTTCAGGCGCTTGACCACCATCTTGTCGTCGAGGACGAACGACAGTTTGTCCTGCCAGGCCAGCGACAGCTGGGTGACCACTTTGCCGGTGCTCAGGTGCAGCTGGATTTCTTCGCTGGTCAGGTCCTGGCGCTTGCAACGCACGATGCCGCCGTCTTCGTGGGTGTCGCGCAGTTCGCACTCGTCCAGCACAAAGAAGTCGTCCGCGGCTTTCTGGGTGGTGACCCACTCGGTCATGGTCGCGGTCGGCGACATTTTCACGGTCAGTGGGCGCACCGGCAGGGTGCCGATCACTTCGCGCAGGGTCGACAGCAGGTCTTCGGCGCGTTTCGGGCTGGCCGAGTTCACCAGGATCAGGCCCTGTTTCGGCGCGATGGCGGCGAAGGTCGACGAGCGACGGATAAAGGCACGCGGCAGGAAGGCCTGGATGATTTCATCCTTGATCTGGTCGCGTTCCTTTTTATAGACCTTGCGCATTTGCTCGGCTTCGATCTCTTCGACCTTTTCCTTCACGGCATCGCGCACGACGCTGCCCGGCAGGATGCGTTCTTCCTTGCGCGCGCTGATCAGCAGGAAATCACCGCTGACGTGCACCAGCGGGGCATCTTCGCCCTTGCCGAACGGCGCGACGAAACCGTAGGTGGTCAACTCCTGGCTTGCACATGGACGCGCCAGCTTGGTGGCCAGTGCAGTCTCCAACGCCTCGGCATCAACAGGCAGATCTTGGGTCAGGCGATAGATAAGCAGGTTTTTGAACCACATGGGGTGAGTCTCTCCTTTATACAAAGGGGGGCATTATTGTCTTCGCCGGGTCATAGGCCAACCCTTCTCTAAGCCTTTGGAAGGCATCAGAAAATTAATTAAAAAAGTGCTTGCCAGAGGTAGGGCTGCTCCGTAGAATGCGCGCCACACCGAAGCGAAGGGTGATTAGCTCAGCTGGGAGAGCGTCTGCCTTACAAGCAGAATGTCGGC
>NZ_JAXDEQ010000050.1:0-40597 GCF_035065025.1 Pseudomonas sp. YuFO8 | reverse complement strand
CCAGCGAAGAGGCCCGCACAGCCAACATCTTCCTCGCCTGACAAACCGCCTTCGCTGGCAAGCCAGCTCCTACAAGGTGATCACCGCCAGACGCAATTCCCGGCAACACCCAACAAACCGGCTCCTACAGATGTGTGTCGCTTAGCTTCTGACGAAAGCCAGCAAGTCGGCGTTGATGGTATCGGCGTGGGTGGTCGGCATGCCGTGGGGGTAGCCCGGGTAGGTTTTCAGCGTGCCGTTTTGCAACAGTTTGGCTGACAACGGTCCGGAGTCTTCATAAGGCACGATCTGGTCGTCATCGCCATGCATCACCAGCACCGGGATCGTGATCTTCTTCAGATCTTCGGTGAAGTCGGTCTGGGAAAAGGCCACGATCCCGTCGTAATGGGCAATGGCACAGCCCATCATGCCTTGTCGCCACCAGTTCTGGATGTTGCCCTCGGACGGTGTTGCACCCGGGCGGTTATACCCGTAGAAAGGCCCCGCCGGAACGTCACGGTAGAACTGGGCGCGGTTGGCCTTGAGCTGCGCCTGCAAGTCATCGAACACCGACTTGGGCAAGCCGCCCGGATTGCCAGGGGTCTGCACCATCAAGGGTGGCACGGCGCTGATGATGGCGGCCTTCGACACGCGGTTTTCGCCGTGCCGGGCAATGTAATGGATGACTTCACCACCGCCGGTGGAGTGCCCTACATGGACGGCACCCTGCACGCCAAGATGGTCGACCACGGCCCTGACGTCATCGGCATAGTGATCCATGTCGTGCCCATCCCAGACCTGACTGGAGCGCCCGTGGCCGCGCCGGTCGTGGGCAATCACCCGGTAGCCGTTCGCCAGGAAAAACAGCATCTGGGCATCCCAGTCATCGGCACTCAGTGGCCATCCGTGATGAAACCAGATCACCGGGGCCTCGCGCGGCCCCCAGTCCTTGTAAAAGATCTCGACACCGTCCTGCGTAGTGACATACCCCATGTTCGCGTCTCCTCAATGAAAGGTTGCACCGCCTGGCCGCCAAAACACCTGGGGACTGAAGGCAACTTCAAGGTCAATGTTTTTGGCTGGAGTTTGAGAATAGGCGAACCGGGGAAAATCAGCGGATGTTCAAACAATTGATCAGGACGACTGACGGGCGGTCGCTCGATGTGCCTGCCATCGAAAACAAGGAATTATGCGTTGCCGCCGACATCTACATGCGAGCACTGCACAGAGATAGGGTTTCACGGAAATGGTCGTTGGGAACCGACAAACCAGGCCGAGATCACCGTGACCACCATGGCTGGCCATTGCAAATAATCAACGTAATCCGAAACCCGCTCCCTTTTAAAATGGCATCCAATACCCCGCCCGATGCCGTGTTCGGCCCTATCGCCAGGAGCGACATCTTGCCGTTTCGTTCCAGGACCGCAAACGTGCTCCTACACTCGTTCACCTGCCAGCGCGCGGCGGTGGAAGTGCGGTAAATGCTTCAACGCGTATTCGGCGGCCTGGAGCTGCACCTGGCAACGAGTGTCGAAAAAGCGATGCAGGTCTTCGCAGTTGCCCCCTGCAAGGCTCGTTCATTCCAAATTCTGCTCACCGGTCATTCATCTCCCTATTCCGAGCCAATGCGCTGCGTGCACGACAACCAAACCAAGCTTATAAAATCAATAGAATCAATGAGTTACCATACCCTAAAATTGCTTTGAATTTTTTCTGACGCCGCCACTCCTTTGTCTATGAGCGAATGGAGGGGGATCTCATGAATACCGGTCTTTACGTCATTGAATACAAGCTTCATGGGGAGCCAAGGTCATTCATTATCAGGACGAAGATAAAGAGCAGCGCTGATGCATGGCACTGGGCAAGTTGTGACGCAGGAGTGGCGCCCATACCCAAACCGGGAAGGCCGCCGCTCAAGGTCGTTTCCAAGCCTCAAGCCGAGAAGTACGGTATCAGTGACGTGACATGGCGTGAGACAGCAACGTTGAGCTGGACGGAGGTTGCAACTTGATGAGCCGTTTTTTGAGGCCGATATTGATGAACTGCCTATTTGTAAATAAACCAGGTGTAAAGAGGTTTAATAAGCGCGCAGTCAATTGAGTACCATTTCGATGTCTACGAGGAGTCTTTCACTATCGGTACGGGCCCAGTCACGTTGCAATTCAAGCAGGTATTGCAGGGATGTCATCGGACGTGCCCCAAGTTGCACCATGCGCTGAATGGCCATCTCATGAGCTTCGACCGAGATGTCACCACAAGCGTCAGCGATGAAATACACCTCGAAGATCAATGAGAAGCCTGCCGCAAGGCAGGCTTCATTTTGGAGCCTCAGTTCAAATGCGTTTTGAGCTCCAGTGCTGCCTGACGCACCGCAGCCTTGACCTCGGGAATCGAGCTCAGCGGATTGAGCAAGCCGAAGTCGTGGATCATGCCGTTGTAGCGCACAGAGGTGACCGGCACACCGGCCGCATCCAGGTGGCGGGCGTAACCTTCGCCTTCATCACGCAACACGTCGAACTCGGCTGTTTGCACCAGGGCTGCCGGCAGCCCTTTGAGCTGTTCGGCGCTGGCGTTGAGCGGTGAGGCGTGGATCTGTGCGCGCTCGGCCGGGTTGGTGGTGTAGTTGTCCCAGAACCACTGCATCATGCCCTTCGTCAGAAAGTGGCCCTCGGCAAATTGCTGATACGAGCCACTGTCGAACCCGGCGTTGGTCACCGGCCACATCAGTAACTGAAAGCGCAGGGCCGGGGCTTTCTGTTCCTTGGCCATCAACGCCACGACCGCCGCCATGTTACCGCCGACACTGTTGCCGGCAACCGCCAGCCGCTTACCGTCGACACCGATGTCCTTGCCATGCTCGGCCACCCAGCGAGTCGCGCCATAGGCCTGGTTGATCGCGGTCGGGAACTGCGCTTCTGGCGACGGCGTGTAATCGACATACACTGCGACGGCGCCGGAGCCCACCACCAGGTCGCGAATCAGGCGTTGGTGAGTTGGGAAGTCGCCCAAGACCCAGCCACCGCCATGGAAAAACATGAACACTGGCAACTCACCTTTGACCTTGGCCGGGCGGACGATTTTCAGTTTTATGATTTGCTCTCCCACCGAGATAGAGCGGTCGCTGACTTCGACGCCGGACAGATCAACCTTCACCGATGCCTGTGCTCCGGTTAGAACCGCACGGGCGTCCTTCGGGCTCATTTGCTCCAGCGGTTTTCCGCCACCGGCCGCCAGGGCTTCAAGAAAGGCCTGGGTGTTGTGTTCGACGCCCGGACTGCCTGCGGCAATGGCATTGTCTATGGAAAGAGCCAGGAGAGAGATGGCCAGGGTTTTCTGGAGGATGTTCATGGGTAATCCTTTTTGGTTGTTAGAGGTTGAGTCAGACGCGGGCGCCACGGGCGTTACTCGATCAGCGGAACGTTGGCCGCTCGTTTGTACGGCCCGTACTCCAACGGCACCCATTCGAAATGCTTGTCCACGGCGCTGATATGACCGATACCGGGGAACGGCAAGTGCGCGGCCGTCACCCAGGTCTTGCTCGTGGCAGCGGCGCTGAACACCTGATTGCGACTCTTGATCGCTTGCTGATTGTCGACGTCGAACCCGATCGACACCTCCGGGTGCAGGAATTGCACGGCGAGGTTGTGCACCAGGTCCCCCATGAACAGGATGCTTTGCCCCTGGGAGGTAAAGCGGTAAGTGCTGCTGCCCGGCGTGTGTCCGGTCTCCAGTTGGGCCTCGACCACACCCGGCAACGGCGACTGACCCGGAGAGAAGGTTTTGAAGCGCCCCGCGGCGATGTAAGGTGCGGTGGAGTCCTGCGCGATCTTGAAGAAGCCTTTGGCCGCTTCCGCAGCTTTGGCCAGCGCCTGCGGGTCCAGCCAGTAATCGGCTTCGGCCTTGGCGGCATACACCGAGGCGTTGGCGAAGATCGGCTGCTGCTGACCATCCACCAGACCGCAGACATGATCCAGATGCAAGTGCGTAAGCAGGATGGCATCGACCTGCTCCGGCTTGTAGCCGGCGGCTTGCATGTTGGCCGAGAGCTGGCCGGCGGTGGCACCGATGCACTGCCCTGCCCCGGTGTCGACCAGAATCAGTTGTTTGCCAGTGTTGATCAGGAAAGCGTTGAACGCCGTTTGCACGCCCGGTGTTTCAATTGCGCGACGGGCGAGTAGCGCGCGGATCTGACTCTGGTTCATGCCCTGCAGCAGCTTCGGTGAAAGATCGTTGTAACCGTCGAACAGCGCCGTCACTTCGTAATCCCCTACCGCCAACCGGTAGTAGCCGGGGACCTGAGTGGCCTGAATCGGCGCCTGAGCCTGTGCGCCAACCGAAGTCAGCACGAATGCCAGGCCTAATCCACGCAGTGTGCAAACCAGAGAATGCTTCATGCCTCACCTTTGATCGAGTCAGAAAACGGCTGATCACGTCAGCCGGGTAAACTCGATCATGCACCTGCCCGACACCCTGAAAATTGCAGCGATGTGCTGATTAACGCCTGTGGCAAGGCCCACTTCATAACTCTTAAGGTTTGCTTAAGGACTTTAAATGTCGCTGGCGGACAGACTTTCCTGAACGATCAGGAGAGCCACCATGAACCCGCCATCGGTGAATACAAACCATCCATGCCCTGTTGTACGGCCGTTGGGCGCCCTGTCCGGCTGGCAGGAGCGCCGTGCCAAGGAGCTGATGCTGCGTGACATGGGCAGCTGCGTTCGCATCAGCGCGATTGCCGAACACTGCAACCTGTCCCGTAGCCATTTTTCCCGAGCATTCAAAAAAGTTACCGGCCACTCGCCGCAGGGCTGGCTGGTGATGATGAAAATCGAAAAAGCCAAAAGCCTGCTGATCACCTCGATGCCGATCACCGATGTCGTCTATGAATGCGGTTTCGCGGACCACTCGCATTTCACCCGCACCTTCAGCCGCCTGGAAGGAATGACCCCCAAGGCATGGCGCCGGGCCTTTGTTCCTGCAATGAGCCACCCTCTCCAGACGCCAGTGATTGATCGGGACATACCCAACTGGCGCATTCACGAAAGCCTGGTCGAAGGCGTGGGACAGTCGCACGCGCGAGAACTACACGCGTGAAATGATCGAGACCGACAAAACGAACTCCTCCCTTTGGCCGCTCATGCGGCCTTTTTTTCATCCGGCGCTGGCCGGTGCCAGGGGCAAGTTGAAGCAAATTCGCGCACCCTGCTCGCTGTCCTGAACCACCAATGTCCCGCCATGCGCACCGATCACCGACCTGCAGATGGCCAGGCCCATTCCCATGCCGCTACCTTTGGTGGTGAAGAAGGCATCAAAGATCTGCTCGCGCTGGTGTGCGTCAATTCCGGGGCCGTTGTCCTGGAAGCAGACCTGGACATGAGCGTCCTTTACCACTGAGCCGATGATGATGCGTCCATTGGGCAACCCTGCTCCGGCGATGGCATCCAGCGCATTGGTGATCAGGTTGAACACCACCTGCTGGATCTGCACCTCGTCGACCGACACCGGGCATTGCGCCTCAAGCCGGGTCTCCAGGCGCACATTGCGGTTCGCCGGGTCGGTGGCGGTCAGGCGCACGACCTCTGCGATCAAGTGATCGATTTGCACCGGTAACCGTTGCAACGGAGCCTGTTTGGCGAGTGCACGAAGTGCCTGGACTATGTCCGCGGCGCGAGCGCTGTCCGAGCGAATGTCTTCCAGCCCCTGAATCGCCTCCTCCAGATCGGGCTGGTCACGCTTGAGCCAGCGCAGACTGGCCGAGGCGTTGGACACAATGCCCAGCAGCGGCTGGCTGATTTCATGGGCAATCGAAGCAGAAAGCTCGCCCATGACCTTGAGGTGCGAGCTACGCGCCAGTTCCGCGCGAGAACTGCGCAAGTCCGCCTCCATTTGTGCGTGTAGCCGGTTATCCTCGACCAGCTGTTCATACAGCTTGGCGGTTTGCAGTGACACCGCGGCCGCAGAGGCGAGAATTTCCAGCATGGTCAGGCGCTGGGCGTTGAACAGCTTGGGGACCAGGCTATTTTCCAGATAGACCAGGCCGACCAACAGGCCTTGTTTGAGCAACGGCAGGCACAACACCGACCGCACCTGGCGCCGTTGCAGATCGCTGCTGTAGGCCTCGGGACAATCGGCCCGGGCATCGTCGAGCAGCAGGGTCGTGCGCGTGCGCATCGTGGCGTTGAGCACCGAGGCCGGCGCCATCGCTTCGAGCGGTTGCGCGCAGTCCAGAGTGACCCGCACACTGCCGGCTTCGACCGAAGCCGTCGCAGCCAGTTGCAGTTCGGCGCCGTTGACCATCATCAGCACGCCATTGTCGGCACCGGCCTGAATCATCAAGTGATTCATCAGGGTTTCGACCAGTCGCTCGTGCAGAACCTCCTGCGACAGTGCACGCGCCGCTTCGATCCCCACTTCAAGATCGAGGCGGGCCTGGGTCATTGGCCGGACCGGTTCGAACGATGGCTGCGCACTCAAAAACGGGTGCAAGGTTTCCAATAGGCGTGCCTTGCTGTTGGCGCCCCAAAGGTCGTAGCAATCGCGCGCGACACGCAGGTGGTAATTGGCACCCGACACCAGCCCGTTGGGTAGGCAGATATCGGCCAGCTGTTCATGGGCCAGCGCCTGCTCATGGATGAAACCTGCCGCCGCTGCAGCAATCTGCGACTGATCGAAACAACGGATAGCGACCAGTTCCTGACCACGCAAACGGGCGATGACTCCCTCGATCAGCAGCAGTTTGTTGCGGAAGGTTATCGGGTTGAGTTCGACCCAGGGCAGGAAGCGCAGGCGTTGCCGCTCGAGTTTTTCCAGTTTTTCCGTCACCTCGCCCGGCGCTTGCGCACTACCCAGGGACAGGCTGTAGAACAGGTAGTAATCGGCGAGATTGATATGCGCCGGGATGGACCAGGCGAGCGCGGCGGCTTCTTCGAAACGTCTTAATGCGTAAGGGATATCGCCAAAATAAAACGCCGACATGCCTGAATACAGCCACGACCAGAACAACGTCGGCTGCGACACACGGGCACGGTCGATGGGGCCGAAACGGTCATGCTCGATGCCATCCAGTTCGGCCAACGGTCGATGGAGGCGCCCGTCACGCAGATCGGTGGCGAAAGCCTGTTGCGCCAGCAGGATACGCTCGATATCGATGTAATGAAATTGCCGTACCCACGCCAACCCATGCTCCAGTTCGTTCAACACCCCTTGCAAGGGTTCGCCCATGAACAGCAGGTCGGAACCGATGTGGTTGCAGGCGTAACAGGACATGCCCAGGTCGCCGCCGGCCTGGCCGCACTCGAATGCGGCGAACGCCTTCTGTCGAGCGTACGCCATCGGTCGGGTCCACGGGCTGACTTGATCGAGCGCCACCAGCGTGCCTGTGCGCCCGGCTTCGTAGCCTTGCTTGTCGGTGATTTCAAGCGCCACTTCGGCGAAGGCCTGCCCGTCCACATATTCGCCATAGCGTTCGGCAATCATCACGCCAAACCAGGCAAAACCGTAACCGCTGCCTGACGTGGTGCCATGCAGCAGTGTGAGTTCGACCATTTTTGCCAAATGCAGAAAACGAATGTCGTCGTCGACGAAGAACGAAGAAATCAACGTACTGAGCAACTCCATGGCCGCTTCGACTGACGGGTCATCGGCCTTGGGCAAATGCACCAGATCGGCGATGCGGCGTGCGCCTACATACTCACGAACCTGGGTAAATGCCAGGGTCAAATCGTCCTGCGAGGGCCTGCGCTGAAGGGGAATATCGAGCAAGGCCAGACCGTTCAGCGCCTCGGTGATCGCCCCCTCGTAATCGGAGTGCAGCGTGCGCAAGGTGGCCCGTAACCGGTAGGTCTTCGCGCGGTCGAGCACTGTGGTGGCCTGGGTGAGGCAATCGTCGAGGCGGCGCCGGGCGCCTTCCAGATCGGCCAGGAGCATGTCGCACTCGGCAGCCAGCCATTGGGTGGCAAACGCCTGCCTGTAGAGGCTCGACCAACCTGTCTGGCCGAGCAGACTCTCGGCCGTGCGAAGATAGCCCACGGCCTGCTCGACAGCGGCGGTGTCGCGGGCGCGTTCAGCGGCTTCGACCAACAGCTCGACGAACGCCGCCCGGCGATGCGCCTGCAGTTCATCGGCTTCAATGCGCTGGACCTGACTGGCGATTTCGAACACACGCTCATGGATCTGCTCGCCCCAATGATCAAGCATGGCGCCAGCGATACGCGCATGCTCGGCGGCGCGTCCCGCTGACGCCGCAAGCTGACAGGCCGCCTCAAGCACACGGTCATGGGGAAACACCAGTTGCTCGCGTTCACGCAACAGAAAACCTGCATCGACCAGGCTTTGCACATCACGGGTGATTTGCTGCGGCTCACACGGCAACAGCCGATGCAGCAGTGACACATCACAGCGTCCGCCGACGTAACCGGCCGTGCGCAGCACTTCGCGCTCCATCGGTGACAGGCGCTCGAGTCGCAATACCATCAAGTCCGCGACGTTGTCGGCGTAGCGATAACCGTCCACGTCCTGTTGATTCCAGACCCAGCGGCGCCCCTGCACGTCAAAGCGCACCAGATGCTCATCGATCAATGCGCGCAACACCTGGCTGACGAACAGAGGGTTGCCGGCCGTCTTGTAATGCACGACTTGCGCCAGGGCCGCAATCTCCCTGGTTTCGGTGTCCAGTTCAGCGGCGATCAGCTGCGCGACAGCGGCCACCGACAATGGCCCCAGCATGACGCTTGCACAAGGCAAAGATTGCTCGCGGCCCAGCACCTCCAGCACTCCCCCTTCGCGCTCGAGAGCCTGCGTCTGCGCCTCGCGATACGCCAGTATCAGCACCAGATGCCTGGGCCGCCGATCGACGAAGGCCTGCAAAAACGACAGCGTCGAATCATCCGCCCATTGCACATCATCCACGAACAGCACCAGGGGACATCCCGGCTGAGCGAAGACTTCCAATACATCGAGCAGGGTCCGGTTGGCGCGATCGAGCGCATGTCGGGCCGGCATGTTCGGCAGCTCAGGTGTGACCCCGATGACCAGCTCGGCCTCGGGCGCCAGTTCCACCAGAAGCCTGCCCCGCCCCTTGAGCCGTTCGACCAGTTGCTCGCCCAGCGTCTGCAGCTCCAGAGACGGCTTGCCCAGCAACTGGGTCATCAGCGACTTGAGGATTTCTGCCAAGGGCGCAAATGGAATTTCCTGCTGCAACAGATTGCTCTTGCCGCTGGCCCAGTAGCCTGGCGCCAGGGGCCGGACACCCTGATGTATCAGCGTCGACTTTCCGGCGCCCGGCGCTCCACCGACCAGCAGGACCCGGGCCACGCCATCGCGGCCCACCTGATCCATCAGCTCGACCAACTGCGTGCGTTCGGCCTCTCGACCGAACAGCACATCGCCGCGGGCCGAGGCAGGCAACACATCGATCGCGCCCAGGCGGAACGCGTCGATACGCTCATGTTCCAGCCACTGCTGTTGGCACCAGGCCAGATCTACGGCCATTGATTCGGCACGCTGGTAGCGGGCGCCCGGTTCTTTCGCCAGGCCTTTGAGCAGCACTCGGCAGATGCCTTCCGGCAGATCGGTGACATGAATCGCCGGTGATTCAGGCTGGACAGCGGCATGCACGTGCAGCCATTGGGACGGGTCGCGAGCAGTGAGCGGCAGGTGGCCGGTCAGTGCCTGATAAAGAATCGCGGTCAGCGCGTAGATATCGCTGCGCGCATCAAAACTGGCGGCATCGCGTCGTACCTGCTCGGGGGCCAAATAAGGCCATTGCTCCAGGTCGGGAAGTTCAACGGCGGGCGCCTCCCCGGCATGGTTGTGAACACTCAGCAGCCTGACCGAGTCGGCCGCATCCACCACCAAGTGGTGGGGTAGCAGGCTGGCATGTCGCACACCCCTCTTCTGGGCGCCCGCCAGTGCGTTGGCCGCGGCTACGGCGATAGCCAGCAAGCGTGCCAGTGGCAGCCCTGTGTCACTGATCAAATCAATCAGCGGCACCCCGGACGCGGGATAGATCAACAAAGGCCCCTCGGCCGAGCGGATGAACGCGACAGGGGCAATCGCCCAGGCCGGATCCAGACGCAAGTGAAACTCGCGTTCCAGCCGCTGACATAGGGAAGGCCTCTGGATCGGCGCCCGGGCGGCGAGCCAGCGTGTGCCCGATGGACGATCCTGGAGCGCGAACCAGGTCAGGTCGTTTTCCCTGCGCACCAGGGTGAAGGTGCAATGCTCAAGCCAGGCTTCATCGTGTACGACATCAAGAATGTGCAAACCGGATGCTGAGAGAGAGCTGCTGGGCATGAACAATCACCGCTGAAGATTCGGGCTGAGCCGGTGAGTATACGCAAGGCTCTGGCCCGGGGGCTGCGCTTGAGCGATCCTGTCCGTTATCGGCATCAGGATGGCAGTCGAGGGCCCCCCCGGCCTGTAGTTCTTTGCCTACCGGAATCGCTGCGTGTTATCCCTCGGGATAATTGCATTATGCGAGGCCGTCCCCTAGCGTGTAGCCCTGATGAAACGACGTTGCGGCGTCACTCCCCGTCAACGCAGTGCAGAGGTACCTATGATCCGACTCGGCCAGGCCACTATTTCCCTGGAACGGCGTGAAGCCTTTCTTGATGGACGGCCGCTGCGTGTCGGGGGCCGGGCATTCGAAATCCTCTCGGTGCTGTTGCAAGCCGATGGCCGAATCGTCAGCAAGGATGAATTGATCACACAGGTCTGGCCTGACACCGTCGTCGAGGAAAACAATCTCCAGGTGCAGATCTCCTCGCTGCGCAAGTTGCTTGGAGAAAAAGAGTTCATCCAGACGGTCCCGCGCCGAGGTTACCGATTATTGAAAGAACGTGAATCGCCCCTGCCCCTGTTCCATCCGGTATCTCCGGTCACCAATGCGTCCGAGGATCAGGAGAAGATCGATCCTGACAGCGTGCCGGTGTACATCGTGGATGATGAAGCGTCCGTACGCACAGCACTCAGTCGTTTGCTGCGGGCCGAAGGCATCGCACACCGGATATTCACCTCGGCCGAAGAATTGCTCAATGCTGACCTCGACATTGGCCCCGCCTGCCTGTTGCTGGACATCAGCCTGCCCGAGGCGACAGGCCTGGAACTGCAATCGACACTCGGACAACGCGGACATCCGTGGCCGGTGATTTTCATGACAGGGTTCGGCACCATCCCGATGTCGGTGCAGGCCATGAAAGCGGGAGCGGTCGAGTTCATGACCAAACCTTTCAACGACGAGCAGTTACTCGATACCCTGCGCACCACCCGTCAGCGTGCAGCGATGGCATTCGAGCTATGGCGGCGCATTCAGGCCGCCCGTAAAAAAGCCGCTCTGTTGACCCCCCGTGAGTGCGAAGTGCTGCCACTGATCGTGGAGGGTCTGTCCAACAAACACATCGCCAATCGGCTGGGTACCAGCGAAATCACCGCCAAGGTCCATCGCAAACACATCATGGAGAAAATGCAAACGCGCTCGCTGGTGAGCCTGGTCAGCCTGTATGGGTTGATTAGCGCAGAGCCGACGTCTGGCCCGCAGAGTCCTGCATGACTACCCACAATGACTGCGCCGCACCCGGGTCATCGGTCAGCGCCATGATCATCGTCTGTATCGTGGACGACGATGCGTCCGTTCGCAAAAGCCTGGCCAATCTGCTGCGGTCGGCGGGATACCGCTCTCGGGTATTCACTTCGGGAGAGGAGTTCCTGGCCCTCGAAAACTTCGATGAGATCGCATGCCTGCTGCTGGATTTGAAGATGAACGGACTGTCAGGGATCGAGGTCATGCACGCGCTGACGCTCAAAGACAGTAGATTTCCAGTGATTTGCATGTCGGCACACTGGGATGAAGCGACACTGGCCGAAACCAGCCGCTATGAGCCCATCGAATGTTTGCGCAAACCCTTCAGCGGCGAAGCTTTGCTGAGTGCGGTCGAGTCTGCGCTTCAATGTGAGCGTTGAAAGTCTCTGATGCTGCCGCAAGTCAACCGGCCAAGGCTGCGTCCGCAGTAAGCCCGGTAGAGAAAGGCAAACTTCAGTTGGAATATTCCAGCCTCAATCCAAACTTTTCCCTTCGCCGGGCGTCCCTTGTTTAAGACAGGCCGACATGGCCTGTCTCCCCCGGACAACTGACCCTCAGCCAAGGACTTGTGATGACTTTTTTCATTTTCCTTCTCGCCTGCGCCGCTGCCGCCAGCACTGGCATCCTGTTCAAACCGGGCCAGTGGTACGAATCCCTGGTCAAACCCGGCTTCACGCCGCCCAATTGGGTGTTTCCCCTCGCCTGGACGACCATCTACCTGCTGCTCGCCTGGGGCGGATACCGGATGACCCTGATACCGGGAAGCCAGGTGGTGCTGGCGTTATGGGCGGCGCAGATTGCGCTGAATACGCTGTGGACGCCGGTGTTCTTCGGCGCGCACCACCTTCTCGCCGCCATGCTGATCCTGGCACTGCTCTGGCTGGTGGCCGTGGCAATGGTGGTAATGGCAGTGCGGCTCGATGTCATCACTGGCCTGATCTTCTTTCCTTACGTTGCCTGGCTGTGTGTAGCGGCCGCGTTGAATTTTTCCATCTGGCGCAATAACCGCTGATGCCACCTAGCCCAACGAAGTCGCCCTTTCAGGTTGTGTTGGGTGCCGGGATGTCACCAGGCCGATAAAGGAAATCGCCAGCGCCAGGCCGATGGTGGTGCTCACTTCGGTGCGGTGCTCGGGGGTGATCATCATCACCGCCAGCGCTGCGCAAATGAACACAATCACCAGCCAGGTCAGCCAGGGAAACAGCCACATGCGAAAGGTCAGCTCGACCTTCTGCCGACGCAACATCCGCCGCATGCGCAACTGCGACACGGCAATGGCCAGGTACACCAGCAAGGCGATGGCGCCTGAACTGGCAAGCAGGAATTCGAACAGGCCGGCAGGCATGAAGTAGCTCCACACGGTGATCCCCGCGCCCAGCACGGTGCTGGCGATGACGGCTGCCCGCGGCACGCCTTCGCTGGAGGTCACCTTCAGCGCCTTCGGCGCATCGCCACGCTTACCCAGCGAGTAGAGCATGCGCGAGGCGATGTAGATCGAGGAGTTCATGCAACTGGCCACGGCGATCAGCACCACCACGTCCACCATGAACTTGGCGTGGGGAATGTTCATGATTTCCAGTGCGCGCTGGTAGGAGCCCACGGAAGCCAGCAGCGGATCGTTCCAGGGCACCACGGAGATGACCACGAAAATCGACAACAGGTAGAACACGCCGATGCGCCAGATCACCGAGCGGGTGGCCTTGGCAATGTTCTGCGAGGGATTATCGGATTCGGCGGCGGCGATGGTCACCGCCTCCGTCCCGATGAAGCTGAACATGATGGTAATGAAGGCGCCCACCACCGCCGACAGGCCATTGGGGGCGAACCCGCCGTGTTCCGCCATCAGGCCGCTCAAGCCGCTGACCTGCCGATCGGGCACCCAGCCCATCAACACGGCAAATCCCACGCCGATGAAACCGATGATCGCCACCACCTTGGCCATGGCGAACCAGAATTCGAACTCGCCGTACTTGGAGACACTGAACAGGTTGGTGATCACCAACGCAATGATCGACGCCAGGGCAAACAGCCAGGCATCGATCTGGGGAAACCATTGGTTCAGCACATGGCCGGCGGCCAGTGCTTCGATAGGGATCACCAGCACCCAGAACCACCAGTAGAGCCAACCGATGGTGAAGCCGGCCCAGCGCCCGATGGCCTGGTCGGCATAGGTCGAAAAAGACCCGGTATCGGGATTGGCCACCGCCATTTCCCCGAGCATGCGCATGACCAGCACCACCAGCAGGCCGGAGAACAGATAGGCCAGCAATACGGCCGGACCGGCCGCCGCAATGGCATGCCCCGAGCCTACGAACAATCCGGCGCCGATGATGCCGGCAATGGAAAGCATGGTGACGTGACGAGGCTTGAAGCCCTGCGCCAATTGGCCGTTCGAATCCTTGGAACTCGGGCTTGTCATTGTGTGCACCGCGGCAAAAGATGCGCCACCTTACCCGGCTTTTCCGCCAAATCAGTTACCTGATCACGCCGCCTCCGTGTCTGATCTCGACACGGGCGAGCTATTCGTTCACGGCCAAGACTCGTCGGTCAATTAGCCGGCATCGCAATCAATTGCGCTCGGATGGCTGCAGGCGTGGCTTGTACATGCCGTTGGCGATCATCAGCGCAGGCTCTTCATCGTCGTGCTGCTGGCTGAGGAATTCGCGTATCGCTTCGGCGGTTCGCCTGGCGCTGGTCACCACGAAAAAATGCCCCTCGCCCTGCAGGACGTACAATTCGGCACGGCGGATGGCGCGGCGCAGGATGTGCGCGTTGTACAGCCGTACCAGGGTGTCGCGTTCGCCGGTGAGGATCAGCGTGCGCTGGCGCAGACGGAACAGCCGCAGCAGGCTGGTCCAGCCGATCAGGGCGGCTAGCTGGTGGTAATAGGTCCGCGGGTTGGCCGTGAGCATGCCGTTCACCACACCGAAGCGCAGCAGCGTCTGTAGCGAATTGCTCGAGCCTTCCTGCTTGCCCGGTTTGACACGTTTGCTACTGCGAAAAAAATCCAGGATATCGGCGGGCTTCACCAGCATCGCCGGGCCGGCGGAGGTCGCGGCAAGGATCAGCCGACGCACCATGCCCGGGTAACGCAGGGCGAATTCCTGCGCCAATGCACCGCCCCAACTCACACCGAACACATCGACCTGTTCGATCCCCAATTGCTTGAGCATCTCGGCGATCAGGTCGGCATGGCGCGGCAGACGCATCGGCCTGCGGGGCGTTTGCGATTTTCCGACCCCGGGCACATCCAGCGTAATGGTCCTGTAGCCCACCAGTTCATCGCGCAGGGGATCGAAGGTACGGATCAAACCACCCAGGCCGTTGAGCAAGAGCAGCGGTGAACCTTGGCCGCGGATTGAAACGTTCAACTGCAAATCTTGAATGGTCAACTTGTGTGTTGTCATGGATTCCCCCCCTGGCCTGCCTCATGGATCTCAATGGCAGGAATAACACCCTCGACGGTTTTGGGGCCTTTCATTGGCGCTGTCCAGGTCGATCTTCAAGTCGTGGGCACTGATGATCTTGAGCATTGAAATCTTCCCCGCTCAGGCGCCTGGGTTTGAAACTTGAATGAAGATCGACCAGGCCCCGAGCAGTATCCAGAATGTGGTAAAGATCCATGGCGTACGCACCGAAAACAACAAGGCTTTGCGGTAGCCTTTATGCGTGGACTCTCGTTCGGAAAACAAAGGGGATTCGTCGTAGGCCAATCCCATCAGCGGCTCACTGCGCAGCAGCTCGCTCTGCTTGAAATACCAGTGATCGATAATGTCATAGGCCGCGCGAATGCCGGGCCAGGCATTCAGGGAACTGAGCACGCCAAACAATGCCAGAAACGGGGGTACCACCAACGTGAACAGCTTGCCCCACTCGGGGTTCAGATTGGCCATGCAGGAAGCAAAGGCAATCACCAGAAACGACTGTGCGGCCAGGTAAGCGTCCGTCCGATTGGCGAGGATACTGGTCTCGTACTGAATCTCCCTTCGGTAGAAATCCAAGCGCTCTTTGGGCGAGCCAAACATCTTTGCGTTGTGCTCGCTCAGCTCGGTTTGATCGATGTGAGAGGTCAGGATTTTCGGCACGATGGTTTCACTCTGATCGGTTGGTACGGTGGCCATTTCATCTGAAGGTGATGGGCCTGAGAAAATTTTCTAAAGATTCTTCAAATTCGACGAGCGGCACGGCGTACTGCCACTCGGGCATTTACTTCACCAGTCGTCGCTCGATCCTTCGCTGAGCAAAACTTACACAACGCAAACGCTCTCTACATCGCGCGGAAAAACCAGCGCCCCCAGAAGCGCCATGTCGCGATTTTGAAGGAATGGGTCAAGGAACCTGATTTTCAAACCGGGAAGGCCGCCGCTTAAAGTCGTCTCCAGGCCTCAAGCCGAGAAATACGGGATCAGTGACGTGACATGGCGTGAGACAGCCACCTTGAGCTGGACAGAGGTGGCCACTTGATGAGCCTGAAAGCCTGCATAGGGCCAAAAGCCCCCTCCACCCTCAACCCCGTCCATCCACCGGCGCATGCTCGGCCATCAATTCCATCACCCAGTCGATGAATACCCGCACCTTGGCGCTGACATGGCGATTGGGCGGGAATGCCAGGTACATCGGCATCGGTGCCATGTGCCAGTCCTCAAACAGTGGCAGCAGCTCGCCGCTGACCACGTGCGGTTTGGCCATGTACTGCGGTAGCCAGAGCATGCCCAGACCCGCCAGACCTGCGGCGAGGTAGGCATTGCCGTCGTCGACCGTCAGCTGCGGGCGGCCCTGGGCCTCGATGCGTTCCTCGCCCCGCTGCATCGCGTAGGGCAAGGCTTTGCCTGTACGAAACCAGAGAAAGCCGACGGTACTGTGCCCGCCCTCCTCCAGCTCACGTGGGTGCGTCGGCGTACCGCAGCGCTGCAGGTAGCCCGGCGCGGCATAGATACCGAGTTGCAGATCGCCCACATGCCTTGCCACCAGGGACTGATCGGTGATCTCGCCGCCACGCAACACGCAGTCGACGTTTTCGCCGATGATGTCGACGATTCGATCGCTCACGCCCACGGTCAGCTGGATTTCCGGGTAGCGTGCAAAGAACCCGGGCAAGGCAGGTATCAGCAGCATTCGCGCCAGCGGACTGGGCACATCCACCCGCAGCCGCCCGCGCGGTGTCATCGACGCGCTGGACAGGCTGGTCTCGGCGTCGTCCATATCGGCCAGCAGCCGGGTGACGCGCTCGTAGTAGGCCGCGCCATCGGCGGTGACGTTGACCTTGCGTGTGGTGCGGTTGAGCAGGCGCACGCGCAGCCGCGCTTCCAGTTGCTGGACGAGCTGCGTCACGCTGGTCTTGCTCATGTGCAGGGTGGCTGCCGCCTTGGTGAAGCTGCCGGTTTCCACCACTCGGGCGAAGGCCTGCATCGCATCGAAACGGTCCATTTCACGCCTCACTCGGGTCTGGATAGTTTGGATTCTACAAACAGTCATGACCAGAGTTGCTTGTTTATCCAGGTCGGCCGACTTTCTACAGTAGTTCCATCATCAGCAACGGGCCACGATGGCCCCGAAGGAGCTATGCAATGACCATTAAACGTGATGTCGTTTTCCCGCCTGATCGCCATGCACTGTACGAACTGCACCGCTACTCGCCGGCGATTCGCTCCAACGGTTTTCTGTTCGTATCCGGTCAGGTCGGCAGCCGCAAGGATGGCTCGGCCGAGCCGGACCTCGCGGCGCAGGTGCGCCTGGCCTTCACCAATCTCAACGCGATCCTGGCCGAGGCCGGCAGTAGTTTCGAGGATGTGGTCGACACGACCATCTTCATGGTCGAGCCCGACTCGACATTCGAAACCATCTGGAAGGTAGCGGCCGAGTACTGGGGCGAAGCGCCCTACCCGACGGCGACCGCTATCGGCGTGACCTGGCTGTCCGGCTTCGACTTCGAGATCAAGGTGATTGCCAAACTACCGCAATAGACCCGACTCAGTCCCTCCTCCGATCGCCAAAGGAAACAGTTTGTTTTTTCCAGAGAACGCTATTCGTTCACGCGGACTCAAGCGTCGACTGGATCGTAATCGTTCACGTTGGCGACCTGGGCATGCAGGCGGCCCAGCAACTCGATCAACGTGTCCACTTCCGAGGCTGAGAGCCCACTGAGCAACCGCCGTTCGCGTTCCAGTGCAACCTTGAGCACCCGCTCATGCAGCGCTTTGCCACTGTCAGTCAGGCTGACGGTGTAGCGCCGTGCATCCTTGGAATCGACCTGGCTGCAAATGTGCCCGGCCACTTCCAGCGATTGCAGTGAACGGCTGACCGCACTCTTGTCGAGGCCGATCGTCTGACAGATTCGATTGGCGGTGATGTCGTTTTCCACGGCGAGCATCGAGAGCATTCGCCACTCGACCACACCGATGCCGAAATGCTTGCGATAGCACTGCGACGCCCCCGAGGAGAGCTTGTTGGACAGGAAATTCAGCAGTGCAGGGACGTAACGCGTCAGGTTCAGCTGGGATTCTGCGGACATTGAGCAAACACCTTGGATCGGCGGGTCTTGGAATATTAGTTGACACCGCAACTAAATAATCGGAGGATTTCCCTACCGAACGTCACGGGCGATGATTCGCATGATAGGCCGTCGCCCTGACTCATAAAAATAATTATCAGGTCCTGGTCATGAACCCCTTCACTCTCATCGCCTTCGCGTTGCCCAAGCAAACGATCGTCCTCCACGCACCAGCGCCCGGCTGACCTGCCTCCCTGGCCAATGCTCTAACCCAGGTTTTTTTTCAGCAGCCACTTCAGTGTGGAGGGACAAGTCATGCTTCAAGTCAACGTCACCCGCAAAGCCGACGAAGCCGAAGGCATCTGCAGTTTCGAATTATGTGCCGCGGACGGCAGCACGCTACCGGTGTTCGAAGCCGGTGCCCACATCGACGTTCACATTGCCGACGGCCTCACCCGGCAGTACTCCTTGTGCAACGATCCGAAGGAGCGCCATCGCTACCTGATCAGCGTGCTCAAGGACCCGAACTCCCGTGGCGGCTCCAAAGCCATGCACGAGCAGATACGGTCAGGGCAAACGCTGACCATCAGTGCTCCGCGCAACCTTTTCCCGCTGGAGCACTCAGCCCGCCGACACCTGCTGTTTGGCGGTGGCATCGGCATCACGCCCATGCTGGCCATGGCCTATGAGCTTTCGCACCAGGGCGCCGACTTCGAGTTGCATTACTGCTTTCGATCCAGCGACCGCGCGGCGTTCGTTGCGCTGCTGGCGCAGACGCCTTTCGCCGATCGCATCAAGCTTCACGACGACAGCGGCTCGCCCATCCAGAAGCTGGATGCACCCGCCTTGCTCGCCACACCCGACGCCGGCACCCACCTTTATGTGTGCGGACCGGGCGGTTTCATGAACTACATACTCGACGCTGCGCAGAACGCGGGCTGGTCGCAGGACCGCGTACACAAAGAGTTCTTCGCCGCAGAACCTGTCGATCAAAGCGCCAATGCCCCCTTCGAAGTCGAGCTGGCACGCAGCGGCCGGGTCTTTCAGATTCCTGCCGAACGTACGGTGTTCGAAGTGCTGGACGAGGCCGGTATCGAGATCGAGTCATCCTGCGAGCAAGGCGTCTGCGGTACCTGCGTAACCCGGGTTCTGAAGGGCATACCCGAGCACCGGGACCAGTTTCTGACAGTGGCTGAACAGGCCGCCAACGACCGCTTTACCCCCTGCTGCTCTCGCGCCAGATCATCGCGCCTGGTGCTGGATCTCTGAATCGAACAACAACATGAAACCTGGAGAACACCCATGAACATCCAGTCGCTTGCCGAAGAAATTGCAGCGCCGGCCTTGCCTGACTTTCCCCTGAACCAGTGGTACGTCGCTGCGCTGGGTTGGGAGTTGAAGGACAAACCCGTGGGCCGCACGCTGCTCAACAAGCCTGTCGTGCTGTTTCGCAAACCCAGTGGCGAGGTCGCCGCGCTGGAAGACCGCTGCTGCCACAGGGCACTGCCATTATCGAGCGGCACACTCGAAGAATCCGGCATTCGTTGCGGCTACCATGGCCTGCTGTACGATGAACGCGGAAAATGCGTCGAGATCCCTGGCCAGGACAAGATTCCGAGCAAGGCCAAAGTACCCGCCTACCACGTGCGTGAGCAGGACCAGATCGTCTGGATCTGGTTTGGCAGCGAGTCACAATCGGAGCCGACCTGCGAGCCGCCGACCTACCCTGTCCACAGCAGCGGCAAGTACCTGTTCGACGGCAACGTTTACCACTACGACGCGCCTTACCAGCTGATTCACGACAACCTGATGGACTTGAGCCATCTGGGTTATGTCCACCTGCGCACCATCGGCGGCAACGCCAGCATCCACATGAATGCGCGGATGAGTGTGGAAAGTGAAGGCGATGTGGTGCGGGTCGTGCGCCACATGCCGGACTCCGTTCCACCGCCCACGTACACGGCCGCCTACCCGTTCAAAGGCACCGTGGACCGCTGGCAGGAAATCGAATTTCACGTCAGCCATCTGCGCATCTGGACCGGAGCGGTAAATGCCGGCACCGAGGACCTGGACAACCCCGATCGCGGTGGTTTCCATATGCGCGGATTCCACGGGGTCACACCCGAGACTGCAACCACCAGTCACTACTTCTGGACCATTGCCACCAACCCCGAAAGCGATCCGGAAGCCATCAAGGCCAAGGTGGTTGAGCAAACGATATTGACCTTCGATGAGGACAAGGTGGTGATCGAAGACCAGTACCGGAACATGTGCCGGTTTGGCGTGCGCCCGATGATCGACATCCATGTCGATGCCGGTGCCAATCGCGCCCGCCGCATCATCGAGCAACTGCGCCAATCCACTTCCTGAAGTACCCAGCGCACGCGTACCGATTAAGAGTGCGTGCGCATTTTCCGGGCCCTTGCATGCTCCACTGACCCACAAAAACAAGAAGGTATCGACATGTACTCACTGCAATCCCTGCTTTGGCGGGGTGGTTTCGGCTGCCCGTCGTTCACACCTACTGCCTACCCACAGCCTCGAGCCTGACGCCATGAGCCAGTCGATTGGGCAACAGCTGGACGAAAAACCCATGCTCAGCTTCCAGTGGGGCGTGATTGCGCTCTGCTTTCTGATCAACATGCTCGATGGCTTCGATGTATTGGTGATGGCGTTCACCGCCGCTTCCATTTCCGCCGACTGGGGCCTGAGCGGCACTCACCTCGGCTACCTGCTCAGCGCCGGGCTGGTCGGCATGGCGATTGGCTCGCTGTTTATCGCGCCCTGGGCCGACCGCATCGGGCGACGGCCGTTGATCCTGCTGTGTGTCGGCATTGCCGGCCTCGGCATGCTGGCGTCATCCAGGGCAACCTCACCGGAAATGCTCGCCGTATTGCGCCTGATCACCGGACTTGGCATCGGTGGCATCCTGGCCAGCAGCTACGTCATCGCCGGGGAGTACGCCAACAAGAAGTGGCGCAGCCTGGCCATCAGCCTGCAATCCACGGCCTATGCACTGGGCGCCACGATCGGCGGCCTCATCGCCGCGCAGATCATCCCGTCCCTGGGCTGGCGTTCGGTGTTCTTTTACGGTGGCGTAGCGACGCTGCTGACCCTGCCCATCCTTGCATTCTGGTTGCCCGAGTCCCTGGCTTTCCTGCTGTCTCGCCAACCCCGGCGTGCGCTGGAACGTATCAATATCCTGCTCAAACGCGTGGCGATCACCTCGCTCGAGCGTTTGCCCGAGGTGTTGCAGGACGCCAGGAAACCGCTACGGGCGACCTTTGCAGAACTGTTCTCGCCAGCCCTGCTGCGCTCGACCTTGCTCGTCTGGTGCGCCTTCTTCCTGGTGATGTTCGGCTTCTACTTCGTCATGAGCTGGACGCCGAGGCTGCTGGTGTCGGCCGGCCTGTCGAATACGCAGGGAATCACTGGCGGCGTGCTGCTCAACGTCGGCGGCATTCTCGGCACTTCGCTGATCGGCCTGCTGGCGGCACGCTTTCGTCTGTCCCGGGTACTGATGGCTTACCTGGTGATCAACGCGGTACTGCTGGCAATCTTCGTGAAATTCACCACCCACCTGAACCTGGCCTTCGCCCTGGTCCTGCTGATCGGCATCTTTGTGAACGGCTGCGTCGCCGGGCTCTATGCCCTGACCCCAAGCATCTACAGCGCCACCCAGCGCGTCACCGGCCTGGGTACCAGTGCGTATTCGGCCGCCCGTGAGTGGGCCAACAAACCTGTGAGCTGGCTTGCCAGCGAAGAGGCCGGCACAGCCAACATCTCCTTCATCTGACACACCGCCTTCGCCGGCAAGCCGGCTCCTACAGGGGATCACCGCCAGACTCAATTCCCGGCAACACCCGACAAAACTGTAGGAGCTGGCTTGCCAGCGAAGAGGCCGGCACAGCTAACATCTCCTTCATCTGACACACCGCCTTCGCCGGCAAGCCGGCTCCTACAAGGGATCACCGCCAGACGCAAATCCCGGCAACACCCGACAAAACTGTAGGAGCTGGCTTGCCAGCGAAGAGGCCGGCACAGCCAACATCTCCATCGCCTGACCCACCGCCTTCGCCGGCAAGCCGGCTCCTACAGATGTGTGCATCTGCCCCTGCAGCTACTTGACTCCTGACGAAAGCGAGCAAGTCGGCGTTGGTGGTCGGCATACCGTGGGGGGGTAGCCCGAGTAGGTTTTCAGCGTGCCGTTTTGCAACAGCTTGGCTGACCGTCAGGAAAAGCGTCTGCCCTCATGCATCCGTACGGGTGCATGAGGGCAACCCGGTCAATGCGGTGGGAACACCACGCCGACCCGCTCGGCATACTTCAACCAGGCAGCCTTGAGCCGTTGCACCGTCTCGGGTTGGGCGGCCGCCAGGTCGGTGGTTTCGCCGCGATCCTGGGCCAGATCGAACAATTGCCATTGCGGCGGCTGCGCGTTATCGCCAAAACCTGCTTGGGGGCGCATGCCTAGCAGTTTCAGGTTTCCCTCGCGGTAATAGGCATTGCCAAACAGCTCGCCGGCCAGGCTATCGTCAATGTGCGGGCTGCCCTTGCCGGCAAGCATCGGCAGCATGGATTTGCCGGTAATCGGGTGTTTACCTGCGTCCGTTGGCGCTTCGATACCCGCCAGCTCGAGGAAGGTCGGCGCCAGGTCATCCACCCGCGCAACCCCGCGTTCCACACCCTGGCGACGCAGTGACTTGGGCAGTTGAACGATCGCCGGCACGCTGATGCCGCCTTCTGCGGTGGTGCCTTTGAACAGGTGGAAAGGTGCCGCGCTGACTTCAGCCCAGCGCAGGCCATAGTCGATCTGCGAACCCTTCTGCCCGAGGTTGGCATAGCTATTGTCGGTGTGTGGGCCCGGTGGATAGAACTGGGCGTGGTTCTCCCCTGCCGCGCCGTTGTCCGACATGAACACGATCAGCGTGTTGTCGTACTGTCCACTTTGCCGCAGGTAATCAACCAGGCGGCCAATGTTATGGTCGAGGTTGTCGACCATGGCGGCGTAGATTTCCATCTTCCGCGCCTCGACCTTTTGCTGCTCAGGGCTCAGTTGCTCCCAGCCCGGCAGCTTGGGATTCACCGGTAGCGGCTTCGCCGGTTGGGCATCGCCCGCCATCAGGCCGAGTTTTTTCATCCGTTCGATCCGCGCCAGGCGTACGCTGTCATAGCCCTGGTTAAACCGACCTTTGTACTTGTCCAGGTACACCTTCGGTGCTTGCAGCGGCCAGTGCGGCGAGGTGAACGCCGCGTAGGCGAAAAACGGCTTGCCGTCCTTCTGGCTGTTTTGCAGGTAGCTGATCAGTTTGTCGGTGTAGAAATCCGAGGAATAGAAATTCTCCGGCAACTCCACGGCCTTGCCGTTTTCCCGATAGTGCACTTGTTCGATCCTGGCCGGGTCGACACTGGCGGGTTTGAAGTGCGACGAACCGCCCTCCAGCAAGGTAAACGACTGCTCGAAGCCGCGCTGATCCGGTCCCTGGTCCGTCTCCAGACCCAGGTGCCATTTGCCGACCATGAGGGTGCTGTAGCCGCCCTGTTTCAGCAGTTCGGCGATCGAATAGGAACGCTGGTTCAGATAGCCCTCGTAACCCGGCTTGCCCCGTTGAAAGGGTTGCAAGGCTTCCGCCATGGTGCCGAGTCCGGCGAGGTGGTTGTCCGTGCCGGACATCAGCATCGAGCGGGTGATCGAACAGGTCGGCGCGGCGTACAGGTTGGTGAACTGCAAACCATCCCTGGCCAGTTGATCCAGGGTGGGCGTATTGATTTCGCCGCCATAGCTGCCCAGGTCGGAATACCCCAGGTCATCGGCCACGATCAGCAGGATATTGGGCTTTGCCGAGTCGGCGCTGGCCGCCATGGCCAGGCTGCTACTCACTGCCAGCACGGCCGTCAGTAAGGTTTGAGGCAGACGCAAAAGAGGCATGTGTTCTCTCTTATTGTGTTGATCGAGGAGGGATTCCAGCGCGGCTTACTCTTCGAAGATCGCCACCGCGCGAACAAACCCCGCCGAAGCATGCTTGATCTTGTAGGGGAAACACGACACCAGAAATCCATTGGCCGGCAAGGATTCCAGGTTGGCGAGCTTTTCCATTTGCCCATAACCGATATCGCGCCCGGCCTTGTGCCCTTCCCAGATGATCGAGGCATCGCCGTCGGCGGCAAAACGCTCGCGGGTGTACTTGAAGGGCGCGTCCCAGCTCCAGGCATCGGTACCGACCACCCGTACCCCACGCTCCAGCAGGTACATCGTGGCTTCACGGCCGATGCCGACGCCGGCATCCAGATAACCCGGCTGGCCGAACAACGCGCCGGCACGGGTGTTGATCAGCACGATATCCAGCGGCCGCAACACGTGGCCGATACGCGCCAGCTCCGCTTCGATCTCGTCGGCGGTCACCACATGACCGTCCGCCATGTGCCGAAAGTCCAGCTTCACCCCCGGTTGCAGGCACCAATCCAGCGGCAACTCATCGATGCCAAAGGCCGGCTGACCGCCATCGGTGGTCGAGGCGTAATGCCAGGGCGCGTCCATGTGCGTGCCGCTGTGGGTGGTGATATGCAGTCGTTCGGCGGCCCA
This sequence comes from Pseudomonas sp. YuFO8, assembly GCF_035065025.1. Lineage (NCBI taxonomy): Bacteria > Pseudomonadati > Pseudomonadota > Gammaproteobacteria > Pseudomonadales > Pseudomonadaceae > Pseudomonas > Pseudomonas sp. YuFO8. The sequence goes on along the minus strand of NZ_JAXDEQ010000050.1, from coordinate 15,967 downwards.
GGATTCATTGCCCGGCATCTGTTCGAGCTGCAAGCCGGGGAACATCGCCGCCATTTCCGGCCAGCCTTGCTGGTGATCCATGTAATCGATCTTCGGCAGCAACGGTGGCGGATCGGTGTAGGGGTTGTTGTCGAGGGTGACCGAGAGGTCGACGAGACGACGTTTAGGCTTGGTTGGCTGTGACATGAAAGGTCTCTCCGGTCAGCGGCAGGTGTCGGGGGGCCGCGGGGTTAAGGGCATTGCGCACCAGCGCGGCAGCATTGCGGTCATGGCTGAAGCCGGCGGCACGGGCTTGTGGGGTTTTCAGGGGGGGCATGCGCCCGAACAAGGCTTCCAGCCCGGCGTCGGGGGAAAAACTGATCAGCCTGCGGCGCTCCTGTCCATAACGCTCGGCCAGTGCGTCGATCACCTGGGCGATGGACAACTGCAACACCGGCAATTGCCAGACCCGCTGAGCCCCGAGCACGGCGCCATCGAGCTCGGCCGCGTGGATCAGGTTGTTCACACAGCAGCGCGCCGACATCCACCAGGCCGTCGCCTCTGGCGAGACCGGGCATTGATAGGCTTCACCCTCGGCAAACGCGCGCATCAGGTCGCTCATGAACGCCGACCGCAAGCCATTGGGCTCACGGGGCCGGGCGACGATGCCCGGCAGGCGCAACGCACGACCGTCGACATCACCGCGCCGGGCCAGGTCGCTCACCGCGCTTTCGACCATGGCCTTGTGCGTGCCATAGGACAATTGCGGGCGCAACTCGGCGGCCTCGCTCATGCGTTCCGGCAGATGACCGCCGTACACCGCGACGCTGCTGGCGTACACCAGGACCGGTGGCTGGCTTTTGTTGCGCAGTTGGTTGAGCAGTTCCAGGCTGGCCAGCAGGTTGACCTGATAGCCCAGTTCGTACTGCTCTTCAGCCGCGCCTCCGGGAATGCTGACCAGATGGAACACCACGTCGATGCCGTCGGCCAACACCCGGCGCATCAGTGCGGGATCGGTCACGCTGCCGAAATGACGGCGCAGACGGGCGTCATCCGGCAAACCCTGCAAGTCCCTGTCCAGCACCAACAACGAACCAATGTGCTGGCCGCGCAAACTGCCCCGCGCCAGCAGGCAACGCACCAGCTCTCGTCCGACAAAACCATTGGCTCCGGTAATCAACACTCGCATAGAGCGCCCCTCAGCCCTGGGCCTGAACGACACGTTGATCGATCGCGCCGAACAACGACTGGCCATCGTTATCCAGGACGTCCATGTGCACGCGGTCGCCAAAGCGCATGAAGCCGGTTTGCGCGGCGCCCTGCTCGATCATCTCGATGGCGCGACGCTCGGCGATGCAGGCCGACCCGGCACTGCGTTCGGCATTCGACACGGTGCCGGAGCCGATCAACGTGCCAGCACCCAACCGGCGAGTCAGCGCGGCATGGGCGATCAACTGGCCAAAGTTGAAATTCATCTGTCCGCCGTGGGGCTGACCGAACCATTGGCCATTCCAGTGCACCTGCAACGGCAGGTGCACGCGACCGTCGCGCCAGGCGTCACCCAATTCGTCCGGGGTAATGGCCAGCGGGGCGAAGCTGGACGAGGGTTTGGCCTGCAGGAACCCGAAGCCCGTGCGCATTTCCCGGGGGGCCAGGGCGCGCAAGCTGACGTCGTTGATTTGCAGGATCAGCTTGATGTGCTGCAGCGCCTGTTGCGCGTCGCAGCCCATCGACACCTCATCCACCAGCACGACGAATTCGCCTTCGAAGTCGATGCCCTGGCTCTCGCTCGGCAACGCGATGTCGTCGCGCGGGCCGATGAAATCGTCACCGGCGCCCTGGTACATCAACGGTGTGTGCTCGACGCCGTCGATGGGGTCGAGGTTGAACGCTTTCTGCATCAGCGCACCGTGGCTGAGGAAAGCGGAGCCGTCGCACCACTGATAAGCGCGGGGCAACGGCGCCATGGCTTGGGCGGGGTCGAATGCGAAAGCGTTTGCCGCTGTGCCCGCATTCAACTCACTCGACAGCGCCTGCAAGCGCGGCTCGACGCTGCTCCAGTTCTCGATGGCCTGCTGCAAGGTCGGCGCCACGGAACTGGCGTCCAGTGCCCAGGCGAGATCCCGCGAGACCACGACGAGCTGTCCATCACGACTGGCGTTTTTCAGGGTGGCGAGTTTCATGCGGATGCTCCTTGGGCAAGGCTCAACTCAGCCGCGAAGCGTCCGTCGAGCAGGATGAAGACCATGCGCGCCATCGCTTCGGTGCGGTTGCTCCAGGCATGGTTGGTGCCGCGTTGCACCACGACGTCGCCGCGCTTGAGGTGCACTTCTTCCTCGTCCAGTACCAGCCACACTTCACCCTCGGTGACGATGCCGTAGTCGAGGGTTTCGGTGCGGTGCATCAACTTGTGCCGGGAGTCGGCTTTGCCCGTGCCAGCGTGGGATTGGCCAATTTCGGCGAACACTGCCGCGGCACTTTCAGCGCTGACCTGGTCCTGCACGCTGTCCGGTGGAATATCCACCACCCGAATCACGCTACCCAGGGGGCCGGGGCTCAGTTGCAGGGGTTTGCTGCTGGGATCACTGGCGTTGTCGAGCAACGCCGGGCTGGTGCTGCTGTTCCACAGTTCATGAAACACCGTGCCCGGTACCGACGCCAGCGGGAACACGTTCGGCGTCGGCCCGTTGCTGGCGACGATGGCCCGGCCATGTTCATCGTGCCCGGTGACCACTCGTTTGAATTCAGGAAGCGTTTGCATGGGAAATCCTCGTTCACTTTCCGTCGCCGGTGGTGGTGCCACCGACAACAACATTCGCGTGGGGCAACAGGCCATCGAGCCGAGGTACGGCCAGGCAGAACACCGCCACCAACAGTTGCAGGCCACCGACAATGGCCAACGCATGGGGTAGCGCAGTGACGACGCCACCGGTCACGCCGAGCACCACCAGGGGGCTGATGAATTCGCCGGCGAAGATGGCCGCGGTAAAACACCCGGCCGCCCGCCCGCGTTGATGAAAATTGATTTGCGCCATGATCCAGGTAATCAACGTCGGCAGCATCAGGCCAATGCCCAGGCCATTGATGGTCACGGCGACCACGACCTGCACATGGGTCAAGGCGTCCGCCATCAGCAACCCGCCGCTGCCCGCCAGCACGTAGGCGATCAGCAGCATGTGCTGCCCACGCATCCCGCTGAACAGGCGAAAACTCAACGCGCCAATGAGCACGCCCAGTTGATTGGCGCCCATGGTCATACCGATCTGTTGCGGGGCATCCACGTGCAGCAGGTTGAGCAGGTATCCGGCCTGCACCGGTACGATAAACAGGCTCAAACCCGCCAACAGCGACAGCCCATACAGGGGCGTGAGCGCGCGCCACGGAAACTGGCCGGCGGGCAGCGGCTGGGTGGTTGGTCCGGGTTGCGCAGCGGCCTGTGGCTCCCACAGTTTCCAGGCCATCAGCGGCAGGAAAACCAGGCCCACGGCGTACAGCGCAAAGGGCGTGCGCCAGTCGTTTTGCCCGAGGAAGCCACCCAGCGCGATAAACACCGCCGCCGACAACGAGGTGGCGACCATCTGCAAGGCAAACAGGCGCTCACGCCGGGCGCCGCTGTAGTAGTCGCCCATCAGCGTGGTGCAGCAGGTCATGATGCCCGCCTCGGCCAAACCGATGCCAGCACGGCTGAGCACGATCGCCGGCAGCGAGTCGAGCCACAGCGGCAGCACGCCGCAGAGCACGTACAGCGACATGCTGGCCAGCAGCAACGGCTTGCGCCCCAGGCGATCGGCGATCAGCCCGGCGAACGGCGCCAGCAGGGCAATCACCAAGGCCGGCAAGGTCAACACCACAGGCACCAGTACGCTGCTGCCGGGCACGTCGGCGAAATGCGCCTGCATCCGCGGCAGTACCGGGGCCAGCAGTACCGCGCCCAGCACCGGCAGACAACTGCCCAGCAGCAACAACAGCGACTGCGCCCATCCGGCCTTTAGGGTGGAGTTTTCTACAAAGGCGTTAGCGACCATGGCACTGCTCCTTGATGCGCAGGTGTGGAACGTTGGCTACCACCGCCGTCTCGGAACCCGCGACATTACGCACCGTCACTGGCCCCTGCGCCTCGCTACGCGCGGGCAGCAGGAAGTACGCCAGCGCAGGCAGCAATACCAAGGCGCCAACCATGTTCCAGACGAACATGAAGGCCAGCAGCACGCCCATGTCGGCCTGGAACTTGATCGGTGAAAACGTCCAGGTCGCGACACCGATGGCCAGGGTGATGCCGGTCAGCATCACCACCTTGCCGGTGGACACCAGGGCGCGGTAATAGGCTTCGGACAGGCTCGCTCCCTGGCGCAGATGGCCCAGGAGGATGCTCATCACGTACAGCGCATAGTCGACGCCGATGCCGACGCCCAGGGCGATGACCGGCAGCGTGGCGACTTTCACACCGATGTTCAGCCAGACCATCAAGGCTTCGCAGAGGATGGACGTCAGCATTAAAGGGATCACCGCACACAACGTCGCGCGCCAGGAGCGGAAGGTGATCAGGCACAGCAGGATCACTGCGCCGTAGACCCAGACGAGCATCTCGCGGTTGGCCTGCTTGACCACGATATTGGTCGCCGCCTCGATGCCGGCGTTACCCGCGGCCAGGAGGAATTGCACCTCGTCGGTATTATTCGCCGCGGCGAATTTTTCCACGTGCTCGACCAGGCGGGTCAGCGTCTCGGCCTTGTGGTCGGTGAGGTAGGCGTACAGGGTCAGCAGGCTGCAGTCTTCGTTGTACAAGCCGCGCGGTGCACTGGCGGTGATCATGTTGAGCATCGCTTGGTTGTTCTGCAGCTCGTACCACTTGGGGTTGCCTTCACTGAGGCCGACCAGCATGCGCCGGTTGAGCAACGCCAGCGAGTTGGTCGAGTCCACCCCCGGCAAGGCGCGCAGCTGCCAGTCCAGGGCATCGACCTTGGCCAGGATGTCATAGCGCGCACAGCTGCTGGCCGGGGTTTTCACCATCACCGCGAACAGGTCGCTGCTGGCGCCGTAATGACGGGTCAGGTAGGCATCGTCCTGGTTGTAGCGCGAGTCCGCACGCAGCTCCGGCGCACCGGCGTCGAGGTCGCCGATTTTCAGTTGCAGGCTGACCACAAAACCCAGCGCCGCCAGCGCCAGGCTGATGGCGATGCACAGGCTGGCCCAGCGACGATGGGTGAACAGGTCGAGAAAACGCCAGAAGGCATGGCGCGTCTGACCGCTTTGTTCGGCCTGTTCGCTCTTCAGGCTCAGTTGCGCCGCGCGCGGTGTCACGCCGACATAGGAGAGCAACACCGGCAGCAGGATCAGGTTGGTGAAGATCAACACTGCCACGCCGATGCTGGCGATCACCGCGAGGTCTTGAATGACCTGGATCTTGATCAGCATCAGCACCGCAAAACCCACGGCATCGCACAGCAGCGCCGTGAGGCCGGCGAGGAACAGCCGGCGGAAAGTGAATCGCGCCGCCACCACCCGGTGCATGCCCCGGCCGATGTCCTGCATGATGCCGTTCATTTTCTGCGCGCCGTGGCTCATGCCGATGGCAAACACCAGGAACGGCACCAGCACCGAGTACGGGTCCAGTTGGTAGTCCAGCAAGGGCAGCAAACCGAGCTGCCAGACCACCGCCACCAGCGAGCACAGCACCACCAGCACGGTGCTGCGCAGGCAGCGGGTGTACCAGTAGAGCACGGCGGTGGTGATCAGGATCGCGACGGCAAAGAACAGCAGGATCTGCTTCAGGCCGGCAATCAGGTCGCCGACTTTTTTCGCGAAACCGGTGATGTGAATGTCGATGTTGGCGTTTTGATAAGTGCTGCGCAGGGTCTCCAGCTGTTCAGAAAGCACCGCGTAATCCAGCGGCTTGCCGTCGGTGGTGGCGGCCAGCAACGGCACGTAGATGATGCTCGAGGTCTGGTCGAACGCCACCAGTTGCCCGAGTTCATTGGAGCGCTGCACATTGCGCCGCAGTGCGTCGAGGTTGGCGGCGCTGCCGCTGTAGTCGTCCGGGATCACCGGGCCGCCGTCGAGGCCGTCTTCGGTCACGGCGACCCAGCGGGTGGCTGGTGTCCACAGCGACTTCATGTACGCGCGGTCGACGCCTGGTAGCAGGTAGAGTTGGTCGCTCAGGGCCTGCAGGGTTTTCAGGTATTCGGCGTCGTAGATATCGCCGTGACGGTTGGCGACCACGATGCGCAAGGCATTGCCCAGGCCGGTGAGCTGTTTCTGGTGCTCAAGGTAGTTGGCAATGTACGGTTGCTGCGTGGGGATCATCTTTTCAAAGCTGGCGTTAAGCTCGATACGGGTGGCTTGATAGCCGAGCACCAGGGTGGTCAGCACACACACCAGCAGCACCCACAGGCGGTGGTTGAACAGCGTGCGTTCCACCACCGAACCGGAGCGCGGATCGAAATTCGCCAGGCTGGCCGTGGCGTTGTCGAAAGACTTCATAACCTCACTCCGAAGCGGTAGCGATTGACGGCGAGATGCGCGTCAACCCGGTGAAACCCGCCAGCGTCAGGCTGCCGTCGGCGGCCTGGACAACACTGGCAACGGGCTTGTCGAGCGGTTTGCCATAGGGCTTGAGCAATGCGCCGGGCTGGCTGTTGGTGCGAAACAGGGCGCCGCTCTGGTTGACCAGCAGCAACTGGCCGTCATCGGTGCGGATCGCATCGCTGAACGACACCGGCATAGTCACCGGCGCGGGCTGGAAGCTCTCGCCCAGGTCGCTGGAGGCAAACGCGTTGCCCTTCAAGCCAGCCACCAGCAGCACACCGTCATCGCGCATTTGCAGGGTGAAAAAACTCCCCGCGTAAGGGCTTTGCAGCTGGGTGAATGACTGGCCGGCATCGTTCGAGCGAGCGAGGTAACCCTGCTCGCCGGCCAGGAACCAGTGCGTTCCCTGTTGCGCGATGGCAGACAAGTGCGCGCCCATCGGGTTATCGATTTGCCCCATGACGGATTGCCAGGTGGTGCCGCCGTCGTCGGTGCGAAAGGCCAGGCCGTACGCTCCCACGATCAGGCCATGTCGGGCATCGACGAACTGCAGGGCGAGAAACGGCTTGTCGGCACCCTCGCCGGCCAGCCGTTCAGCCGTTTGCACCCGCGCGGCGGCGGCATCCTGGTCGCTGGCCGAAGGCAATTGCGCTTTGGCGGCGTCCAGCTCAAGTTGTGCCGCACGCAGGCCGTCCAGCTGCATGGTCCAGTGCTCGCCCCCGTCACGAGAGGCCAGCACAACACCGCCATGACCCACGGCCCAGCCTGTGTTGGCATCGATAAATTGCACCGACGTCAGGCTGACCGAAACCGGCACCTCGGCCTGCCGCCAACTCATGCCGTTGTCATCGGACAGCAGCACGATACCCCGCTCCCCCACCGCCACCAGCCGCGCACCCGCACGGGCCAGGTCCAGCAGCACCGCGGACTTGGCTTGCGGCGCCTGCATGGCCGGCGTAGAGAGCGCATCGCCCACCGCGGCGGCCTGCACCAGGCTCAACGGCAATGCCAGAGGCAGCGCCACAAGCCACATCAGTCGACCAACCACCTGACAGAATCTGTTCATACCAACCTCGAAAAACCGTTTGAAACCGGATCACGCCGGGCTAGCCGTGATCCGGTCTGACTCAGCGAACCCCGGCACCCGCCATCGCCGCCGGCGAGAACTCGGAGGCCCTGTAGCGATCCACCATGCCGTACTGCTCAGGCAGGCCGGTGTAGACGTTCTGGATGAACCAGGCGCCGGAGGTCAGGTCGTAGAAGCCCGAGGACAATTGCGCTTGCGCGGGCAGATCCGGCATCACCGCCGGCAACGACCACAGGGTCTTGGCCAGTTGGCCGTTGGCGTCCCAGCGGTCGCCCAGCATGGCTTGCCAGGTGTCTTCATCGAGGTAGTAACGGCCCTTCGGCAACTGATGACGCTTGCCCGGTGCCAGGTCGGCCTCGACCACCCAGACCCGGTGCAATTCCCAACGCACGTAATCGGGGTTCATGTGGTGGGGCAGGAACAGGTCTTCAGGTTTGGCGGCGGCTTGCACTTTGTTGGTGTTGTAGGGGATGTACATCTCCTGCTTGCCCACCAGCTTCCAGTTGAAGCGGTCCATGCGGCCCTGGAACACGCTCAATTCGTCGAACGACATCACCCCGGCGGTCGCCGGTGTCGGCGTATCGCAGCAGGCATTCGGCAGCTTGCGCACACGACGTTGCCCGGTCAGGTAAACGTGGGCCTGGGACAGGTCGCCGTTGATGTTGGTGCGGCCCATGATCTGCTCGCCGGCACGCAACGGTGGCCCGACGTTGAGCAGGCGGAACAGCCAGTAGTCACCGGCAAACGACTCAGGCGTGCCTTCCTTGTAGTAATACGGCATCTCCTGGATGGCCTGGCCGTCGGTGGTCATGACCTGCTTGCCATCGGCGGTCATCAGGTAGTGACGGAAATGCATCGACACCGAGGTGCCGCGCCAGTTGAGCACGTGGTTCCACATGGCTTCGGCACCGTTCTGCGGGATCGGGAACGGGATGCCGCCAAAGGCGCCTTCGGGCACGGGGCCGGCGCTGCTGTCGACCAGTTTGGCGCGGGTGGCGTTTTTCAGGGTGTTGTCATACACCCACTGCGGCGCGGCGGCGGTGCGCCGGGTCGGGTAGACGTCGATGCGATAGGAGTCCGGGAAACGCTTGAACATTTCCTTGGTGCCATCGCTGAGTTTGCCGGCGTATTGCGCGAGGTTTTTCGAGGTGATGCTGAACAGCGGCTTGTCCGCGGCGAACGGATCGGAACGCTTGCCGCCTTCCTTGTACGAAGGATCGACCTTGGTGTAGCCACCGTCCCAGGCGGGGATGGAGCCGTCGGCATTGCCGGCGCGCTCGGCGCCGAAAGGCGTGAGGTTTTTCGACAGTTTGGCGGCATCTTCCGCTGTCGCCGCCAGCGTCAGCTGGCTGCACAGAGCCAGGCTACCGAGCAGTGCAAAGCCCAGGGCCTTGAGGGTGAAGGCTGCGGTTTTCTTGTTGTGGGTCATGCGCAAGTCCTCTTAAAACGTGGTCTTGACGGAGAAAGCCAGGTAGTCCCGGTCTTTCAGCGATTGCTTGTAATTGAACTGGCTGGCGGCGTTGAGGTTGGTGTCCTCGGCGCCGTAGTAATGCGTGTAGGTCAGGCCGGCGGTGACGCGATCCAGGTAGGTGGCGGTGATGCCGATGTTCATGTCGCCGCCGTTGTCCGGGCCGAAGGAGCTGACCACCGCCGATTTGCCCAGGGGGAAGTAGCTGAGGCCGACCGGGATACTGATGTCGATGCCGGAGAAGAACTGGCGGTAGGTCGGGGTGTAGACCACCTTGAAGCCGAGGCCGTCGTCGGTGGCATTGGGGTCGAGGGCGGCACGGTTTTTGGTGACGCTGAGCAGGCGGTTCCAGGCGATCTCACCGACCAGCCCCGATTCCCTGGCCAGGAAGTTCGGCCCGAACGAAGCCAGCACGTTGAGGTTGACGTGGGCGGTACGGCCAACCGCGTAGAGGGCGTCGTCATCGTTGTCGGCTACCACGCCGGGCAGGACGGTCTGGCCGTTGGAAACCAGCGGCATGTTCCAGCGCATCGAGGCTTCACCGGCGAAGCTGTACTCATCGACGGTGGTGGAGAAACTGGCACCAAAGGCGCGAATGTCTTCCGGGTACACCCAGTAGTACTCGCCGATCTGGCCGGTACTGAAGTTCGGTGTGCCGGTGGACGGCTTGAGGTACAGCTTGGGGGTCTTGTCGTGGTACTGGATCGCGTACAGGCCGTACTCGACCGTTTCCGCGCTGTACTTCAACTGCAGGCCGCCCTGCCCCGAACTTTTCGCTTCCTTGTCATTGCCATGGAAGAACGCCGCCGGGCTGGCGGGATTGCCACCGAGGAACGGAGGAAACGGCGCACCCACGATCAGGCGTTCGTTGCCTTCACCAATGGTGTCGCTGGTGGAGAAGTAACTGCCGGCACCGGGCAGGCGGGTCTCTTCCCATTCCAGCTGGTAGAAGGCGCCGAGGGACACGTCGTCGGTCAGTTGGAAGGTGCCCGACAGCTGATTGACCGGGCGGGTGATTTCCTTGAACTGGGTGTTGGGTACCGACTGCGCTTTCACCACGTCGACCGGCGCCATGCCACCGGCAATGCCGTTGGCCCCGAAGAACAGGCTCTCGCCCCAGATCAAGCCGTGGCGACCGGCACGCACGGACGTGGCGTGGTCGGCCAGCGCGCCGTTCCAGTACACGAACGCATCGAGCAATTCGCCTTTACCGCCATGCACATGGCGGGTGTCGTCGGTGAACTCGTCGTAGGCCACGGAACGGGCGTTGGCCCGTGCCGGGTCGTCGTTATCGTTGTCCTGCTGGTATTCGGTGTCGTACCAGGCGGCGCCACTGAGGCGCGCGCCGACGTCCTTGAACGACATGTCCAGCTCGGAAAGGATGTCCGTGCGGTTGGAGATCAGGCCCTTCTTGAAGGCCCGGTCGCCGTCGTCCTGGTTGAGTGCCACCTGGCCCTCACTCAGTTTGCTGCTCGGATTCTGCGTGCGCCAGGCGGCGCTGTATTTCACGGTGTTATCCCAACGCAGGTTGAAATCCGGATTGCCGGTATCCACCGAAAAGGCATGGGCCGCCTGGCTGCACAGCACCAAGGCCGCGGCCAGGGTGAAACCAAAGGGTGCAGACGTGCTGACCGGGCGGCGCGCAGGCGTCGCAGTCGTGGAACTAACCATCGCGTTAACCTCTTGTTTTTATAGTGGTAACTGCTGTGGGTGAATCAGATGGGCTCGGCCGTCAGCGCGAGCATCTGCTTGACCAGGCCGATGCGGTCGAACTCACGGTCGTGCTGCATTTCCTTGTCGCCGGCCAGCACCGAGCTTTCGCTGATGAACTTGCAGCGCTCGAAACGGCGCGCCATGAAGCGCTGCAGCTGTTGCTCGACGCTGCCGTCGCGGGTCAGTTCTTCGCTGAGCACGATGGCATCTTCAATCGCCATGCCGGCGCCCTGGCCGAGGTGCGGCGTGGTCGCGTGGGCGGCGTCGCCGATCAGCAGGACGCGGCCGCGGTACCAGGACTCGTCGACGAAGACCACTTCCATCGGCTTGTAGACCACCTGGCTGCTGTCGGTGATTTGCTCACGCAGTTCGCCGATGAGGCCGGTGAAACCCTGCAGGCGCTGGCGCATCTGCTCGGCCAGCGTCGCCGGGTCCATCCATGGGTTGGACGGTTCGTGGGACGTGAGGAACAGGTACATCAGGTCACCGGCCAGCGGCACCAGGCCGGCGTTGCCTTCGGCACTCTGGTAGTTGGCGAGGTGATCGATCTGCGGGTCACGCGGGAAGTTGTAGCGCCACACCGACTGGCCGGTGAAACGCGGGGTGTAGGTGTCGCCGAAGATCAAGTCGCGAACCCTGGAGAACAGACCGTCGGCGCCGACCACCAGGTCGTACACAGCGCCAGTGCCATCGGTGAACAGCACATCGACGCTGTCGCCCGTGTCGTTCAAGGACTCCACGCTGAGACCCAGGCGTACCTGCGCGCCCAGTTCCAGCGCCGTTTCGCTGAGGACCTTGTGCAGCGCCAGGCGTGAAATGCCGACGTTGGCCGGGTACGCAGGCCCTGCCAGTCGTTGTCCCGGGATGCGCGCCAGTTGCTGGCCGGCCGGGCCATAGATGGCGACGTCTTCAAAGGCATACGCCGCATCGAGATACCCATCCAGCACACCCAGCTTGGCCATCTCGCGGACCACGTTGCTTTGCTGGATGATCCCGACGCCGTACACCGTCCACTCTGACTTGAGCTCGATCAGATCGACCTCAATGCCCTTGCGCCGCAGTGCGATGGCCGCGCACAAACCACCAATGCCACCGCCCACGATCAGAACTTTGTTCACTGCACTCATGGTTTTCTCACTTGTTATTCTTGTGATTCGATGCAGCGTCGGGCACTGCGTCGTTGGGTCCAGCTTCCCGGCAAAGCAGGGATTTGACTAATCGCGAGTAGGGATGCGATGTATCTGCAAACGCGATACCTCAAAACGGGGAGACGCGCATTCAATGCCGGGCATTTGCAGCACCAGCCAGCCCTCCTCCACCCGCCACGCCAGCGCCTCCAGCTTCTGGCCCAGACAGGGGCCGTAGACGCATTCGCCGGTACTCGGCAGAAACTGCGCACCGTGGGCGTAACAGACGATCAACTGGCCGTCGGCGGATAAAAAACGGTCCTTGCGGTACTCCAGGCGTACGTCCAGATGCGGGCAACTGTTGCGATAAATCCGCACCTGGCCGTCGTGCACCAAGGCAAAGACACTGTCTTTGCCGCGCTGCAATGGATCGAATCCGCGCGCCTGCCCTTCCACCAGTTCGTCAATCAGGCACAGGTAAAAATCCCGTTGGCTCATGGCAGCCCCCCGTGTTCAACCCTGTTTGGGTGGCGGGCCGCCGGGTGCCCATTTCGCCTTCGAATTGAACAGGAACAGCTGCGAGTTATCCGCCGACAATGGCGCACGACGGGCCTCCCAGGCGTCATCGTGCTTGTCCATGTCGGCGTCGTATTCAATGTGGCAACCCAGTGGACTGTTGAAGTACCAGAACCAGTTGGAGCCAAAGAGGTGACGGCCCGGGCCCCAGAAACTGGTCCAGCCCTTTTGCTCGAAACGCGTGCCGGCCAACAGCACTTCGGTGCCGCTGCCCATGTGAAAGGTGAAGTGCTCGCAGCCCTTCATGTGCGGTGGGGTCTGGATCATGAACAGACAGTGGTGGTCATCGGAACCCGCCGGGCGCATGAACGGCCCGGCGCCGATGAAGGTGTCGGTGGTCCGAAAGCCCAGCCGCTCGGCGTAGAACGCTTCGGCCTTGGCCGCGTCGGGGACGAAATACACCACGTGGGACAAGGTGCGGGGCACCGCGCTCATGTCGAGGGTGATGCCAGGCTGGTTCAGCGGGCGCTGCGGCGCATGGCCGGCGGCGTTGGTCAAGTCGTCCGGGGCGTCGTACGCCTTGCGCACGGTGACCTGGAAAGCGATCGCGAAGCCCATGTCGTCAACGCTGTGCAGCACGCCGTTCTCCCGGGAGACCTGGCGATCCCGCGCCAACTCGTCCTCGATGGCGTCGAGGTCCGCCACGCTGGCAACGCCGTAGACGGTTTCGCGAATCGACGGCGCCGGGCCGATGGCCGCTGGCAGGGTCGGATCGTCCGCACGGCGGATGATCACGGCCGTGCCGTCGAGTGCTTCAAAACGCCCGCCATCGCTGTCGACGTCAACCGGCGCAAGGCCGTAGTCACGCAGGCAATCGGTACAGGCTTGGATGTCATCGACGCCAAAGATCAGGGCATCAAGGCCAATGATGTTCATGGCTTACCACTCCATTGAAATTATGATCCGGAGACTGCTCGACCAGGCCGTTCAGCTGCGCATGGAATCCGGTGGTGGTGTCGGCCAGAGGTCCGACTGCGGCGAAGAGTGACGTGCGGTTTGGCAGCTGACTAATCGCGAGTGGGGATGCGACCTATCGGCAAACGCGATACCTGAAGGCGCAGGATGAAGGCGTGAAGACGGGGTTGACGGGACGATCAATTCACCGGAATGTATCGTGAAAATAAATACAACAGCGGACATGCCTGATGCGTTTCAACCACCTGGATCTCAATCTCCTGGTGGCACTCGATGTATTGCTCGAAGAGCAGAACATCACCCGTGCCGCCGAACGCCTGCACATGACGCAGTCCGCAACCAGTGGCGTGCTCGGGCGTCTGCGCAGCTATTTCGAAGACGAACTGCTGGTGCAGGTGGGGCGCAAGATGCAGCCCACGCCCTACGCCCAGGAGCTGGCCAAACCGATCCGCGAAGTGCTGCTGACGATTCAATCCTCGATCACCGCCAAGCCGGTGTTCGACCCCACCACCAGCAAGCGCCACTTCCGCCTGGTGACCTCGGATTACCTGATCAGCGTGCTGTTTGCCCAGGTGATCCAGAAGATCCATCAGGAAGCGCCGAACATCACGTTCGAGATGCTCGGCCCCGGCGACAACTCCGGCGAGTTGCTGATTCGCGGCGAGGTCGACCTGATGATCGTGCCTGAGCGCTACATCATCGACGGCCATCCCCACAAGCTGCTGTTCGAGGAAGAACACGTCTGCGTGGTGTGGGCTGGCAATACCCAGGTCGGCGACAGCCTGACCCTTGAGCAGTACATGGACATGGGCCACGTTTCCGTCGGTTTTGGTCGCACCCGGCACTTGAGCATCGAAGAGTGGTTCATGAACCAGTACGGTTTCAACCGCCGCATCGAAGTGATCACCAACGACTTCAACACCCTGCCGCAACTGGTCGTCGGCACCCAACGCATCGCCACCATGCACCAGCGCCTGGCTCGGTTGTATGCCCAGCACCTGCCGCTGCGCATCCTCAATCCGCCGGTGAAGATTCCGGTCATGCGCGAAGTCATGCTCTGGCACCGCAGCGTGGACGGTGACCCGATGCACCGCTGGCTGCGCGAGCGCATCAGCGAATTCATCCAGCACCTGGAACAGGATCCTATCGCCGCTCGCGATACCTCGCATCCCGAGTCACGATTGGTCAATTAGCCGGGGCGTCCTTAACGTGCCTTGAACGCTCAAGGCAACCACAAGGACAACAACAATCATGTTCCGTTATTTCCCGACCAATTACGTGTGGAATCTCTCAGTCAACCTGGCCATCGAGATGGGCGCCCGCATCGGCGAAATCGAAGAGATGTGCGCGCCACTGCAGGAAGCCGCCCAGCAGCCCGACGCCGCTGGCACCAAGGCGTTTCGCGAAACCTGGGCAAAGATGGCCGACAAACTCTGCGGCCTGGCCGAGGAAGACGAAGGCAATGGCCGGCTGCTGTCCGCCGGTGAGAAATACAACCGTGCCGCCACCTATTACCTGACCTGCGAACGCTTGCAGGCCCATGGCGCGCCGGGCCGTACCGAGTTGTACCAGCGTTTTTTGCAGACTTTCAAACGCGGTATCGAACTGTCGCGGGAGAACTGCGAGCGCGTTGAAATCCCCTACGAGGGCAAACATATTTCCGGCTTGCTGGTGCGTGCCGAAGGTGTGAGCGGCCCGGCGCCGATCCTGGTGCAGGTCAACGGACTGGATTCGACCAAGGAAATGAAATACCGCGTCGGCCTGCCGGCCTGGCTGGCAAAACGCGGCGTCTCGTCGTTGATCATCGACCAGCCCGGCACCGGTGAAGCACTGCGCCTGCACAATCTGATTGCCCGCTACGACAGCGAGCACTGGGCCAGCCGCGTGGTCGACTGGCTGGAAACCCGCAGCGACGTGGATGCCAAGCGTATCGGCCTGGAGGGTGTTTCCCTCGGCGGCTATTACTGCCCGCGCGCCGTGGCCTTCGAGCCACGGTTTGCCTGCGGTGTGGTGTGGGGGGCGAACCATGACTGGCGCGATGTGCAAAAGCGTCGCCTGGAAAAAGAAGGCAGCTTCCCCGTACCGCACTATTGGGCGCACGTGCAGTGGGTGTGGGGTGCAAAAGATATGGAGGAGTTCATGGCCATTGCCGAAAACGTCCACCTGGACGGCGTGCTGGATCGGATCAAGGTGCCGTTCCTGGTGACCCACGGTGAAAAGGATTCGCAGATCCCGCTGAAGTGGGCACAACGTACTTACGAGCAACTGGTCAACAGCCCCAAACGTGAACTGAAGATCTTTACCGAACGCGAAGGTGGTGTGCAGCATTCGAGCTTTGACAACAGTATCAACGCGGGTCAGTACATCGCCGACTGGGTTACCGAAAACCTGGGTGGCCATACGGCTTGACCGGCCCCGTCTGACTTGCCGCGATGGCGGCATAACGGCCACTACCGCATCGCCAGCAAGCCGGCTCCTACGGATTTGTGTCGTACCCAACAATCCGCCTGCAGCCCAAGACCTGTAGGAGCTGGCTTGCCAGCGATGGCGGCATAACGGCCACCACCGAATCGCCAG
>NZ_JAXDEQ010000004.1:0-254392 GCF_035065025.1 Pseudomonas sp. YuFO8 | reverse complement strand
CCTCGCTGCCGTTGGCTGTTTAGACTGCCACCGTGGCGCATTGACGCCTCGGCTGGGGCGAGTCCATCCA
Source organism: Pseudomonas sp. YuFO8 (assembly GCF_035065025.1). Taxonomy (NCBI): domain Bacteria; kingdom Pseudomonadati; phylum Pseudomonadota; class Gammaproteobacteria; order Pseudomonadales; family Pseudomonadaceae; genus Pseudomonas; species Pseudomonas sp. YuFO8. Next base: position 254,322 of record NZ_JAXDEQ010000004.1, on the reverse strand, counting down.
ATTACAATGGATCGCGTCGGTCATCTGCAGGAGCTGGCTTGCCAGCGATGGCGGCCTTACGTATCGCCTACTAAACGATTGGGTGGCGGCTGTACGCAGGTTAGTAGGCCGGTCAATAGGAAAACCGGTGCACCCGAAGGTGCCACGCACAGCCACCATATTCCGCATGCGGCAAAGTGCCGACATGAGCATGGAAACGCTATGCGCCTATTGTTCCGGGCTACTAAACCCGATCACTGATGAGCAGTGACGGACCGAGACTAACCACGGAATTTGGCAGGCGCAAGCGAGCGGAATAATCTAGGAAACGTCCTGCAAAGGAAAGGGATTTAGCCTTCAGAATTGCCGATTTTCTTGTACGAAATATCGCCAAGATCGCAGCCTTCGGCAGCTCCTACAGGGTGTACACATTCCCTGTAGGAGCTGCCGAAGGCTGCGATCCTTTGATCTTGATCTAGCGTTTGTTCAACCCCCGAGCCAACCTATCCCCACCCAACTGAATCACCGCCACCAACGCCACCAGCAACACAATCACCGTCAGCATGATCTGACTGTCAAAGCGCTGATACCCATACCGGTACGCAATATCCCCCAAGCCACCCGCCCCAATCGCCCCGGCCATGGCCGATGAGTTGATCATCGTCACCAGCGTGATGGTGAAGCCCCCGACTATCCCCGGCAGCGCCTCAGGCAACAGCACATGCCAGACGATATGCCCACGTCGGCAGCCCATGGCCTGCGCCGCTTCGATCAAACCATGATCGACCTCGCGCAGGCTGACCTCGGCGATGCGTGCAAAGAACGGCGTGGCAGCGATGGTCAACGGCACCACGGCCGCCCACACGCCATAGGTGGTACCGACGATCAACCGGGTGAACGGAATCAGCGCCACCATCAGGATCAGGAACGGAATCGAGCGGAACAGGTTCACGAAGGCACCCAGTGCGCGGTTCAGCGCCGGGGCTTCGTAGATGCCGCCCTTGGAGCTGGTGACCAGGACTACCGCCAGCGGAATCCCCGCCAGCAGTGCGATCAACGACGACACGCCAACCATCAGGAAGGTGTCGATGAAGCCTTGCAGCAAGCGATCAAACCACATAACCCAGTACCTCCACCTGTTGCGCCCATTGGCCGGCGCGTTGACGCAATGCGTCGGCGCCCAGAGGCGAGCCGGTCACCGCCAGCAGCAGTTGCCCCAGCGCGTGCCCCTGAATCCGTTCCACACCGCCCTGCAACAGACGCACGCGGCCACCGAGTGCAGCGAACAGCGCGGCAAGGTCTGGTTCGGCATGGGCCGTTCCGGTGAATTGCAGGCGCAGCACCACGGCATCCTCCGAAGACTGCGCTTGTTGATGCAGGCGGCTTTGCAGCTCGGGCGGCAGGGCGTGTTGCAGTGGCGCGAGCAGGGTCTTGCTGACCTCATGCTGAGGGTTGCCGAAGACTTCCCAGACCGGGCCTTGCTCGACGATTTGTCCATGTTCCAGGACCACCACGCGATCGCAGATCTCGCGGATCACCGCCATTTCGTGGGTGATCAGGATGATGGTCAGGCCCAGGCGCTGATTGATCTCACCCAGCAGGCCGAGGATCGATTGGGTGGTCTCCGGGTCCAGTGCCGAAGTGGCTTCGTCGCACAGCAAAATCGCCGGGTCATGCACCAGCGCGCGGGCGATGCCGACGCGCTGTTTCTGCCCGCCGGAAAGCTGCGCCGGGTAAGCCTTGTGTTTGCCCTGCAGGCCGACCAGTTCCAGCAGTTCACGCACCTTCTGCTCGCGTTTTTCCTTCGGCACTCCGGCGACTTTCAGCGGCAACTCGACGTTCTGCCAGACGGTCTTGGCCGACATCAGGTTGAAGTGCTGGAAGATCATGCCGATGCGCCGACGCAGCGCCACCAGGCGGTCTTCGTCGAACTCGCCAATGTCCACCTGATCGATCAGCACGCGACCCGAGGTCGGTTGTTCGAGGCGGTTGATGGTGCGGATCAGCGACGACTTGCCGGCGCCGCTGCGGCCGATGATGCCGAACACCTCACCGCGCTGAATCGCCAGGTCGATGCCTTGCAGCGCCGCCACCGGTCCTTGCTTGCCGTCGTAGGTCTTACCCAGGCCGATGAAGCGCACGTGGGCCCGATTGAGCGCCGGGTGCAGTTCGGTCTGGTCAGCATTCTTGAGCGCTGGAATGTCCAGTCGCCGTTGCGTGGCTGCCGTCATGCTCAGCTCTCCCAGCCGGCTTGGTAGAGCTTGCCGTGGGCTTTATCCAGGGCTGCGCGAACGGCCGGCGAGTGTTGGTAGATGTCGACGAACTTGATCAGGCGCGGGTCGGTTTTGCTTTTCGGCTGGATCACGAACTGGATCACGTATTCCTTGTGGTCGAGGCCGTCGAACAGCAGGGCGGAGCCGGCGTCGAAGGTTTTCGCCAGGCGGATGTAGGCCGGGTAGCCCTGTACCAGATCAGCGTCGTCATAGGCGCGCACCAGTTGCACGGCTTCGACCTGCAGGATCTTGATGTTCTTCGGGTTGGCGATGATGTCTTCTTCGGTGGCCTTGTAGCCGACACCCGGTTTGAGCGTGATCAAGCCGGCCTTGGCCAACAGCTGCAAGCCTCGGCCGCTGTTGATCGGGTCGTTGGCGATGGCCACGCTGGCGCCTTGCGGCAGCTCGTCGAAGCTTTTGTATTTCTTCGAGTAGAGGCCGACGTTGTTGATGATCCCCGGGGCGAAGGGCACCAGGTCAAAGCCGGAGGCGTTCCTCGCGTTTTCCAGGAAGGGGATGTGCTGGAAGTAGTTCACGTCGATGTCGCCGGCGGCGAGGCTGACGTTGGGCGCGATCCAGTCGGTGAACTCCACCAGTTCGACTTTCAAGCCTTGTTTGCCGGCTTCTTCTACTGCCGCTTCCAGGGGAATGGCGAAGGCGGCGGTGGTGCCGATTTTCAGTGGGGCGTCGGCGGCGAACACTGCGCAGCTGAACAGGCCGAGGGCCAGGGCCAGTGCTTTGACTGGGTGGTTCAGGAGTTTTTTTGTCATGGTAGTTTTCCAGTCAGTGCATGAGTTTTGTGTTGTCTGGTCAGGCCTCATCGCCAGCAGGCTGGCTCCCACAGTGGGAATGCATTCCAAATGTGGGAGCTAGCCTGCTGGCGATGCTTTTAGCGTCGGTAGGCAGAGCCGGTATGCTGGCCAGGCAAATGCGCCTCGCCATGAAACAGCTTTTCGCGCAAGGACCCGTTGTCGTAGGCGGTCTTGTACGACCCGCGCCGTTGCAGCTCCGGAATCACCAGCTCAATGAAATCCACATAGCTTTCCGGCGTGACGATCCGCGTCAGGTTGAAACCGTCCAGCCCGGTTTCGGCGATCCACGATTCCAGCTCATCGGCCACTTGTTCAGGCGAGCCGACCACGGTGATGTAGCGTCCGCCGAGGGCGTGTTGGTCGAGCAATTTGCGTCGGGTCCAGTCGTTGTTCTGCAGGTTTTTGGTGGCGGACTGGATCGCGTTGCTCTTGACGTACTGGATCGGTTCGTCGATGGCGTACTCGGAAAAGTCGATCCCGGTGGAGGCCGAAAAATGCGCCACTCCCGCCTCGGCGCTGGCGTAGCCCAGGTATTCGGCGTGCTTGGCCCAAGCGAGTTCTTCAGTCGCGCCAACGATCACGTTCAAGCCCATGAACACCTTGATGTCCTCGGGATTGCGCCCGGCCTCGACGGCGCTGGCGCGGACCTTGTCCACCTGTACCTTGGTCGACGCCTTGGTCTGCCCGCTGATGAACACGCATTCGGCATGCCGCCCGGCGAACAGCAATCCGCGATCGGAACTGCCAGCCTGGAACAGCACCGGGGTGCGCTGCGGCGAGGGTTCGCACAGGTGATAACCCTCCACCTGATAGAACTCGCCCTTGTGCTCGACCTTGTGCACTTTTTCCGGTTGCGCGTAGATCCGTTGCTGCGCATCGTTGAGCACCGCGCCGTTTTCCCAGCTGCCTTCCCAGAGTTTGTAGAGCACTTGCAGGTATTCATCGGCCTGGTCGTAGCGGCGGTCATGCTCGACCTGTTCGCTCAGGCCCATGGCCTTGGCGGCGCTGTCGAGGTAGCCGGTGACGATGTTCCAGCCCACCCGACCGCGGCTCAGGTGATCCAGCGTGGACATGCGCCGGGCGAACAGGTACGGCGGTTCGTAGGTGAGGTTGGCAGTGAGGCCGAAGCCGAGGTTGCTGGTCACGGCAGCCATCGCCGAGACCAGCAGCAGCGGGTCGTTGACCGGCAGCTGGATCGACTCTTTGAGCGGCACATCCACCGAGTTCTGGTAGACGTCGTAGACGCCGACGATGTCGGCGATGAACAAGCCGTCGAACAACCCGCGCTCCAGCAGTTGCGCCAGTTCGGTCCAGTATTCGATCGTCTTGTACTGGGTCGAGGTGTCCCGTGGATGCGTCCACAGGCCATGGTTGATGTGCCCGATGCAGTTCATGTTGAACGCGTTGAGCAGGATCTTCTTTTTCGCGTCGGCCATCAGATGGTCCCCCGCAGCGGCGGGTTTTCATCGTTCAGGTAGTAATTGCCGACCGCGTGGTACTTCCAGCGCACCGGGTCGTGCAGTGTGTGCACCCGGGCATTGCGCCAGTGGCGATCCAGGCCGTGCTCGATCAGGGTGGCTTGGCTGCCGGCCAGTTCGAACAAGGTCGTGCCGGCGGCGAGGGAGATTTCGGTGCTGATCGCCCGGGCTTCGGCGACGGCAATCGACGCGGCGGCGACGCTTTCGGCATTGGTGTCGGACTGTGCCTTGTCGAGGAATTCCCCGGCGCGCTCCAGCAAGGCTTCGGTGGCGTGCAGGCGAATGCTCAAGTGGCCGAAGCTCTTGATGGTCAGCGGGTCGTCGGTGGCTTTTTCATGGGTGGCGTCGATCCACGGCCTGGTCTTGGTGCGCACGAAATGCAGCGCATCTTCATAGGCCGCGCGGGCGATGCCGGTGTCGATGGCGGCATGGAGAATCTGCGCCAGCGGGCCGACCGGGGTCGGGCGCTCGAACGCGCTTTGAAACGGGATCACGTCTTCGGCGGCAACAAAGACATCTTCGAACACCACTGAACCGCTGCCGGTGGTGCGCTGGCCGAAGCCGCTCCAGTCGTCGATCACGGTCAGGCCTTTACTGTCGCGCGGGACGATCGCCAGTTGCTGCACGCCGTTTTCATCGATCACGGAGGTCGGGATGCGCTGCGCGTAGATCGCGCCGGTGGCGTAGAACTTGCGACCGTTGATGCGATAGCCGTCACCATCGCGAGTCAGGCGGGTGACGCGGTCGTGGGCGGTTTTGGTACCCAGTTCGGCAAGGGCATTGCCGAATCGCTGACCGGCCAATACTTCAGCGTACAGACGTTTTTTCTGCTCTTCGTTGCCATTAACCCGCAGTACTTCGAGGGCGTAGAAATGGTTCTGCGGGATTTGCCCGAGGGAGCCATCCGCCTGGGCGATCAGGGCGATGACCTTGGCCAGGGTGACGTTGGAAACGCCGGCGCCGCCGTGTTCCTTGGGCACGCTGATGCCCCACAGGCCCGAGCGGGAAAACACTTCCAGTTCCGGGTGTGGCAAACGGCGTTCGCGGTCGCGCAGGGCGCTGTCGCGTTTGAAATCTTCGGCCAGGTCGCTGGCGACGATCAGGGCTTGCTCGTCGCTGGTGATGACCGCGACGTGTTGAGAAAGGGTCATGTGTTTCTCCAGATGTCTGGTCGTCAGATCCAGGAATGGCGAGCGGGCAAAGTGCCGTTCAGGTAATAGGCACCCACCGCGTGATATTTCCAGCGCACCGGGTCGTGCAGGGTGTGCACCCGGGCGTTGCGCCAGTGGCGGTCGAGGTTGAATTCGGCGAGGGTGGCGCGGCTGCCGGCCAGCTCGAAGAGCTTTTCGCTGGCCTGCAACGAGATCTCGGTGGTCAGCACTTTGGCTTCGGCCACGGCAATCGAGGCGCGGGCGGCAGACTCGGCGGTGAGCGGCGCGGCGCTCACCTGGTCGAGCACCTGCCCGGCCTTGCGCAGCAGTGCTTCGGCGGCGTGCAGTTCGATTTTCAGCTTGCCGATGTCGGCGATCACGTACAGGTCATCGCTGGCCCGTTCGACGTTGGCGTCGACCCATGGCCGGGCGCGGGTTTTGACGAATTCGATGGCGTCGTCGATGGCGCCACGGGCGATACCGGCGTCGATGGCGGCTTGAATCAGCTGCGAGACGGCGCCTTGGGTATTGGGTTTTTCATTGATCTTCCAGTTGTCCACCACCAGCTCGGCATCGACCCGCACGTTGTTGAGCAAAATGGTGCCGCTGGCGGTGGTGCGCTGGCCGAAACCGGACCAGTCATCGACGATGCGCAGCCCCGGCGTACCGCGACGGACGAAGGCCAGCACCTGCTTGCCGTCATCGTTGAGCGCCTTGACCGCGACCCAATGCGCGAACAGCGCGCCGGTGGAATAGAACTTCTGCCCGTTGAGGACAAACCCATCACCGTCGGCGGTAATGCGCGCCTTGAGTTCCAGGGTGTTTTTAGCACCGCGCTCCGGCCCGGTATTGCCGATTCGCCAGCCTTCCAGGACGCTCTTGAACAGCTGTTTTTTCTGCGCCTCGGTGGCGCTGCCGAGCACCAGGTTGAGAATGCCGAACTGGTTCTGCGGAATCTGTCCCAGGGCTGGGTCCGCCGCGGAAATGATCGCGAACACCTCGGCCAGGGTGACAAATGAAACCTGCGGGCCGCCGTACTCGCGGGGAATGGCGATGCTGCCCAGGCCGCTGCGGGTGAATTGTTCGATTTCCGACCACGGCAGCTTGCGCTGCTGGTCGCGCCGGGCAGCCTGCAGGCGAGCGACTTGCGCCAGCTCATGGGCGGCCTTGATGGCCTGGGCATCGTTGCGCAGCACGTGCGCGGGCAACAGCAAGGGGGCGATGTCCAGGTCACTCTGGACGATTGCATCAGCCAGACTGGACATCAGTGCCACTCCTTGGCTACACGCAATGCCCTGGCGATCTGCACTGGGGTGATTGTGTTCCGGACCATACCTACCTCACATCTCATGGAAACACCGCGGGGTGCGGCGAACGAAAACAAGAATGTCCGGTGGTCCGGTTTATATACCCTAAACGTGTATAAATGTTTTTTGAACTAACTTTTAGGAATATGTATAGAAGGTCAAGCTGCGCCTCATCACTTTCGTCGTTCGGCGGCATTGAGGTGTTCTTTTTTCGGCACCTTGAGATAGGGATTGGCACAACCAATCTTCAACGCCCGTGCTGGCGCCCAGCGCGAATTGTTGCCGACACGATCAAGGATGCAGTAAGTCACCTCCAGGCGCAGGTCTTCGCCGGCTTCGAGAATGATCGCCGGTGGCACCCAGATCTGAATCGGCTGGCCCACCTCACTCTCCTTGAGTGGCGGCAAATCCATGCGGGCATCGCCCCAGCGCAGGGTGATTTCGTCATCGGCGGCCATGTTCAGGTACGGCTCGATAGTGACTGGCACGCCGCGCTTGATCTGGTTGGGATTCACCCCCTGCCGGCAAATCGTTCCGGGAAGTTTTACCGGTGCCAGGCTCTGGTTCTCGTCGCCAGTCAGCGCAGTAGGCTGTCCACCGGGGCACTCGAGTTTTGACTGCAGCCGCCGGGCGGGCGATACGATCGGGGCCTGCCCGATTTGCATGATTCGATAGTGAACGCGAGAAGCGCCACTGGCGATAAAGCTCTCGGGTACCCGTAGCTGAACGGGTTGGCCGATCTCATTGGCCTTCAGGGCCCTCGAGGCGACGTAGCAGTTGTCCCAGAACAGTTCGATCAGGTCGCCTTCGTCCATCCCGGGGTAGGGTGGCACCTCGATCAGCAAGTGCGCGGCCGAGGCGAGGTTGATCCCGGCCTTGTGGGACTGCGCCAGTGTCGGGGCGGCAAGTTCGATTTTATTTGAGGTGCATGTCATGGAAGTCTCCTTGATGTTTTGCAATGAAGTCCGTTTCGGGAAACAACAGCAAAACCGTTCATTACTTTGATTTGAAATAATGATTTGGCGTGATCAGTGCCGCTGGCAGGAGACTAGATAAGAGTGCGCTGGAGTCAGTGTCAATAGAGTGGACTAGTTAAATGAAGTGCTGGGTGTTATTCAGAAAACTCCTACGCGTTAAAGTTAATAAGCCGTTCCGATGAGTCGACTTTACCTGCTCAAGGCGCCGTTTTATGAGGGGCTGGCGCATTATATGGGTTCACGATGCGCTTGGATGTCCAGTCGGCAAAACTGTTGCGCAATACATATATGTATCGAGTGCGCTGACAAGATGTGCTTGTCGTGCACGTACATTTAATTATGTAAGAGTAAGAGTTTGGTGCGGGGAGGGTGGCACTTCCATCCATGGAAGTTGACCGATGTTACGAGAGGTTTAGTTGTGGGCGTTGTTCAGGAACTTGCTGAGAAACTGTTTCGTGCGTTCTTCCTTGGGGTTGGCAAACAACGCCTTCGCTTCGCCTTGTTCGACGATCACGCCCTTGTCGAAAAACACCACACGATTGGCCACGTCGCGGGCAAACCCCATTTCGTGGGTGACGATGACCATGGTGCGATTCTCCTCGGCCAGGCTGCGAATGGTCGACAGGACTTCGCCCACCAGCTCCGGGTCGAGCGCCGAGGTCGGTTCATCGAACAGGATCACTTCCGGCTCCATCGCCAGCGCGCGGGCGATCGCCACACGCTGTTGCTGACCACCGGAAAGGCGGCGCGGGTAAGCGTCTTCCTTGCCTGCAAGGCCGACCCTGGCCAACAGCTTTTTACCCAGGGCAACGGCCTCGGCGTGCGCGATCTTCTTGACGATGATCGGGCCTTCGATAACGTTTTCCAGGGCGGTGCGGTGGGGGAACAGGTTGAAGTTCTGGAACACGAAGCCCACGTGCTGGCGCAAACGGCGCACCAGGCTCTGTTGCTGGTTAAGCGGGCGGCTGGTATCGATCTCGATGTCGCCGACCTTGATCCGGCCGCTGGTGGGTTCTTCGAGGAAGTTCAGGCAGCGCAGGAAGGTGGTCTTGCCCGAGCCGCTTGGCCCGATGATCGCCACCACCTCGCCTTCCTTCACTTGCAGATCGATGCCGTTGAGCACCACTTGACCCTTGAACTGCTTTGTCAGTTTTTCCACGACAATCATGGGGTCAGGACTCCTGGTCGTGCCGGTTGACCCGTGCTTCCAGCTGGTTCTGCAGGTGCGACAGCACCGTAGCCAGGACCCAGTAGATCAGCGCGGCGGCAAGGTACATGGTGAAGACTTCAAAGGTACGGGCGGTGATCAGCTGTGCTTGGCGGAACAGCTCCGGCACCTGGATGGTGGCCGCCAGCGCGGTGTCCTTGACCAGCGAAATGAAGCTGTTGCCCAGTGGCGGCAATGCGGTGCGCATCGCCTGCGGCAGGATGGCCCGGCGCAGGGTTTGCGCGCGGGTCATGCCGATACTGGCGGCAGCTTCCCATTGGCCGCGCTCGATGGAACTGATCGCCGAACGCAGGATTTCACAGGCATAGGCGGCCATGTTCAGCGAGAAGCCGATCAGGGCCGCCGGCAGCGGGTCGAGTTCCATGCCCAATTGCGGCAGGCCGTAATAGATCACGAACAGTTGCACCAGCAACGGCGTACCGCGAAAGAACGACACGTAGATGCGGGCGATCCAGCTGATCAGCTTGAAGCGCGACAGGCGCATCAGTGCCAGGCCGAAGCCCATCACCAGGCCGAAGAACATCCCGCCCAGGCTCAAGATGACCGTGTAGTAGGCCCCCTTGAGCAGGAAGGGCAGGGAGTCCAGTGCGAGTTGAAAAGCTTCTTCCATTATTGAGTGACGTCAGCGCTGAAGTATTTTTCCGAAAGCTTTTTCAGCGTGCCGTCGGCGCGCAGCTTGTCGATGGCCTTGTTCACGGCTGCCAGCAGTTCAGGCTCGCCTTTGCGCAGGGCAATGCCGGCCTCCTGGCGGGAGAACGCTTCACCGGCAGCGGTGGTGTCCTTGGCTTTCTTGGCGTATTCCAGCGCGGCCAGACGGTCGATCAGGATGGCGTCGATACGGCCGACACGCAGGTCCTGGAACTTGGTCGGATCGTCTTCATAGGTGCGCACGTCAGCGGTCGGCACGTTGGCCTTGACCCACTGCTCGTAGTTGGTGCCCAGGCCCACGCCGACTTTCTTGCCACCCAGGTCGGCCGCGGACTTGATGTTCAGCTCGGCGGCTTTCTTGGTCAGTACCAGCGCCTGGATTCCGGAAACGGTGTAGGGCTCGGAGAAGTCATACTTCTTCTTGCGCTCTTCGGAGATGGTCACCTGGTTGATCACCGCGTCCAGGCGCTTGGATTCCAGTGCCGCGAGGATGCCGTCCCATTTGGTCGGTTGCAGCTTGACCTTCACACCCAGCTCTTTGGCCAGGGCTTCGGAGAACTCGACTTCGAAGCCGGTCAGTTTGCCGTCGGCGTCGACGAAGCTGAACGGTGGGTAGGTGCCTTCCAGGCCGACGTTGATCACGCCTTTGTCCTTGATTTGTTGCAGCTGCTCACCGGCCACGGCCTGGCCAATCAGGCCGGCACTGAGGGCCAGGCCCAGCGAACCCACCAGCAGATTTCGACGTAGTGCGGAAAAATTCATGACAAGCCCCTGTGTTTTCTTATGGAAGACGCTTAAGGAAAGTTGGCAAATTCGGGATTTGGACGACTGCGATATCCTGCCCTAAAGCAGCGTATGCGTCTCGCTGCAAATTCGCCTGCGGCGTGACTATATGATGGTGCTTTTAGATTAGAAAATAATAAATTCTATTTTTCTTATTTCTTAAAGGAATATGAGTTGCCTGATGAAAAGATCGCAGCCATCGGCAGCTCCTACAGGGGATTGCGTACATCTGCAGGAGCTGCCGAAGGCTGCGATCTTTTGATCTTGGTTCTTACAAGAAGCTCGTATAGGCAAACAACGCCGGCGCCCCGCCGGTGTGCAGGAAGATGATCGGGCCCTCATCGAAACGTGAACGTCCGATCCCGTCCAACAAACCCGCCATGGCCTTGCCAGTGTAGACCGGGTCCAGTAACAGGCCTTCCTGGCCGGCCAGCAGCTTCACCGCTGCCAGCGTCCCGGCATTGGGCTCGCCGTAACGTGGCGAGAAATACTCGTCCCACAACTCGACCTTGAAACTCTCAGGCAACGTCACCCCCAGCAACTCGGCGGTACGCTCGGCCAGGCCCTGGACCTTTGGCCGCTGGTCTTCATCGCTGCGCGAAACCGTGACGCCGATGACTGGCAATTCCGGCAATACTTCGCTCAACGCCAATGCCAGGCCGCTGTGGGTTCCGGCGCTGCCCGAGGCGAGGACGACGGCGGCAAAATTCAGCCCGGTGTCCTTGATCTGTTCGGCCAGTTCCAGACCGGCTCGCACGTAACCCAGGGCGCCCAGCGCATTGGAGCCACCGATCGGCACCAGATACGGCTTCTTGCCGTTGCTGCGCAGGCGAGCAGCCAGGGATTGCAATTGCTCGTCGGCGTTATCCAGATTTTCGACCAGCTCGACCTTGGCATCGAACAGATCCAGCAACAGCCGATTGCCGTTGCCGACATAATTGGCGTCGTCGGTGCCCAGGGGGTTTTCCAGCAGGGCCACGCAGCCCAGACCCAGCTTGGCCGCAATGGCAGCGGTCTGGCGTACATGGTTGGACTGCAGCGCTCCCGCCGTGATCAAGGTATCTGCGCCCTGGGCCAGGGCATCGGCCGCCAAATATTCGAGTTTGCGCAGCTTGTTGCCGCCCATCGCCAGTGGGGTCAGGTCATCGCGTTTGACGTAGACGTCGCGCCCCAGCCAGGCCGACAAGCGTTCGAGTTTTTCGAGGGCGGTCGGTTGGCCCAGCAGGTCTAGACGGTTGAAGCGGGCAAGCTGTTGTTTGATCATGGGTCCGTACTGGCGGTGGAAGGTCTCTGGACTATAGGCACGCCACTTTGTCGGGGCAACCGTGAATCGCTTATAGCCGATTGTAATTACGACAGCACAATTGGTTCTTAATTTCGCTTGCGAGCCTTGCCGTAAAGTAATCGCCGTCAGTGCGGCCAGACTGTCCGGCCGCCCGTGAGGAGTTTTTACCGTGAGTGAGCGTTCCAGTCATTGGCAGTTGCAAACCATCGTTAGCCAACTGCGTACGGCACGTGAGCAGTGGCGTGCACAAAACGGCCGCGCCAGCGGTGAGCAGGGTGGTCGCGAGTTGCCGTCACGGGCCGCCATGGCGGAGATTCTCGAGGCACTCTGCGGGGCACTGTTCCCGATGCGCCTGGGGCCGGTAGACTTGCGCGAAGAGAGTGAGGATTTCTACGTCGGCCACACCCTCGATGTGGCGTTGAATGCGTTGCTGGCGCAGGCACGGCTCGAATTGCGCTATGCCGCCCGTCACAGCGCCCAGGCCGACACTGAGGTCGAGGCGAAAACCATTCAGATCATCCAGGACTTCGCCCTCGCGTTGCCGGGGCTGCGCAGTCTGTTGGACACCGACGTTCTGGCGGCTTATCACGGCGATCCGGCGGCACGCAGCGTCGACGAAGTGCTGCTGTGCTATCCGGGCATCCTGGCGGTGATTCACCATCGCCTGGCCCACCATCTATATCGCGCCGGCTTGCCATTGCTGGCTCGCATCAGCGCGGAAATCGCCCACTCGGCCACCGGTATCGACATTCACCCGGGCGCGCAGATTGGCCGCAGTTTCTTCATCGACCACGGGACCGGTGTGGTGATCGGCGAGACCGCGATCATCGGCGAGCGGGTGCGGATTTATCAGGCGGTAACCTTGGGTGCCAAGCGCTTTCCGGCGGATGAAGACGGCCAGTTGCAGAAGGGCCAGGCGCGGCATCCGATCGTCGAGGATGACGTGGTGATTTACGCCGGGGCGACGATTCTGGGGCGGATCACTATCGGCAAGGGCTCGACCATTGGCGGCAATGTCTGGCTGACCCGCAGTGTGCCAGCGGGCAGTAACCTGACCCAGGCCAATCTGCAACTGGATGACGGGGCTCAGAAGTAAGAAGCTGTCAGCAACCCCCTGTAGGAGCTGTCTCGTGCAACGAGGCTGCGATCTTTTCAGAAGCACCGCAAAAGCAAAAATCAAAAGATCGCAGCCTACGGCAGCTCCTACAAAAGCATGACCGCCGAGCCCTGGAATTAGTCCTTAGCCCCCTATTCATGTTTAACTTGAACGTTCATTCAAGTTAAACCGGTGGTTCGCTGCCCGCTCACAACAGGAGGCTTGCCTTTGCTGAGTCCGATTTCTACAGCCACGATTGACCCCTTCGAGGTGCACCTGCAATGAGTGCATCGTCCATTCCCCCAAGCGGCCTGGTCCGCATGAATCCGCCGGTGTTCTACTTCGCGGCGACCTTCATTCTGCTGTTCGGCATCGTGGTCATTGCCATGCCCGAACAGGCCGGCGCCTGGCTGCTGGCGGCGCAAAACTGGGCGGCCAACACGGTTGGCTGGTACTACATGCTGGCGATGACCCTGTATCTGGTCTTCGTGGTGGTCACCGCGTTATCGGGCTACGGCAAGATAAAACTCGGTGCCGACCACGACGAGCCCGAATTCAGTTATCTGTCCTGGGCCGGCATGCTGTTCGCCGCCGGGATCAGCATCACGCTGTTTTTCTTCTGCGTGTCCGAGCCCCTGACCCATATGCTGCAACCGCCCCAGGGTGAGGCCGGCACGGCGGATGCGGCGCGGCAGGCGATGCAGATCCTGTTCCTGCACTGGGGCCTGCATGGTTGGGGCGTGTTCGCCTTTGTCGGCATGGCGCTGGCCTACTTCGCCTACCGGCATAACCTGCCGCTGGCCCTGCGCTCGGCGCTGTACCCGCTGATCGGCAAGCGCATCAATGGCCCCATCGGTTACGCGGTGGACGGCTTTGGCATCATCGCCACGGTGTTCGGTCTCGGTGCCGACATGGGCTTTGGCGTGTTGCACCTCAATTCGGGCCTGGACTACCTGTTCGGCATTGCTCACACCCAGTGGATCCAGGTCGGCCTGATCACGCTGATGATGGGCGCGGCGATCATCGTCGCGGTGTCCGGCGTCGACAAGGGCGTGCGGGTCATGTCCGACATCAACATGCTGCTGGCCTGTGCGCTGCTGCTGTTCGTGTTGTTCGCCGGGCCCACCCAGCACCTGCTCAATACCCTGATCCAGAACGTCGGCGACTACCTCGGCGCCTTGCCGATGAAGAGTTTCGACCTCTACGCCTACGACAAGCCTAGCGACTGGCTGGGTGGCTGGACGGTGTTCTACTGGGCCTGGTGGATCGCCTGGTCGCCGTTCGTGGGCCTGTTCATTGCGCGGATTTCCCGTGGCCGCACCATCCGCGAGTTCGTTTTCGGCGTGCTCCTGATTCCGCTGGGCTTCACCCTGGCGTGGATGTCGATCTTCGGCAACAGCGCCATCGATCAGGTGCTCAACCACGGCATGTCGGCGCTGGGCATGTCGGCCATCGACAACCCGTCAATGACCCTCTACCTGCTGCTGGAAACCTACCCGTGGAGCAAGACCGTGATCGCGGTCACGGTGTTCATCAGCTTCGTGTTCTTCGTCACCTCCGCCGATTCCGGCACCGTGGTGTTGTCGACGCTGTCCGCCAAGGGTGGCAACCCGGATGAAGACGGGCCGAAATGGCTGCGGGTGTTCTGGGGCGCAATGACTGCGCTGGTGACCAGTGCGCTGCTGTTTTCCGGCAGCATCGATGCGTTGAAGTCCGCCGTGGTCCTGACTTCGCTGCCGTTCTCGCTGATTTTGCTGTTGATGATGTGGGGCCTGCATAAAGCGTTTTATCTGGAATCGCAGAAGCAGATTGCGCAGATGCATTCCCTGGCACCAGTGTCCGGTTCGCGGCGCGGTGGTTGGCGCCAGCGCTTGAGTCAGGCGGTGCATTTCCCGTCGCGGGACGAGGTCTATCGCTTCCTCGATTCGACGATACGCCCGGCCATCGAAGAGGTGTCGGCGGTGTTTATCGAAAAGGGCCTGAAGGTCGTGACTCACCCTGAGCCGGTCAATGACAGCGTCAGCCTGGAAATCGGTCACGGCGACGAACACCCGTTCATCTATCAGGTACAGATGCGCGGCTACTTTACGCCGTCATTCGCCCGCGGCGGCATGGGCTCCAAGGAACTCAACAACCGGCGCTATTACCGGGCCGAAGTGCATTTGAGCGAGGGCAGTCAGAACTACGATCTGGTGGGATACACCAAGGAACAGATCATCAACGACATCCTTGACCAGTACGAACGGCACATGCAGTTCTTGCACCTGGTGCGTTGAGCGGGTCTAGGCCTCGGTGGTCATCACCATGAACAACACCAGCGCCGCCACCGGGATACCGAACACGGCGCTGCCCACCACCAGTTCCGTGCCCAGCGGCTGGCCGGCATGCACCATGCCCACCGCGCCATTGATCAGCGTCAGGGCCAGCCACAGCACGATGAAGCTGTAGGCCAGGACCTGGCGGGGGAAGCCGATCTTTTCGCCGATGTACAGCATCAGGGCGAGCAGGATCAGGCCAAAAGTGATGATGATGGTGGTGTGCATGGTGTGTTTTGCCTGCCGGATGTGTATTGACTGGTCGGCCGCCTTCGCGAGCAAGCCCGCTCCCACAGGGTATCTCCTTTGAACATTAATCTTGTGAGCAACCGGGATCAATGTGGGAGCGGGCTTGCTCGCGAATGGGTCACTTCGATATCGGTTTGAGCATAGTTAAACCAACCCACCGTTCACTCGCAGAATCTGCCCGTTGACCCAAGCCGAATCCGGCCGCGGAAATTTATGTCGCCTCAGCGATCGCCGGACTGGGCCTGATCCAGTACCCGCACAACCGGCACATGTCGCCACGGGTTCGGGTGTTTGTGGATTGGTTGGGGGAGGTGTTTGCGGGGGCCGTTTGAATGGAAAAATGTGAAACGTTTCAGCCATTTTTCGAGTCTCAGGTTTTCTGGCGTTTGTCTGGGCGTATGCTGGGCGACTGGCAAAGCAGTCGAGACCAGATTCAAGACAGGCAAGAGAGGATTCGATGACTTACACCGCTGCCGAAAACCGCTACGACTCCATCCCCTACCGCCGCGTTGGCCGCAGCGGCCTGGTACTGCCGGCGCTGTCCCTGGGCCTGTGGCACAACTTCGGCGACAGCACGCCGATCGATACCCAGCGCGCGTTGTTGCGCACGGCTTTCGACCTTGGGATCAACCATTTTGACCTGGCAAACAACTACGGCCCTCCGTACGGCAGTGCCGAGATCAATTTCGGCCGTTTGCTGCGTGAAGACTTCAAGCAGTACCGCGACGAGCTGATCATTTCCAGCAAGGCCGGTTGGGACATGTGGCCCGGCCCTTACGGTCAGGGCGGCGGCTCGCGCAAGTACGTGCTTGCCAGTCTCGACCAGAGCCTGCAGCGCCTGGGCCTGGACTACGTGGATATTTTCTACTCCCACCGTTTCGACCCCGACACCCCGCTGGAGGAAACCGCCAGCGCGCTGGCCACGGCGGTGCAACAGGGCAAGGCGCTGTACATCGGCATCTCGTCTTATTCCGGGGTGAAAACCCGTGAAATGGCGGCGTTGCTCAAAGAGTGGAAAGTACCGCTGTTGATTCACCAACCGGCTTACAACCTGCTTAATCGTTGGGTGGAAAAGGACCTGCTGGACACCACCGATGAACTCGGCACCGGTGTCATTGCATTCACACCGCTGGCCCAGGGTTTGCTGACGGACAAGTACCTCAACGGCGTGCCGGCGGATGCGCGGGTCAACCGTCCTGGCGGTGGTTCGTTGCAGGCCTCGCACTTGTCCGAGGCCAACATTGCGCATGTGCGTGCACTCAACGAGATCGCCAGGCGTCGTGGCCAGAGCCTGGCGCAACTGGCGCTGGCCTGGACCCTGCGTGACCCGCGGGTGACCTCGGCGCTGATCGGTGCCAGCCGGCCGGAGCAGATCATCGAGAACGTCGGGGCGTTGAAGAACCTGAGTTTCAGTGCTGAGGAGCTGGCGGAGATTGACCGGTTTGCCCAGGAGGGTGGGATCAATCTTTGGGAGAAGCCTTCTACCGCTGAGTAAGCTGTAAAGCAAAAGATCGCAGCCTGCGGCAGCTCCTACAGGGGAACGCATTTCCTTGTAGGAGCTGCCGCAGGCTGCGATCTTTTGATCTTAAAAAAACGGCACATCTCCCAACACCGTCGCCCGCTGCATCACCCGCCGCGCCGGGCGATAGTCATCCACCGCGTAATGCTGGGTCACGCGGTTGTCCCAGAACGCGATGTCGTCTTTCTGCCAGCGCCAGCGAATGGTGAATTCCGGCCGGGTCGAATGGGCGAACAGGAACTTCAGGATCGCCTCGCTCTCGGTGTCCGATAGCTCGTTGATCTTCGAGGTGAAGCCCTCGTTGACGAACAGTGAGCGACGCCCGCTCACCGGATGCGTGCGGATCACCGGGTGCGACAGCGGCGGATTCTTGCGCCGTGCCTCTTCCCATTGGGCCAGCGCTTCGGGCGTGTTGCCATAGCGCTCCAGCGGAAACGAACGGGTGAAGTCATGGGTGGCGGTCAGCCCTTCGAGCAGGGTTTTCATCGGCGCCGACAAGGCTTCATACGCCGCGATGCCGCTGGCCCACAGGGTATCGCCGCCAAACTCCGGCAGCAGCTTGGCACTGAGCACCGCGCCCATGGCCGGGGTTGGCAGGAAGGTCACGTCGGTGTGCCAGATCGCGTTGTCGCGCACGTCTGTGACGGCGGTGTCGAGGATCAGTACCTCAGGTTGTTCCGGCACGTTCGGGTAGATCGGGTGAATGTGCAGGTCGCCGAAATTGGCGGCGAATCGCGCCTGCTGCTGCGGCGTGATCGGCTGGTCACGGAAGAACAGCACCTGATGCTTGAGCAGCGCCTGCTCTATGGCGTCGCGTTGTTCCAGGTTCAGCGGCTGGCTGACGTCGACGCCGCTGATTTGCGCGCCGAGGGCCGAGCTTAGAGGGACGATGGTCAGGTGGCTCATGGTGGTTCTCTTCAATCCGGGGCGTTCTTTTTGTGGGAGCGGGCTTGCTCGCGAATGCAGACTGTCAGGCAACAAAAAGTGACTGTCACACCGCTTTCGCGAGCAAGCCCGCTCCCACATTTAAAAATCAGTGAGCCTGGCCGTGCCATGGCACCAGTTTGCGTTGCAAGGCGCGCAGGCCCATCTCCATGGCGAAGGCGATCAGCGCGATCACCAGAATCCCCAGCACCACCACATCGGTGACCAGGAACTGCGCAGCCGACTGCACCATGAAACCCAGGCCGCTGGTGGCGGCGATCAGTTCGGCGGCCACCAGTGTCGACCAACCAACTCCGAGGCCAATGCGCACGCCAGTCAAGATATCCGGCAAGGCACTGGGCAGGATCACATGGCGAATCAACTGCGCGCGGGTCGCACCCAGTGACTGCGCGGCGCGCAGTTTCGCCGGGTCTACCGTGCGCACGCCGGTCGCTGTAGCGATGGCGATCGGGGCGAAAATCGCCAGGTAGATCAGCAGCACTTTCGACAACTCACCGATGCCGCACCAGATCACGATCAGCGGCAGGTACGCCAGCGGAGGAATAGGGCGGTAGAACTCGATCAAAGGATCCAGCACGCCCCGGGCAATCCGGTTGGCACCGATGGCGATGCCTACCGGAACGGCGGTCAGCACCGCGAAGCCGAGGCCCAGGCCGATGCGGCTGAGGCTCGCGCCCAGGTGCTGCCACAAGGTCGAATCCATGTAGCCGCTGGTGACCAGCAACCAGCCTTTTTGCAGCACGGCGGACGGTGGCGGCAGAAACAGTGGTTCGATCATTCCAGTGGCGGTGACCGCCCACCAGATGGCAACGAGCGCGACCAGGGTCAGCACGCTGATCCAGCGAGTGCTCAAACTGCGGCGCAGGGACGTGACCGTGGAGCCTGGCTTGACCGCTGCAACGGGAACTTCGTAGCTGCTCATGCGCGCTCCTGCCGCTGGGCGGCGCTGCGTTGGGAGAACACTTTGGCGAGTACGTGTTCGCGGGTTTCGATAAAGCGTGGATCGGACTTGATCGACCGGGCCGATTCCCCCGCGGCGTAGCGCTGGCCGAAATCCAGCTGCAGTCGCTCGACGATCTGCCCAGGATTCGGCGCCAGCAGAATCAGATCCGTGGCGAGGAACACCGCTTCTTCAATGTCGTGGGTAATCAGGAACACCGGCTTGGCGGTGCGCCGCCAGACTTGCAGCAGCAGCTCCTGCATCTGTTCGCGGGTGAAGGCGTCGAGGGCGCCGAAGGGTTCGTCCATCAGCAACACCCGCGGGTCGGCAGCGAGCGCGCGGGCCAGGCCGACACGTTGCTTCTGGCCGCCCGAGAGTTGCCAGATACGGCGGCTTTCGAAGCCGGAAAGGTCCACCAGCGCAAGCATTTCCCTTGCGCGGACTTCGCGTTGGTCCCGGGCAACGCCGGCCAATTCCAGGCCGAAACCTACGTTGGCCAGCACGTCCTGCCAGGGCAGCAAGGCGTCGTCCTGGAACACCACGCCGCGTTCGGCGCTCGGCCCTTTGACCGGCACGCCGTCAAGGGTGATGCGCCCGGCGCTGGGCTCGACGAAACCGGCAATCAGGTTCAACAGCGAAGTCTTGCCACTGCCGGACGGACCGAGGGCCACCAGCAACTGCTGGGGGCCGAGGGTCAGGGAAATATCCGCCAGCACTGGTGCAGGGCTGCCGGGGTACTGTGCGCTGATGCGCTCCAGCTGTAGCAAAGCCATCGTCATTAACTCCCGATCAATCCGTGATGAACTTGGCGCTGACGTACGGCGCGTAGTCCGGCAGCACAGCGTCGACCTTGCCTTGTTCCTTGAGGAACGCGGCGGTGTCGGTGATGGCCTTGGTGGTCGGCGCGCCGAGGGTGATCACCTGGTCAGCCGCCAGTGGGTAGACGTTGCCTTGCAGCAGCAGCGGAATGTCGCTGGCCTTGGCGCCGGAGAGTTTTACCAGCTTGTCGACGTTGCCTTGATTGGCCAACCAGGCTTGTGGGTCCTTGCGGTATTCGGCGTAGGCATCCAGGGTGACTTTGGCGAACGCGGTGACGATTTCCGGGTGCTTCTCGGCGAAGTCCTTACGCACGATCCAGGCATCGAAGGTCGGCGCACCGAACTTGGCCAGTTCGCCGGAGGTGATCAGCACTTTGCCGTTTTCCTTGGCTACACCGAGGGCCGGGTCCCACACGTAAGTGGCGTCGATGTCACCGCGTTTCCACGCGGCAATGATGGCTGGTGGAGCGAGGTTGAGCACGGTGACTTTCGAGGGGTCGATGTTCCAGTGCTTGAGCGCGGCCAGTAGGCTGTAGTGGCCGGTGGACACGAACGGTACGGCGATTTTCTTGCCGATCAGGTCCTGCGGGGTCTTGATCCCGGAACCGTCGCGGGCCACCAGGGCTTCGGCGGCGCCGATCTGGGTGGCAATCAGGAAGGTCTCCACCGGCACCTTGCGGGTGATGGCGGCTGTCAGCGGGCTGGAACCGAGGTAGCCGATCTGCACGTCACCCGAGGCGATGGCGGCGATGATGTCGGCACCGTTATCGAATTTGCGCCAGTTGATGTCGGCCTTGGTGGCTTTTTCATACGCGCCGTCGGCCTGGGCGACTTTTGCCGGGTCTACCGTGGTCTGGTAAGCGACGGTCACGTCAGCCGCCTGGGCAAACAGACTCGCCGCAGCCAGGGAGGCGGCCGCCAGCAAGCGAAGAGGGAAATTCAGTTTCATCGGGAAGCTCCTTGTCAGGCGACCGAGAGTCGGCGTGAAAAGGAGACTAAATGATATAAGAATCCGAAAATAAATAACTTTTTCGAATGAGCTTATGAGCGGAAAATTCTAAGAGTCTCTTTGTAGGAGCCGGCTTGCTGGCGAACCAGGCGGCGCGGTGTGACGGTTGCACCGCCTTCGCTGGCAAGCCAGCTCCTACAGGTTTTGCGTGATTTTCGATTAATTGCTGATCGCCAGGATGCTTGCCTGGTACGAGCCGACAAACACATCGAAATCACCGACTTCGTTCTGCTCCAGCTCCGCTTGCTGAGCCAGCGACGAACGCGCCCGCTCTTCAAACTTCGCCTGTTGCTCGGCCGGCAACGGCTCGCTGCGGAAAAACTCCGCGTGGACCCGGCTCTGACGCAGGGAGAACTGGGCAAAGCTTTCCTTATGCTCGGCCATGGCCGCCAGTACCTGGGCCGATGGCGTCAGGGCAGGGTTCTGGACCTTGGCCATCTGCGCGTCCAGCGCCTTGCTGTGGGCATCGCCGCCGTGGCTCTGATCCAGCAGCGCGGCCAGCGGTGCAATGCGCTCCAGCAATTGGCCAGCCCACTCCTTCAGGTCGACCGGTTGCCCGTCGCGTTGCAATTGCAGGCCCGGGCGACGACCTTCCTTGACCACGCTGAGGAAGTTGGAGGTCGCATTCCCGCAGCTGGTGTTGGTCAGCAACGGACTGTCGTTCAGCGCGCAGTACAGCAGGAACGCGTCGAGGAAACGCGACTCGGTGAGGTCGATGCCCATCGGCAGGAAGGGGTTGATGTCCAGGCAGCGCACTTCGACGTACTGGATGCCGCGGGCCACCAACGCCTGGATCGGCCGCTCGCCGGTGTAGGTCACGCGTTTCGGGCGGATGTTGGAGTAGTACTCGTTCTCGATCTGCAGGATGTTGGTGTTGAGCTGGACCCACTCACCGTCCTTATGGGTGCCGACTTCGACATAAGGCGGATAGGGTGTCGCCACCGCTTTGCGCAGGCTGTCGGTGTAGCTGTTCAGGTCGTTGTAGCACGGCGTCAGGCCGGCCTGGGCGTTGCTCTGGTAACCCAGGTCGCTCATGCGCAGGCTGGTGGCGTACGGCAAGTACAGGGTATCCGGGTCCAGCTGTTCCAACTGGTGCGAGCGACCACGCAGGAACCCGGCGTCCAGCGCAGGGGATGCGCCGAACAGGTACATCAGCAGCCAGCTGTAGCGGCGGAAGTTACGGATCAGCGCGATGTAGGACGACGACTGATAGTCGCGGTCGGTGCCGACAAAGCCTTCGGCCTGCTTGAGCAGCGGCCAGAGTTTTTCCGGCAGGGAAAAGTTGTAGTGAATGCCGGCGATGCACTGCATGGTCTTGCCGTAGCGCAGGGCCAGGCCCTTGCGATAGACGTACTTGAGCTGACCGATATTGGACGTGCCGTAGTAGGCGATCGGGATATCTTCCTCGGCCGGCAGCGGACACGGCATCGAGGGGCTCCACAGGTACTCGTTGCCGAGCTTGCTGTAGGCAAAACGGTGAATGCTGTCCAGGCTCGCCAGCGTATCGGCCGGGTCGGGCAGGGCCGGGGTGATGAACTCCAGCAGCGACTCGGAATAATCGGTGGTGATCTGTTCGTTGGTCAGCGCGGAACCCAATTCTTCCGGGTGCGGCGTTTGCGCCAGGCGACCTTCATCGGTCACGCGCAGGCATTCACGTTCGATGCCGTGAAGGCACTGTTCGAGCAGAGAGAGGTTTGCGCGCTCGCCGAGCAGAGCCAGGCGGCGGTTGAGAAGTTCGCTCAAGTTGGATTCCTTCACGCGTCAGTCGCCCCAATATGGGGGTGGGCAAGACGGTCTACAAGGGTGAAGTTAAAACTGGCGTTTTCGCCTGGTTTTGGAACTCGCCGCAATCGATGTGGGAGCGGGCTTGCTCGCGAAGAAGTTGTGTCAGCCAACAGATAATTACCTGACACACCGCCTTCGCGGGCAAGCGCGCTCCCACAGGAAATTCCGACGCTGTGGTCACAGCGCCGAAATTAACTCAAATCGATGACATCTAGCTACAGGACAGCGAACGTGCCTTGTGCTTTAGCGACCAGTTTGTCGCCTTGCATCACATCGGCTTCGACCACCAGCGTGCGCCGACCCGGGTGGATCACCCGGGCCGTGCACATCACCTCGCCGTCAGCGACGGCGCGGATGTAGTTGATCTTGCACTCGATGGTCGCGCTCTGCTGGTCAAAGCCGTGGGTGCTGGAGCAGGCCAGCCCCATGGCAATGTCCACCAGGCTGAACAAGGCCCCGCCGTGCAGCTTGTTGGCGCGATTGCGCAGTTGTGGCTCAAGCACCAGGGCGACTTGCGCCACCCCGGTTTCCAGGCTGTGCAAACGGCAGCCCAGCAGCTTGAAAAATGCGCTTTCGGTGTACCCGGCAGGGACGTCCATCAGCGCTTCTTCAACTGTTTGGCGTTGGCGAACAGCGACGCCATGGCGTTGTTGCTCGGCGCTGCGGCCGTGGTTTCCTTGCGCGGTGCGGTGTTCTGGGATTGGCGTGGCGCCGAACCCGGACGCGCACCACGGGCGCCGTCGATTTTCTCGCCCGGGGTGTCGCTCATGCGCATCGACAGGCCCACGCGTTTACGCGGGATGTCGACTTCCATGACCTTGACCTTGACCACATCACCGGCCTTGACCGCTTCCCGTGGATCCTTGATGAACTTCTCCGAAAGTGCGGAGATGTGCACCAAACCGTCCTGATGCACGCCGATATCGACGAATGCGCCGAAGTTTGTCACGTTGGTGACCACGCCTTCGAGAATCATGCCCAGCTGCAGGTCCTTGAGGTCTTCGACGCCTTCCTGGAACTCGGCGGTCTTGAACTCGGGACGCGGGTCGCGACCAGGTTTTTCAAGCTCTTGCAGGATGTCGGTGACCGTCGGCAGGCCGAAGGTTTCATCGGTGTACTTCTTCGGATCGAGGCGCTTGAGGAACGCGGCATCGCCGATCAGCGAGCGGATATCGCGGTCGGTCTCGGCGGCGATGCGCTGTACCAGGGGATAGGCTTCCGGGTGCACGGCGGACGAATCCAGCGGGTTCTCGCCGTTCATGACGCGCAGGAAACCAGCGGCCTGTTCGAAGGTTTTTTCGCCCAGGCGCGCGACTTTCTTCAGCGCCGCGCGGGTCTTGAATGCGCCGTGCTCGTCGCGGTGGCTGACGATGTTCTGCGCCAGGGTCGCGTTGAGGCCGGAGATCCGCGCCAGCAACGCCACGGAGGCGGTGTTGACGTCGACGCCCACGGCGTTCACGCAGTCTTCGACCACCGCATCCAGGCCACGGGCCAGTTTCAGCTGCGACACATCGTGCTGGTACTGGCCGACCCCGATGGATTTCGGATCGATCTTCACAAGCTCCGCCAGCGGGTCTTGCAGGCGGCGGGCAATCGAAACGGCACCACGGATCGAAACGTCCAGATCCGGGAATTCCTTCGAGGCCAGTTCAGACGCCGAGTACACCGAAGCGCCCGCCTCGGAAACCATGACCTTGGTCATCTTCATGGCTGGGTATTTTTTGATCAGCTCGGCGGCCAGCTTGTCGGTCTCACGGCTGGCGGTGCCGTTGCCGATGGCGATCAGGTCCACGGAGTGCTTGGCGCACAGGGCGGCAAGAATCGCGATGGTCTGGTCCCACTTGTTGTGCGGCACGTGCGGGTAAACCGTGGCGTGATCGAGCAGCTTGCCGGTGGAGTCGACCACCGCAACCTTGCAGCCGGTACGCAGGCCCGGGTCGAGGCCCAGGGTTGCGCGCGGGCCGGCCGGTGCCGACAGCAGCAAGTCGTGCAGGTTGTGGGCGAACACGTTGATCGCCTCGGTTTCCGCGCCGTCGCGCAGCTCGCCCAGCAGGTCGGTTTCCAGGTGGGTGTAGAGCTTGACCTTCCAGGTCCAGCGCACCACTTCGCCCAGCCATTTGTCGGCGGCGCGGTTCTGGTTCTGGATGCCGAACTGCTGGCCGATCATGCCCTCGCACGGGTGCATGGTGCCCGGCAGTTCGTCGCCGACCTTCAGCGCGGAGCTGAGGATGCCTTCGTTGCGACCACGGAAAATCGCCAGGGCGCGGTGCGACGGCATGCTTTTCAGCGGTTCGTCGTGTTCGAAGTAGTCGCGGAACTTGGCGCCTTCCTCTTCCTTGCCAGCGATCACGCGGGCACTGAGGGTGGCTTCCTGCTTCAGGTAGCTGCGCAACTTGTCGAGCAAGCCGGCGTCTTCGGCGAAGCGCTCCATGAGGATGTACTTGGCGCCTTCGAGGGCTGCCTTCACGTCGGCCACGCCTTTTTCGGCGTCGATGAAGCGCGAGGCTTCGGTTTCCGGGCTCAGGGTCGGGTCGTTGAACAGACCGTCAGCCAATTCGCCGAGACCGGCTTCCAGGGCGATCTGGCCCTTGGTGCGGCGCTTCTGCTTGTACGGCAGGTAAAGGTCTTCGAGACGGGTCTTGGTGTCGGCGAGCTTGATGTCGCGTTCGAGTTGCGGGGTCAGCTTGCCTTGCTCCTGGATGCTGGCAAGGATGCTGATGCGCCGTTCGTCGAGTTCTCGCAGGTAGCGCAGACGCTCTTCCAGATGACGCAGCTGGGTGTCATCGAGGCTGCCGGTCACTTCTTTCCGGTAACGGGCGATGAAGGGCACCGTGGAGCCTTCATCGAGTAGCGCGACGGCCGCTTCGACCTGTTGTGGGCGTACGCCGAGTTCCTCGGCGATGCGGCTGTTGATGCTGTCCATAAAACCACCTGACAAATTGTGAAAGCAGGCTCGCAGGCGCGCAGATAAAGGCCTGGCGAGTCTGGTTGAGCGGCCTGGCCTGCGCCGCTACCTGGATCAAAGGTATCCCGTTGACCCGTGAAATCGAACAATTACTGCCGGCGCCATGAAAATAAAAAGCAGCTGGCCGGCGTAACGATCAGACGTTGCCTGACACAAAAGGCCGCGCATTATAACCAGCGTTGCGTCCTTCGGGGACATCGCAGGTTGTAGGCATAATCCCCGGATTTCTGGCGATAAAGGAAAAATCTGCTAACAATGCACACGGTGCGTATAACGGCAGCTACGCCATAATGCGCGCCGAGATCAAAGGAGCATCCAATGAGCAGCACTGCACAAACTGCTGAAGGCGAAAAAATTCTTATCGTTGACGACGATCCAGGGCTGAGCAGCCTGTTGGAACGTTTTTTCGTCAGCAAGGGCTACCGCGCCCGCGCCGTACCGAACACTGAGCAAATGGATCGCCTGCTGGCGCGCGAAGTGTTCAACCTGGTCGTCCTCGACCTGATGTTGCCCGGCGAAGACGGCCTGACCGCCTGCCGCCGCCTGCGCGGCGCGAACAATCAAATCCCGATCATCATGCTGACCGCCAAGGGCGATGAGCTGAGCCGGATCAAGGGCCTGGAGCTGGGCGCCGACGATTACCTGGCCAAGCCGTTCAACCCGGACGAGCTGATGGCCCGCGTAAAAGCCGTCCTGCGTCGTCAGTCGGCTCCAGTGCCGGGCGCGCCGGGCAGCGAAGACGAAAGCGTGACCTTCGGTGACTACGAGCTGTCCCTGGCCACCCGCGAACTCAAGCGTGGCGAAGAAGTGCACATGCTCACCACCGGCGAATTCGCGGTGCTCAAGGCATTGGTGATGAATGCCCGCCAGCCATTGACCCGCGACAAGCTGATGAACCTGGCCCGTGGTCGTGAGTGGGATGCCCTGGAGCGCTCCATCGACGTGCAGATTTCCCGCCTGCGCCGGATGATCGAACCCGATCCGTCCAAGCCACGCTACATCCAGACCGTCTGGGGTGTGGGTTACGTGTTCGTTCCGGATGGCGCCGCCACCAAGTGATCGACGATTTGTAGGCGCGGGTTTGTGCGGGCAACGGGCAAGATGGCCTTGCCCGCAGACTCGCGACCGGCAATGTGCGAGCATCGCTCGCTCCTGCACGTGTTTAACGGTTACCCATGAAAACCCCGGTTTGGTTCCCCCAGAGTTTCTTCTCCCGCACCCTTTGGCTGGTGCTGATCGTCGTGCTGTTTTCCAAGGCGCTGACCCTGGTTTATCTGCTGATGAACGAAGACGTGCTGGTGGACCGCCAGTACAGCCATGGCGTCGCCTTGACGCTGCGCGCCTACTGGGCCGCCGATGAAGAAAATCGCGAAAAGATCGCCGATGCGGCAACCCTGATCCGGGTGGTGGGCGCCGGTGTGCCGGAGGGCGAACAACACTGGCCCTACAGCGAGATCTATCAGCGGCAGATGCAAGACGAACTGGGGGCCGATACCGAGGTGCGCTTGCGCA
The DNA here is from genome assembly GCF_035065025.1 of Pseudomonas sp. YuFO8. NCBI lineage: Bacteria > Pseudomonadati > Pseudomonadota > Gammaproteobacteria > Pseudomonadales > Pseudomonadaceae > Pseudomonas > Pseudomonas sp. YuFO8. The sequence goes on along the minus strand of NZ_JAXDEQ010000004.1, from coordinate 227,248 downwards.
TGCACTCGCCACCGGCGCTGTGGGTTCGGGCGCCCAGCCTGGGCGATGGCTGGCTGAAAGTGCCGCTGTATCCGCACCCGTTGCGTGGCCAGAAAATCTGGAATGTGCTCGGCTGGTTCCTCGCCATCGGCCTGCTTTCCACGGCCTCGGCGTGGATCTTCGTCAGCCAGCTCAATCAGCCCCTCAAACGCCTGGTGTATGCCGCGCGGCAACTCGGCCAGGGGCGCAGCGTGCGCCTGCCGATCAGTGATACGCCCAGTGAAATGACCGAGGTCTATCGCGCCTTCAACCAGATGGCCGAAGACGTCGAGCAGGCCGGTCGCGAGCGCGAACTGATGCTGGCCGGGGTTTCCCATGACCTGCGCACGCCGTTGACCCGGTTGCGCCTGTCGCTGGAGCTGATGGGCGACCATAACGACCTGACGGACGCCATGGTGCGCGATATCGAGGACATGGACGCCATTCTCGATCAGTTCCTGGCGTTCATTCGCGATGGTCGTGACGAGTCGGTGGAGGAGGTGGACCTGAGCGATCTCGTCCGCGAGGTCGCCGCACCGTACAACCAGAACGAAGAGAAAGTACAACTGCGCCTGGAGCCGATCCAGCCGTTCCCGTTGCGGCGGGTGTCGATGAAGCGGCTGTTGAACAACCTGATTGGCAACGCCTTGAATCATGCGGGCAGCGGGGTCGAGGTGGCGGCTTATGTGTCCGGGGATACCAGTGCGCCTTATGTCGTCCTGAGCGTCATGGACCGTGGCGCCGGGATAGATCCATCCGAGCTGGAAGCCATTTTCAACCCGTTCACCCGGGGTGACCGCGCTCGGGGCGGCAAGGGTACTGGTTTGGGACTGGCGATCGTGAAGCGGATCGCTTCGATGCATGGTGGCAATGTTGAGTTGCGCAACCGTTCGGGGGGCGGCCTGGAAGCGCGGGTGCGCTTGCCGTTGGGGCTGATGTTGCCGCGGGACGCTGTTTAAAACCCGATTTTTCAGTGGAGCTGATGGCCCCTTCGCGAGCAAGCCCGCTCCCACAGTGATCTGGGGTGTATCCAAAGTCTGTATTCACTGGAAATCACTGTGGGAGCAGGCTTGCCCGCGAAGGCGGCTTCCTTGCCACCAACAGATTCGGCGTTTAACCCTTTCCTTTGGTCCGAGTCATATTCGGCCCACCATTCTTCTCAAGATGCTCAATGATGATCCCCGCCACGTTCTTGCCGGTGGTGGTCTCGATCCCTTCAAGCCCCGGCGATGAGTTCACCTCCATCACCAGCGGCCCGTGATTGGAACGCAGGATGTCCACCCCCGCCACGGCCAGGCCCATGACCTTCGCCGCACGCAAAGCGGTCATGCGTTCTTCCGGGGTGATCTTGATCAGGCTGGCGCTGCCACCGCGATGCAGATTGGAGCGGAACTCCCCGGGCTTGGCCTGGCGCTTCATGGCTGCAATGACTTTGTCGCCCACCACGAAGCAGCGAATGTCGGCGCCGCCGGCCTCCTTGATGTACTCCTGGACCATGATGTTCTGCTTGAGGCCCATGAATGCCTCGATCACCGACTCCGCCGCCGTGGCGGTTTCGCACAGCACCACGCCGATACCCTGGGTGCCTTCCAGCACCTTGATCACCAGGGGGGCACCGTTGACCATTGCGATCAGGTCGGGAATATCGTCCGGCGAGTGGGCAAAGCCGGTGACCGGCAAACCGATACCCCGACGTGACAGCAATTGCAGCGACCGCAGCTTGTCCCGCGAGCGAGCAATGGCTACCGATTCGTTGAGGGGAAACACCCCCATCATTTCGAACTGGCGCAACACCGCGCAACCATAAAACGTGACCGACGCGCCGATCCGCGGGATTACCGCGTCGAAGCCTTCCAGCGGCTTGCCGCGGTAGTGGATCTGCGGCTTGTGACTGGCAATGTTCATGTAGGCGCGCAGGGTATCGACCACCACCATTTCATGGCCGCGTTCGGTACCGGCTTCGACCAGGCGGCGGGTGGAATACAGACGCGGGTTCCGCGACAGCACAGCGATCTTCATGCAACACCTGTGGAAGAGGTAGATACCGGGAACACCGGCTTGTCTTGTACATATTTGATGCCCGGATTGACGACCAGCTGGCCATCAATCAGGGCTTTGGAGCCGAGCAACAGGCGATAACGCATGGATTTGCGGCAGGCGAGCGTGAACTCGACCCGCCAGACCCGGTCGCCGAGGGCCAGGGTGGTGCTGATCACGTATCGCACCTGCGCATGACCGTTGGAGCTTTTAATGGTTTTTCTCGTCACCAGGGGTGCTTCGCAGCGGCGGTGACGCAACTGCACCACCGTGCCCAGGTGCGCGGTAAAGCGCACCCATTGCTCGCCGTCGCGTTCGAATGTTTCGATGTCGGTGGCATGCAGGCTGGAGGTGCTGGCGCCGGTGTCGATTTTTGCCCGAAGGCCCGCGACTCCCAAATCCGGGAGCGCCACCCACTCGCGCAGACCGACAACGGTCAAATGGTCAAATGTCTTCAAATTTGCTCAACCGGTAGAAACCGCTCTGGCCGCAAGCGGCAGAATTCGCGGTATTCACGCAGAATAATGGTTAAAAGGCGACAGATATCTACGGCCCGGATTTCCAGCCCCGCGAGGCAGTTCTGGAATGACTGCATTGTAATCCGAGACGGCTTAATTCTTGGTACGAGGAAACGGTAGTACAGTTCATCAATATTTCAGGATGAGGAAATTCCATGGCACAAAAAAACGAAGAGGATGACAAAGTCCGGCTCGATAAATGGCTGTGGGCAGCGCGGTTCTATAAAACCCGTGCCTTGGCCAAGGCGGCGATCGAAAGCGGCAAGGTGCACTGCCGGGGCGAGCGCTGCAAACCGGGCAAGGAGCCGCGTATTGGCGACGAATTCGTGATCCGTACCGGTTTCGAGGAGCGCACGGTGGTGGTCCAGGCGTTGTCGATCGTGCGCCGTGGTGCGCCCGAAGCACAGACGCTGTATGCCGAGACCGAAGCCAGCATCGCCAAGCGCGAGAATGCCGCGGCCGAGCGCAAGGCAGGTGCCTTGGGCGTGAGTACCGATGGTAAGCCGAGCAAGAAACAGCGGCGCGATCTGTTCAAGTTTCGCGGCAGCAGCAACGAGTGATTGACCGGAGCCACCGATCGCGCCAATCAGGCCAGGACTTGTAATTGCGCCTGTGCGTAGCCATATGAGGTAATTAGTCTGCCGTGTTTGTGCCATTCGTCGTAAAGCGCGCACAGCCACTGGCCTGCAGGCCATAACCAGGCAGCCATACGCTATAGCCAAGGCGTAACCTCGTTCTGTAAACACTTTTGTCACCTATTCAGATACCAGACTTATGACCGACTTACCGGATAACGACTTCACCCAACGCTTCATCTTCGATGACAGCGACACCCGCGGCGAGATGGTTTCGCTGGAACTCAGCTACGCTGAAGTCCTGGCCAAGCACGCCTATCCGGAGCCGGTTGCGCAACTGCTCGGCGAGCTGATGGCGGCTGCGGCGTTGCTGGTCGGCACCTTGAAGTTCGATGGCCTGCTGATTCTTCAGGCCCGCTCCGAAGGCCCGATTCCGCTGCTGATGATCGAGTGCTCCAGTGAGCGCGACATCCGTGGCCTGGCCCGTTATGAAGCGGACCGGATCGCACCCGATGCCACCCTGGCCGACTTGATGCCGGATGGTTCGCTGACGTTGACCATCGATCCGAAGCAAGGCCAGCGCTACCAGGGCGTCGTCGATCTGGACGGTGAAACCTTGTCCGACTGCTTCACCAACTACTTCGTCATGTCCCAGCAGATCGGTACGCGCATCAAGCTCTGCGCCGATGGCCGCCGCGCCCGTGGCCTGTTGTTGCAGCAACTGCCCGCCGATCGCCTGAAAGACGAAGAAGAACGCGCCGCCAGCTGGCAACACCTCACTGCGCTGGCGACCACCCTGACGGCCGATGAGCTGCTGGGCCTGGACAACGAAACCGTGCTCCATCGTCTCTATCACGAAGAGCAGGTGCGTCTGTTCGATGTGCAGAAACTGCGCTTCCGTTGCAGCTGCTCGCGCGAACGTTCGGCCAATGCGTTGGTCAGTCTGGGTATGGAAGACGCGCAAAACCTGGTGGTCGAACACGGTGGAAAAATCGAGATCGATTGCCAGTTCTGCAACCAGCAGTACCTGTTCGACGCCGCCGATGTCACCCAATTGTTCGCCGGAGCGGGTGTCGAGACGCCGTCAGATACCCGGCACTAAAACGGTTCAGCGCAGGTAAATTCACTGGAAAGTGGCGTAATAGCGCCGTTACGACGGGAGGGCCCTACTCTTTTTGGGCTTTTCTGGCATAATCCGGCCCACTTTTTTCGCGGTAGTAGTGCACGACTTTCTACTACAAAACGTTTGGAGCACTCGGCCACTGGCCGACGGGGAACCTCATGACGCAAGCCAATAACGCCGTGTACACCGATCTGAGTGTTGATGATCTGGTTAAAGAAGCCCTCAACCGCGGTGAAGGCGAGCTTGCCGATACCGGCGCACTGGTTGTTCGCACCGGTCACCGTACCGGCCGTTCGCCAGTCGATCGTTTCATCGTTGAAGAGCCGTCCACCTCGGCCGCCATCGCCTGGGGCCCGATCAACCGCAAGTTCCCGGCCGACAAGTTCGATGCCCTGTGGGATCGCGTCGAGGCGTTCAACAACGCGCAAGAGCACTTCGTTTCCCACGTGCATGTAGGCGCGGCCGAAGATCACTACCTGGCCGTGAAGATGACCACTCAGACTGCCTGGCAGAACCTGTTTGGCCGTTGCCTGTTCATCAACCCGGCTCAGTACAACCCGGCTGGCCGTGAAGAGTGGCAAGTGCTCAACGTTGCCAACTTCGAGTGCGTGCCTGAGCGTGACGGCACCAACTCCGACGGTTGCGTGATCCTCAACTTCGCGCAGAAGAAAGTGCTGATCGCTGGCATGCGCTACGCCGGTGAAATGAAGAAAGCCATGTTCTCGGTGCAGAACTTCCTGCTGCCGGCCGCCGACGTGCTGCCAATGCACTGCGCTGCCAACATCGGCGAAGAAGGCGACGTGACCCTGTTCTTCGGTCTGTCCGGCACTGGTAAGACCACCCTGTCCGCCGACGAAAGCCGTTACCTGATCGGTGACGACGAACACGGCTGGGGCGAGGGCGTGGTGTTCAACATCGAAGGCGGTTGCTATGCCAAGTGCATCGACTTGTCCGAGAAGAACGAGCCGGTCATCTGGAAAGCCATCAAGCACGGCGCGGTCCTGGAAAACGTCGTTATCGACGATGCCAAGCACGCCGACTACGCCGATGTCAGCCTGACCCAGAACAGCCGTGCCGCCTACCCGCTGGAGCACGTTGCCAAGCGTTCCGAGAAGAACCTCGGTGGCGAGCCGAACGCTGTGATCTTCCTGACCTGCGACCTGACCGGCGTACTGCCGCCAGTGTCGATCCTCAACGAAGAGCAAGCGGCCTACCACTTCCTGTCCGGCTACACCGCTCTGGTGGGCTCGACCGAAATGGGTTCGGGCAGCGGCATCAAGTCGACCTTCTCCACCTGCTTCGGCGCACCGTTCTTCCCGCGTCCAGCTGGCGAATACGCAGAGCTGCTGATCAAGCGCATCCGCGGCTTCGGTTCCAAGGTTTACCTGGTCAACACTGGTTGGACCGGTGGTGGCTACGGCGTCGGCAAGCGCTTCAACATCCCGACCACCCGTGCGGTGATCGCAGCGATCCAGAGCGGCGCGCTGATCGGTACCGAAACCGAGCACCTGGACACCATCAACCTCGACGTGCCACTGGCCGTACCGGGCGTTGAGACTGGCCTGCTGAACCCACGCAATACCTGGGCCGACAAAGCCGCCTACGACGAAGCCGCCAAAGCACTGGCCGGCCTGTTCATCGAGAACTTCAAGAAGTTCGAAGTGAGCGACGCGATCAAGGCTGCCGGTCCTCAGTTGTAAGTGTTGGTTTGACGCAATGAAAAAGCCGCCCTTCGGGGCGGCTTTTTTGTGGGCGACGTTTCAGGTTTTCAGGTGCAAGACAAACGCGCCGACCAACACCAGTACTACCCCCAGTACCTGCACCTTCCCCAGCCGTTCCTTGAAAAATACATACCCCAGAATAGCCGCTATCCCCCCCGACAACGTGCTGATCACCGTCACCACCGAAACCGACCCGGCCACTGCGCCCCAGGCGAATGACGAAAACCCGCCGAGGTTCATCAGGCTGGCGCCGGTCAGCGTCACGCAGTTTTTCAGCGGCGGGATTTTCAAGCCGTCGTCGATCCTGAGCACGATCACCACCAGCACTATCAGGCCCACCAGATACGCGAGCCAGAGCATCGTTACCGGCCCGAGTGTCTGCAGGACGAAGCGGCCTTGCAGCCAGAAACTGGTGCCGTAGAACACTGCCGCCAGCAACGCGTAGGCGATGGAACTGCTGGCTTGTGTGGTGTGGGGTACCTTCGGGTCGGAGTGAATGCTGGACAGAACCACACCGAGCACACAAAGGCCGATGCACAGCAACTGGATCAGGCTGATGTGTTCGCCGCCGGCCCAGGACAACAGCGTGGTCACCACGCCATAGGATGTCACCAGCGGGGCGACGATGGAGGCTTTGCCCAGGGCGAAGGCCTTGGACAAGGCCAAGGCGCCGGACACCGTCAACACGGCGGCGGCGAGGCCGAATAGCCAGGTTTCCAGCGGGGCGGCCAAGGACCGCAGAATGAATACCGGGAAAGCGACCAGCAGCAGGCTCATGATGGTAAAGCCCAGCGCCTGACCGAAATACACGGCACGTTTGACGCCAACCGCGCGGGCGTTCAAGCCCACCAGAAAATCCGTGCCGCCCCACAGCACGGCGGCCAACAAGCCCATCAGAACGTCCACGCAATGTCCTTATCGTTATTCGCCGGGGACGCTACAGGCTTTCAAGTTCATCCGTGTCCCAGCGTTGGGCATTGATGGCCCGGTAGAGCATGCCGATGGTCAAAGGCACCTTGTCGCCACGACCCTTGGCTTTGCGCTTAAGGAATACATCGTAGCCGTCAGGCTGGAAATAGCGATAGCTGTCGTAATCCACGAAATCGATGGCGAAGTGGTCTTCCAGGGTTTGACTTGGGCAAATCTTATTGTTCGTCAGAGAGGATGGGAAGGGCGGGAGCAGATTGCGGCGAAGCATTTTGCATGTACTTGGCGATGGCTTTTTCTCGAGTGGACAGTGGTTTTTCGAGATCTGCCGGCGACGTGTTGAATCCTGCAAAACGCAAGCTTGCTAGATGTTTGAGCGGCTGACCTTTTCGTAATACGACTGTTTTTGTTTGAGCGTTAGCTTGCTATAACGTTGCTTCAGGTGGCTAATGCATTCAATACATGGACAGGGTCATTATGAATAGCTTTCAGCAAAGCCTTAGCCGGCCCCGTTGGCTCGCGACGGCCCTGCTCCCAATTTCGCAAAGTGCCAAGTTGGACGTCGATCAATGCTGCGAATTTGGCTTGAGTTAAACCAGTGGCCTTACGGATTTCTTTGACGTGCAACGCAACTACTTGAAATTCGCGGGAAGGTCGCCGCTCACCCCGTACAATCTCGTCCATCTGTTGTACGCTTTCCATCAGCTCATCAAAAAATTTGCTCATGGTTATCTCCAGTGTTCAATGACTGCTTTCAACGCTTTGCGCTCATCGGCGGTCAAATCTTGTTGTTCATTTTTAGGGTAGATCATCAATAAAGCGATTTGCGATGCCGAGATGAAATGATAGTAAATCACTCGAGCTCCGCCTCGTTTACCATGTCCCTTCGCTGCGACCCGCATTTTGCGGATCCCGCCTGTCCCTTCGATAACGTCGCCGGCTGAAGGGTTCGACACCAGCAGCTTCTGTAATATCGCGTAGGCATCGTCATCCAATAATTCTTTGGCTCGACGAGTGAAGATTGAGGTTTCAATAAAAATCATCAGTAATGTACGCCATTGGCTTACTTTTTGGCAGTGCCGGCGGTCCTGAATGACCTCCGCTTTTTCAGTTGCGACCATTATTGTTCTTCAGCCGGTCAGTTTCGGCAGGCGTTGCCGGGCGATGTCGAGCAGGTCGTTGCCGTCCTGGGTCAGCAGGTACAGCGCATTGACGATGTTGGGGATATCGCGGGTGTCGGCCGGTTTGAAGCACAGGCAATACAAGGTCTCCAGCAGGTCGCTGGCGGCGCGGATGCGCTGGCGGGCGGCGTCGAGGATTTCCAGGGGATCGGCCTCGGTGTCGATCACCAGTACCGGGGATTCGCTGTTGCTGGATTTGAGCGGGCGATAGCGGTCGGTCAGTGGGTCGGGGCGGATCATCGAGGTGGGTCCTGTGCGAAATCGGCAAGTGCGCCCGGTAAGCCCAGACACGGTTTTTCAGCCTTGCCGGAAACTATAGAAGGGCGTGGTGTTGTGCGACAAGACGGCGGAGATCGACAGGTGTTGTAGGGTTTTGCGCGGTTATTGAGGAAAGGGACTACAGACGCCGCAGAAGCTGTAGGGCATTTCGAATTTCGCCGCCCGCGAAGGCGATTTGCCAGGCGCCGCACTCCCAAGCCATCCGCTGTATCATCCCGTATCGTTTTTGCCCCCGACCTTTTCTCGACTCGCTGCGATCGCCGGCTAGGCTTTGCTCATCGCAGCAGTCAACGGAGTGACAGCTTATGCACAACACCCTGGAACAGGTTTTCGGTTATCCACAGTTTCGGCCCGGCCAGGAGGCAACGATCAGCGCAGTGCTGGCGGGGCGATCGGCGGCGGCAATTTTCCCCACTGGCTCCGGCAAGTCCCTTTGCTATCAGCTGTCGGCCGTATTACTGCCGCACCTGACGTTGGTGGTCTCGCCATTGCTGGCGTTGATGCAGGATCAGTTGGCGTTCCTGCAACGCCACGGCATTGCGGCGGGCAGTATCGATTCGGCCCAGAGCCGCGATGACGCCAGCGATGTCATGGCCCGCGCCAAGTCCGGCGAACTGAAAATCCTGATGGTCTCCGTGGAGCGCTTGAAAAACGAGCGCTTTCGTAATTTCCTGCAGCAGGTGCCAATCTCGTTGCTGGTGGTGGACGAGGCGCACTGCATCTCCGAATGGGGGCATAACTTTCGCCCGGATTACCTCAAGCTTCCGGACTATCAGCGCCAGTTCAATATCCCCCAGGCGTTGTTGCTGACCGCCACCGCGACCCCGAAAGTGATCGCCGATATGCAGGCGAAATTCGCCATCGAACCTGGCGATGTGGTGACCACCGGTTTCTATCGGTCGAATCTCAATCTGTGGGTCGAGCCGGTTCGCGGCCAGGACAAGCGTCGACGCCTGGTTGAATGGATGAGCCAGCGACCCGGCCAGCCGAGCATTGTCTACGTCACCCTGCAGAAAACCGCCGAGCACATTGCCGAACATCTGCAGCGCCATGGCATTCAGGCCGAGGCCTATCACGCCGGCTTGCCTCACGAGCAGCGTGAAGGCATCCAGAAGCGTTTCATGGGCGGGCAGTCCAATTGCATCGTCGCCACCATCGCTTTCGGCATGGGCATCGACAAGAGCGATATCCGTAACGTCGTGCATTTCGACCTGCCCAAATCGATCGAAAACTACAGCCAGGAAATCGGCCGAGCCGGGCGTGACGGGCTGCCATCGGACTGCCTGGTGCTGGCCAACCGTGACAGCCTCAACGTGCTGGAAAACTTCGTCTATGGCGACACGCCTGAACTGGACGGTATCCGCTGCGTGCTCGACGAGATGCAGGCCGCCGCGCCCGAGGGACAATGGGAGTTTCTGCTGGGGCCACTGGCGGACCAGAGCAACATCCGCCAGCTGCCGCTCAAGACCTTGCTGGTTCAGCTGGAGCTTCGTGGTCTGATCGCTCCGCGTTATGCCTACTACGCCGAATACCGGTTCAAGTATCTGCAGGAGCCCGAGCAATTGCTGGCGCGCTTCGAGGGTGAACGCAGGGATTTCGTCGCGGCGATCATCCAGACGTCCCCGCGCGCGCGTACCTGGGCCACGGTGAATTTCGATGCACTGTACGAACAGCATCAGGCCGAGCGCAGTCGGGTGGTCAAGGCGCTGGATTATTTCCAGGAAAAGGGCTGGGTCGAGCTTGAGAGCAAGCTGATGACCGAGGTCTACAGCCTGCTGCAAACCGATTTCGACAGTGCCGAGTTGAGTGCAGAGCTGCACGCCGGCTTCACTCGGCATGAACAGACCGAGGTTGCGCGGATACACGCCATGCTGGATCTGTTCGCCACTGATCGCTGCCTGGGTTATCGCCTGGCCGAGTATTTCGGCGACGAAAATGTGCCCCGTCAGTGTGGGCATTGTTCGGTTTGTCACGGGCAAGTCGCACGACTGCCAGCACCCCCGGAGTTGCCTGCGCTTGTGGATAAAAATTTCGAGGCGCTGTGTAGCGATTTTATCCACAAGCATGAACAACACACGGGGAGTTTGCCGTCGGCCGAGCGTGTGACGCGGTTTCTGTGCGGGATCAGTGTGCCCTTGTTTACCAAGCTCAAGGTGCGGACGATTTCGGGATTTGCGGTGTTGGAAGATTATCCGTATGCCGAGGTTCGAGGGTGGGCCGAGACACATCTCTAACCCGTGTGTGGGCGCATCCATCCGCTGAATGTTGCTCATCACAGGAATAAATTTCAAAAAAGCGCAGCGGCTGACTATGGTGAGGGCTGTCTTCGGATCGCCAACAAGAGAGCAGAACATGAGCCAGACACCGTTCGATATTCAGCGCGCAGCCGTGATCGGCGCGGGCACCATGGGCCGTGGCATTGTCATGTGCCTGGCCAACGCCGGGGTAGCGGTGCAATGGGTCGATAACAATCCGCAGATGCTTGAACAGGCACTGGTCACCGTGGCGGACACCTACGCCCATAGTGTTCGGCAAGAACGCATCGATCAGGCCGAGGCCGATGCCCGTATCGCGCGGGTCACGGCAGCGGCCAATTATGCGGCCATCCGTGACGTCGACCTGGTGATCGAAGCCGTTTACGAAAACCTCGAGCTCAAGCAGTCAATCTTCCGCGAACTGGATGGCCTGCTCAAACCTGAAGCCATTCTGGCGAGCAATACTTCAGCACTGGACATTGATGCCATCGCTGCCGTTACACGCCGTCCGCAACAAGTCCTGGGCCTGCACTTTTTCAGTCCGGCGCACATCATGAAGCTGCTGGAAATTGTCCGTGGTGCCCAGACTGCACCAGCGGTGCTTGAGGCCGCACTGGTGTTGGGCAAACGCATGGGCAAGGTCAGCGTGGTGTCGGGCAATTGCGACGGCTTCATCGGCAATCGCATGCTCAATACCTACGTGCTGGAGGCGCGCAAAATGCTGCTGGAGGGTGCTTACCCTTACCAGGTGGATGCGGCGCTGCAAGGTTTCGGTTTCGCCATGGGGCCATTCCGCATGTTCGACGTGGTTGGCGTCGATTTGCAATGGCGTGCCCGGCAACTGTCCGGCGTTGGGCAGGATGCGCCAGAGGTGCAGGTGGATAACCGTCTGTGTGAATTGGGCCGTTTTGGCCAGAAGAGCGGCGATGGCTTCTACCACTATGAACCGGGTAGTCGTCAGGCTGAGCACGACCCGCGGGTCGATGTGCTGGTACTGGAAGTCAGCGAAGGGCTGGGGTTCCATCGTCGCGAGATAAGCCAGGAAGAAATCCTGGAGCGCTGCCTGCTGGCGCTGGTCAATGAGGGCGCGAAGATTCTTCAGGAAGGCATCGCCGGATCGGCCCATGACATCGATCTGGTTTACCTCAACGGATACGGGTTCCCGGCGGACAAGGGCGGGCCGATGGCCTGGGCGGATCAGCAGGGGTTGGCGGATATTCATCAGCGGCTGTTGGCACTGGAGACCCGCCAGGGCGATCACTGGAGCCCGGCGCGGTTGATTGGTGAGTTGGCGGCGGCGCGGAAAGGGTTTGCCGACAAGTAATTGATGTGGCGCCTGTTCCGGCGCCTTCGCGAGCAAGCCCGCTCCCACAGTTGAAGGCGTTCCACTGTGGGAGCGGGCTTGCTCGCGAAGAACGATAACGCGGTTTTTCGCCTTAAATTGGTCATCCAACCCCAGGAATCAACGCTGATGCCCCAACGCTCCGACTACCCGCACTTGCAACCCATCACCACCCGTTGGCACGACAACGATGCCTACGGTCACGTCAACAACGTCACCTACTACAGCTACTTCGACACGGCGGTGAACACCTACCTTATCGAAGTCGGTGGCCTGGACATCCACGATGGCGAGGTGGTGGGTTTCGTGGTGAGTTCGGCCTGTGATTACTTTGCTTCCATCGCCTTCCCGGATCGGATCGAGATCGGCTTGCGGGTCGGCAAGTTGGGCAGCAGCTCGGTGCAGTACGAATTGGCGGTGTTCAAGCAAGGGGAAGACGAGGCCTGTGCGGCGGGGCGCTTCGTGCATGTGTTCGTCGACCGGGCATCGAATCAGCCGGTGGCGATTCCGCTCGCATTGCGCAGTGCGATGGAGCGCCTGGTAGTTTAAAACGGGCAAAAAAAATCGCAGCCCTTGGGCTGCGATTTTATCTATCAGTGAACCGCCTGGTATTCCGGGATCAGTCACGATGGCGATAGTACTTGTGATGCTTGCGGTGGCCATACGCATGACCGCGACCTGGGTGGCCGTCACGGTAGTAACGACGATCATCATGACCGCGATATCGACGACCGTCATGATCATCGTCATCATCATCGGCTTTGTTGCCCATATAGTTACCCAGCGCGCCACCGGCACCGCCGCCTGCTGCGGAGCCGATCAGGCTGCCGGTGGTGCCGCCAACGCTGCGGCCAACCACGTTACCGCCTGCTGCGCCCAACGCACCGCCAATGGCGGCTTCGCCACGGCTGCGTTTGTCTGCGCCGACTGCGCTACCACCCGCGCCGCCCAGGGCCGCGCCGATGGTGGAACCTGTATTGCCGCCCAGCGATTGGCCGACGACCGAGCCCAAAACCCCGCCCAATGCGCCGCCCACACCTGCTTCGGTGGTGCCGCCAGCAGAGGCCATGCCACTGACCAGGCCAAGGGACAACAAGAGAATCGAGGAGAACTTCATGGAGGAACCTCAAGGGGATGACGACGCGATCCTGAGGCTGTGTCATGGGCGTGACAATCGAAATCCGACGAGTAACACGACTTGAGCACATTTCTATAAGTTGCTGTTTTTTGGGCGGAACTTAATGGTTTTTCGCCGGTCTTTAGTTACTTCGGATAGGCCGTTTTTGTGAAAAACGGCCTTTTTTGTGGGCGTTTGGAAACTGTTTCATCCGGGTTATTCGTTGGATGATCCACCGCTTTCGCGAGCAAGCCCGCTCCCACATTGAATACCAGGCGTACATAAAATCTGTGTTCGCTGAAGATCAAATGTGGGAGCGGGCTTGCTCGCGAAGACGCCAGTCCAGACGCCGAATCAGGCCGACCTGGCCATGATCAACCCAGTCTCACTCGCCGCTTCCAACCGGATCGCCACGAACTTCGACGTTGGTGTATGGCTGCCATCCCCGGTGCTCTCCAGCGGCACCAGCGGATTCACTTCCGGATAGTACGCCGCCGCTTGTCCTGCAGGAATATCAAATGCCAGCAGCGTGAAGCCCTTCACCCGTCGTACAACGCCATCATCCCAGATCGACACGATGTCCGCCTTCTGCCCCGGCTTGAAGCCCAGGCGAATGATGTCAGCTTCGTTGACGAACAGCACATCACGTTGGCCTTTAACCCCGCGGTAACGGTCATTGAGACCATAGATCGTGGTGTTGTACTGATCGTGGGAGCGCATCGATTGCATGATCAGGTCCGGCAACACACCGGTGGCGCGGGTACGTTCGTGAACCAGATCCCTGGGCAGCGCGTTCGGGCGGAAGTTGGCCCGGCCGGATGAGGTATTCCACTTGCGCGCGCCGGCGCTGTTGCCCAGGTAGAAGCCGCCTGGGTGCTTGACCCTTACGTTGAAATCCTTGAAGCCTGGGATGGTATCGGCAATCAAGTCGCGGATGCGCCTGTAGTCGGCCACCAGCCAGTTCCAGTCGACCGGATGGCTGCCCAGGGTCGCGGCGGCGATGCCGGCCAGGATCGCCGGTTCCGAGCGCATCTGGTTCGACAGTGGCTGCAACTGTCCGTTGGAGGCGTGGACCATGCTGAACGAATCTTCGACAGTCACCGCTTGCGCGCCTTCAGTCTGGATGTCGATGTCGGTACGGCCCAGGCACGGCAGGATCAGGGCGTCTTTGCCGTGAGTCAGATGGCTGCGGTTAAGCTTGGTGCTGATCTGCACGGTCAGGTCGCAGTTGCGCAGGGCCTGGAAGGTGCGCGGGCTGTCCGGGGTGGCTTGAGCGAAGTTGCCACCCAGGCCGATGAAGACTTTGGCCCGGCCTTCGGCCATGGCATGAATCGCCTCGACCACGTTGTGGCCGTTTTCCCGCGGAACCTTGATCTGGAAGCGACGCTCCAGGGCATCAAGGAACGCCACGGGTGGCCGTTCGTTGATGCCCATGGTCCGGTCGCCCTGCACGTTGCTGTGGCCACGCACCGGGCACAGGCCGGCGCCTGGCCGTCCAATGTTGCCGCGCAGCAACATCAGGTTGGCGATTTCCTGGATGGTCGCGACCGAATGGCGATGCTGGGTGATGCCCATGGCCCAGCACATGATGACGTTCTTGCCCTTGGCGTACATGCGCGCCGCTCGCTCGATTTCCACCAGGGGCAGGCCGGACTGCTCGACGATCTGCTCCCATGGGGTTTCGTCGATGGCGGCCAGGTAGTCCAGTACATTGACGCTGTGTTCGTTGAGGAAGGCGTGATCAAACACCGCAGGCTCGCCCGCATTCTGTGCATCACGCTCCCATTGCAGCAGGAATTTCGCCATACCCCGCATGATCGCCATGTCGCCGCCCAGCGCCGGACGGAAGTACGCGGTGTTGGTCGGTTTGTCGCCATTGGTGAGCATTTCGATCGGGTGTTGCGGGTGCTGGAAGCGCTCCAGGCCGCGCTCTTTCAGTGGGTTGATGCACACCACCTGTGCGCCGCGCTTCACTGCTTCACGCAACGGTTCGAGCATCCGAGGATGGTTGGTGCCGGGGTTCTGGCCCCAGACGAAAATCGCATCGGCGTGTTCGAAGTCGTCGAAGGTCACGGTGCCTTTGCCTACGCCGACACTTTGTGACAACGCAACGCCGCTGGCTTCGTGGCACATGTTCGAACAGTCGGGGAAGTTGTTGGTGCCATAGGCGCGCACGAACAGTTGGTACAAGAAAGCCGCTTCGTTACTGGCCCGGCCGGAAGTATAGAACTCGGCCTGGTCCGGGCTCGCCAAGCCGTTCAGGTGTTTGGCGATCAGCGCAAAGGCAGCGTCCCAACTGATCGGCTTGTAGCGATCGGTCTCGGCGTCATAGCTCATCGGCTCGGTCAGCCGGCCCTGATATTCAAGCCAGTAGTCGCTTTGCTCCAGCAGCGAAGTGACGCTGTGTTTGGCGAAAAAACTGGCGTCGACGCGGCGTTTGGTCGCTTCCCAGTTCACCGCCTTGGCGCCGTTCTCACAGAACATCACCATGCCGGCTTCGTTGGAGTCACCCCAGGCGCAGCCGGGACAGTCGAAGCCGCCGTTCTTGTTGGTCTTGAGCATCATGCGCAGGTTTTTCAGCGCGTTGTCGCTGGTCAACCAGGCCTGGGCGACGCTGATCAGTGCGCCCCAACCTCCGGCCGGGCCTGTGTAGGGTTTGTAGCGAGGGACAGGTTTCTGGTCGGCTTGACGGTGTTGACTCACGCTTGGTTCTCCAACGCTGGGCTGTAGACCCGCGGCGCATTCTTTTGTGGCAGATGGATGAGATTGAGGTTGTGGCGACGGGCCCATTGCACGGCGAGCCCTGTCGGAGATGACAGGCTGACCAGGGTCTGGATGCCGGCGCGCAAGACTTTCTGGATCAATTCGAGGCTGCAGCGACTGGTGACGATCGCCAGCCCGCCTGCCGTCGGAATGTTTTGCCGGATCAAGCCACCAATCAATTTGTCGAGGGCGTTGTGCCGGCCGATATCTTCACGGCCCAGCAACAGTTGGCCCTGGTCGTTCATGAACACAGCCGCGTGCACCGCCCCACAGTGCTGGCCAAGCGGCTGGAACGCGCCAATGCGCTGGCGCAGGCCATCGAGCCATTCAATGGGTGGCAGCGGGGCGCCGGGCAATACCTGGAGGTCCGGCAATGCCTGCTCGACCGCTTCCACGCCGCACAGCCCGCAACCGCTGGTACCGGCCAGTTGCCGACGCTGTTGCTTGAGGTTCCAGAACGCGCGATTGGCGATGGTCACTTGCGCGTACTGCGCCGAGCCCGAGCCGCTGAGTTGCAGGTCATAGATGTCCGTGGCGTCCTGGATGATGCCGCTGCCCAGGCTGAAGCCGACGATGAAGTCTTCAAGGTCCGTGGGCGTTACCAGCATCACCGCCTGGCTGATGCCGTTATAGGCAATCGCCAGTGCGACTTCCTCGGCCAGCGCGGTGCTGGCCGACTCCGAATGTTCGAGGTTGCTGTAGCTGTACGTTTGGCTGGCGTCGGGCGCGGGCGTTTCGAGGGCAGGCGCCGCGCAGGCTGGGCGCTTGGCGTTCATGGCATCACCGAGGGTTTGATCAGCTTTAAGACTAGGCGCGGCAACTTGTCACGTCTAATCGCTATTACTGATCTGCCGATAGATGCCGTCGATCAAGCGCCGATCAACGATTGTTGATAAAGCGCAAAACAGGCCTCCGCCAAGGCCGAGCGTGGCGCGCTGCGTCGCATGATCAGCCCCAGCCGGCCAAGGGTCTGGGCGTTTTCGATCGGTTGCAGGCGCAAATGATCGGTCAGTCCTTCCAGGCCTCCGTCCAACGGCATCACCGCGCAGCACAAGCCACCGTGCACAGCTTGTAACAGTTGATGAACGGCATCGGTTTGCAACAAAGGCTGCGGGTTGAGCCCTCGACTATGGAAGTTGTGGTCGATGGACTGGCGAAAGTGCATGCCGCTGGTGAGCATGCCCAGCGGTAATTCGATCAGCGACTCCCAACTCAGCGGTGTATCGCCAAAGGTAAAGAAACGCTGATCGTAGAGCAGGCCCATGCGGGTTTCACTGAAGGTCAGGGAATCGAAGCGCTCGGCATCCAGGCGTTCGAGGTAGGACACGCCGAGGTCCAGGCGATTGTTCGCCAGTTGTTCGAGGATCTGCTCGGAACTCAGTGCCGAGAGTTCGAAGCGCAGGTTCGGGTGTTCCGTGTGCAGGCGTTGCAGCAGCGGCAAGGGATCGAAGCTCGACAGCGGCACCACGCCCAGGCGCAGGGTGCCGACCAGGTTACCGCGACAGGCGGCCGCCTCGGCGTACAGGCCATCATAGGCCGCCAGAACGGTGCGCGCCCAAGCCAGCACCCGCTCGCCAGGTGCAGTGAAGCCTTCGAAGCGCTGGCCGCGATTGACCAGCGGCAGGTCGAGTTCTTCTTCGAGGCTGCGCAGGCGCATGGACAGGGTCGGCTGGGTAATGTGGCAGCGCGCGGCGGCCTGGCCGAAATGGCGGGTTTCGTCCAGAGCGATGAGGAATTTCAGCTGCTTGATGTCCATCTTCGTTCCTGGAGGCGGGAAGGGGCGATTCTATCGCAAGCGGCGTCATTGGTCGGTTTGGATTGGCAAATGACTGCCGTGGTCTAGGCTTTTGCGTCTGGAACCCGAAACCCAAGGAGAGCGAAACAATGAGCCTGTTCAGTTTTCTAAAAGAAGCCGGTGAAAAAATCCTCGATGCGTTGACGCCGGACAAAGCCGAAGCCAACAGCGAGGCGTTGACCAAGCATGTGCAGCGTGCGTTGACGGGGATCGACACTTCCAAGATTCAGGTCAAGGTCGAGGGCGATAAGGTCATCGCCAGCGGCGAAGCGAATACGCAGGAAGAGAAGGAGAAAATCCTCCTGGCCCTGGGCAATGTGGCAGGTGTCAGCGGTGTTGAAGACGAGATCACTGTTACTGGACCTGTGGTCGTGGCGGCGAAGTTTGTCGTGGTCGAGAAGGGCGACACCCTGAGTGCCATTTCCTTGCGCGTGTATGGCAATGCCAACCTGTACAACAAAATCTTCGAGGCCAACAAACCCATGCTCAAGGATGTGAACAAGATCTATCCGGGGCAATCGTTGCGGATTCCCGAATAATGTGAGGCTCTGTAGGAGCTGCCGCAGGCTGCGATCTTTTGATCTTGTTTTTAAAGATCACAGTCAAAAGATCGCAGCCTTCGGCAGCTCCTACAGGGAATCAAAGGCCGGTTATCAAATCCCGATAATCACCCACTGCGGCAAATTCAGCGGTGTCCTTGGGCCCCTTTTGGCTGTCCGGCTCTTTCACGGCCAGCAAATGCCCCACACCAAAATCCCGCGCACTGCGCAGGATCGGCAAGGTATCGTCGATAAACAGGCTGCGCGCCGGGTCGAAGTCGATGTCGGCCTGCAAGGCATCCCAGAACTGCGGGTTTTCCTTGGGGAAACCGTAATCGTGGGAGCTGATCAGGCGCTCGAAATAGGGTCCCAGTTCGATTCTTTCCAGCTTCAAGGACAGCGAATCGCGGTGTGCGTTGGTGATCAGCACCACGCGTTTGCCTGCACGCTTGATCGCTGCCAGGAAGGTGTCCGCATCCGGGCGCAGGGCGATCAGATGAGCGGTTTCCAGTTTCAGCTCGCGCACCGGCAGCTTCAGTTCGGCACTCCAGAAATCCAGGCAGTACCACTGCAGCTGGCCGGCATTGCGTTCAAACAGGGGCTGCAGTTCCATATCGGCCATGGCCCGACTCACTCCGTGCCATTCGGCATAGCGCTTTGGCAGGTGCTCCAGCCAGAAATGGTTGTCGAAGTGCAGGTCCAGCAGCGTGCCGTCCATGTCCAGCAGAACGGTATCGATATCGCGCCAGGGCAGCAGGGACATAAAAACTTCTCCAGCGGTAAAAAAAGGTATCCGGGGACAACAAACAGGATAGGCCGGGTATAGTAACCCGCTATCGCCCAGGAGCCGCTCATGCGCCAGAAACCCACCATCCTCGCCCGCGAGATTGTCGCCACCAGCCGTTTGTTCTGCGTCGAGGAACTGAAGCTGCGTTTTTCCAATGGCGTGGAGCGCACCTATGAGCGGCTGGTCGGCAAGGGTGCAGGTTATGGCGCCGTGATGATCGTGGCGATGCTCGATGCGGACCATGCTGTCCTGGTCGAGGAATACTGCGGTGGTACCGATGAATACGAATTCTCGCTGCCCAAAGGCTTGATCGAGCCAGGTGAGGACGTTCTGGCGGCAGCCGAGCGCGAGCTCAAGGAAGAAGCCGGTTTTGGCGCGCGACAGCTTGAGCATTTGACCGAGCTGTCGCTGTCCCCCGGTTACATGAGCCAGAAAATCCAGGTGGTCTTGGCCACTGACCTGTACGAAGAACGCCTGGAAGGTGACGAACCTGAGCCGATGGGCGTGGACAAGGTCAACCTGCGCGAGTTGTCGGCGCTGGCGCAGAACCCGAAGTTCACCGAAGGCCGGGCCTTGGCAGCCTTGTACCTGGCCCGTGACCTGTTGACCCAGCGCGGGGTGTTCCAGCCATGAATTTTCCCCACCCATTGATGGCGCCGGTGGTCGAGCTGGCGTTGCAGGCCGGCGATGCGATCCTGCCATTTTGGCGCACCGGCACGCAGGTGACCGCCAAGGCGGATGATTCACCCGTGACGGCCGCAGACCTGGCCGCTCACCATCTGATCCTGGCCGGGCTGACGGCACTCGATCCGAGCATCCCGGTGCTGTCCGAGGAAGACGCCAACATCCCCCAGAGCGTACGCGCCGGATGGCAGCGCTGGTGGCTGGTGGACCCGCTGGACGGCACCAAGGAATTCATTTCCGGCAGCGAAGAGTTCACCGTCAACATCGCGTTGATCGAGCAGGGGCGCGTGGTATTTGGCGTGGTGTCGATGCCGACCAACGGGCGTTTCTATGTCGGTGGTGCCGGGTTCGGCGCGTGGCGTGGCGATCAAGGTGGCACGCCCGTGGCGATTGCGGTGCGTGATGTTCCGGCCCCCGGTCAGCCGTTCACCGTGGTTGCCAGCCGTCGCCATTCCAGTCCAGAGCAGGAACGCTTGCTGGCTGGGTTGAGCGCCAGCCTGGGAGAACTGGAACTGGCCAACATCGGCAGTTCTCTGAAGTTCTGCCTGTTGGCCGAGGGGGCGGCGGATTGTTATCCACGCCTGGCGCCGACTTCGCAGTGGGATACAGCAGCGGCTCAAGGCGTGCTTGAAGGGGCGGGTGGCGAGGTGCTCGATTTGAAGGGGGCGCCGTTCTGTTATCCGGCGCGGGAGTCGCTTTTGAATGAGTTCTTTTTGGCGCTGCCGGCCAAGGCTGCTTGGCGGGAGCAGTTGTTGGCGTTGGCTCGAGGTTAAAATCAAAAGATCGCAGCCTGCGGCAGCTCCTACAGGGGTATTCGTATGGCTGCGATTTTTGCGTTAGCGGTGTAGCACGTATTGCCCGACAAACTTCACTGCATCCTCATCGCTACCCGCGTTTACGACTCGCGTATGCAGGCTCAATCGCGCCCGTCCGTACCGCTGATACATCGCCAGGAATTTCTTCCACACCTGCGCACTCGGCGCCTGGCAAATGGCGTGTGCATCGCCTGTCACTGGCAGCGGGTAGTTGATCTGCCCTTCCTGAATAACGATGTGCCCGTCGCTTATCCCTTCTTCTTTCAGGCGTAAATGCAGCCAACCCCAACCGGCCAGTACCGCGCCGCAATACAGGCTGCCGCCGAACATGGTGCTCTTGTGGTTGACGTTGGCGTCCAGCGGCAAGTACAGGCGCAGTTGCTGATCGTGCCAGTCGAGCACCTTGAGGCCCATGTCCCGGGTGAGGGGAATGTCGTGGTGGAGGACGGATTCCAGTTGACGACTGTCGCGGCTCATTCAGGGGCCTCTTGTTTGTAGTGGATGAGTGGGCGGCGGCTCAATCGAGGTCGTCGCCATGGGTGGAGGTGCCGCTGTCGGCAAAGCTCAGGCCGTGCTTGCGCAATTTGTCATGCAAGGTCTTGCGTGGAATGCCAAGCGCCTCGGCGACGCTGCGTACCGAGCTGTGCGAGCGCGCCAGTTCCGCGGCAATCAGGGTTTTTTCGAAGTTTTCCACCTGCTCGCTCAACCCGCCGCTGACCATGTCTACCGTCGTGCCAACCGAGCCTTGCACCTCGTTGTTATCCAGCGCCAGTTCCAGGCCCAGGGCGAAGCGTTCGGCCGCATTTTGCAGTTCGCGCACGTTGCCAGGCCAGGTGTGGCGCAACAGCAGGGCGCGTTGCCCGGGTTGCAGTTCATGCGGCGGCAAGCCGTGGCGGGCGCTGGCTTCATCGGCGAAATGCTGGAACAGCATCAGCGCATCTTCACCGCGTTCGCGCAGTGGCGGAATGCGCAGGGGCGCGACGTTCAGGCGATAGTACAGGTCGGCGCGGAAGCGCCCCTGATCGGCGGCCTGACGCAGGTCTTCCTTGGTGGCGGCGATGATGCGGATGTCCAGCGGGATCAGTTGATTGCCGCCCAGACGTTCGACCACCCGCTCCTGCAGCAAGCGCAGCAATTTCACCTGGACGTCCAGGCTCATGCTTTCGATCTCATCGAGAAACAGCGTGCCGCCGTTGGCAAACTCGAACTTGCCGATGCGGCGTTTCTGCGCACCGGTGAAAGCGCCTGGCTCGTGGCCGAACAACTCGCTTTCGACCACCGACTCGGCCAGCGCCCCGGCGTTGATCGCCACGAACGGACCATTGCGCCGATTCGACAGGTCATGCAGCGCGCGGGCCACCACTTCTTTGCCGGCCCCGGTCTCACCGAGGATCAGCACGTCCGCCCGGGTCGCCGCCAAGGCGCCGATTTGCTCGCGCAGGCGCAGCATCGAGGGCGAGTGTCCGACCAGGCGTGTGCTCAATTCATTGCGATCGCTCAGGGCCAGGCGCAGGCTGCGGTTGTCCAGCACCAGTCGGCGCAGGGCCAGGGCGCGGCGAACGCTGTCGAGCAGGGCGTCGCTGGCGAAGGGTTTTTCCAGAAAGTCATAGGCCCCGGCTCGCATGGCTTGCACCGCCAGCGGCACATCGCCGTGGCCGGTGATCAGCAGCACCGGCAGTTCCGGGTCCTGGGCGTGGAGTTCGGTCAGCAGTTCGATGCCGTCCATGCCCGGCATGCGGATATCGCTGACGACCACGCCCGGCCAGTCGCGCTCCAGTTGCGCGGCCAGGCCCTTGGCTTCTGCCAGCGGCAGAATCTTCAGGCCGGCCAGGTCAAGGGTCTGGCTCAAGGCCTGGCGCAGATGGGGATCGTCGTCGATCAACACGACCTGGATGCGGTTGTCGATGGTCATGCACTTCGGTCCTCGGACGGTTGCAGGCTCACACCCGGTGCGCCTGCGCGCAGTTTCAGGGTAATCAGGGCGCCGCCTTCCTTGTGGTTGGCGAACGACAGTTCGCCGCCGAAGGCGCGCATCAGGGTCTCGCAGATCGCCAGCCCCAATCCAAGGCCCTGGGTGCGGGTCTTGGTGGTGTAGAAGGGCTCGCTGGCGCGGCCGAGGGCCTCCAGGCAGAAACCGGGGCCGTTGTCGCGAATGTACAGGTTGACGCCATCGGCCGTGGATTGGGCACTCAACCAGAGTTTTCGCGGCGGGCCTTTTTCCGTCAGGGCATCCAGGGCGTTGGCCAGCAGGTTGCCCAGCACCTGGCGCAGGCGGGTTTCTCCGGCCTCTACCCACAAAGTGGCGGCGGGCAAGTCGCGGATCAACTCGACTTCCATACTGCGCCGACGCTTGGCCAGCAAGGCCAGGGCATCGTCCAGCGCCGGTTGCAGGGCGACGCTCTCCGGGGCATGGCGATCGCGCCGGGCAAAGGCGCGCAGGTGAGCAATGATCGACGCCATGCGTCCGGTCAATTCGCTGATCAGCTTGAGATTGCCGCGGGCATCGTCGGTGCGCTGGTGGTCGAGCAGCACTTCGGCGTTTTCCGCGTAGCTGCGGATGGCCGCCAAGGGTTGGTTGAGTTCGTGGCTGATGCTTGCCGACATCGTGCCCAGGGCCGACAGCTTGCCGGCCTGCACCAGGTCATCCTGGGCGCGAACCAGTTCTTGCTGGGCCTGTTCGCGTTCCAGCACTTCCTGTTTGAGTCGACGGTTGAGGCCCTCAAGATCACTGGTGCGCTCGGCCACCCGGCCTTCCAGTTCGCGCCGGGCCTTGGCTTCGAAGGCGATCCGTTCCAGGTAGTGGCGGCGGCGTTGCATCATCAGGCCGAGCAACAGCATCAACACCAGCAGCGTCGCGCCACCGATGGCGAGCACCGTGCGCACCGGGCGATCTATCAGGGTGCGCGGGGCGAGGATGCTGACGTTCCAGCCGGTTTCCGCGATCGCCTGGGTCTGGGTCAACCAGGCGTTGGGATTGAGCTTCAGCGGCTTGGGTTCGCGGGTGGGGTAGGGCTGGATTGCGGTGATTGCCTTGCGCTCTTCTTCGCTCAACTCACGGGTCGAACGAAAGCGCCATTCGGGCCGCGAGGTGAGGATGACCACGCCGTTGTGATCGGTCAGCAGCAGTTGCTCCGGGGTTTTGCCCCACAGGCTTTCGGTGTGGTCGAGGTCGACCTTGACCACCAGCACGCCGGTGATTTTCTCGCCCTCGCGCACGGCAGCGGCGAAGAAGTAGCCACGTTTGGCGGACGTGGTGCCCAGGCCGAAAAAACGTCCGAGTCGACCGGCCATGGCTTCGCTGAAGTACGGCCGGAAGGCAAAGTTACGACCGACGAAGCTGTCGTGCTTGTCCCAGTTGGAGGCGGCCAGGGTCTTGCCCGTGGTGTCCATCAGGTACATGACTTCGGCGCCGGTCTGGGTGCTGATGTTTTTCAGCAGACGGTTGGCGTTGCCCTGGGTGACGCCATCGTCCGGCGCGCCAAGCACGGCGCGCAGGGCTGGCAGGTCGCCGAGGATCTGCGGCAATACTTCATAACGATGCAGGGTGCCCAGCAGGTTGGCGACGTAGAGATCGAGGGTCTGGCGATTCTGCCCGGCCAGTTCGCTGCGGTAATAGCGCTCGGCCAGATGCTCCAGCGGCCACAGCAAGGGCGCCAGGCACAACGCGAGCAGGGCCAGGCTGCGCCAGCGGGGTCTGCGGGGAAGGGTCGGAGTCATGATCATCGAGCGCCTGTGGGTACAGGTGCATTATGCCTAGGCTTGCCGACGCAGTCTGCGCGCTGAAACGGGCGCCGCCGTTTCAGTCGAAGACGTCGGCGTCCTTGAAGAATGCGGCGGCCTGATCCCTGGCCGACAGTTGCGGCGCTGTATCCAGCGGCGGCCACTCGATGGCCAGGTCCGGATCGTCCCAACGAATGCTGCGCTCGGCCACCGGGTTGTAGTACTCGGTGGTTTTGTAGAGAACCTCGGCGAAATCACTCAACACCAGGAAACCGTGGGCGAAACCCTTGGGGATCCACAGCTGGCGATTGTTCTGCGCAGAAAGGCGTACGGCCACCCATTTGCCGAAATGCGGCGAGCTGCGCCGCACGTCGACGGCGACATCAAGAATTTCCCCGGCGCAGGCCCGAACCAGCTTGTCCTGGGTGTTCTCCAGTTGGTAATGCAGCCCGCGCAGCACGCCTTGTTGCGAGCGCGAATGGTTGTCCTGAATGAATTGCGTATTCAGGCCAGTGGCTTCCTTGAAAGCCTTGGCGTTGAAACTTTCGTAGAAAAACCCCCGTTCGTCACCGAAAACCTTGGGCTCGATGATCAAAACACCGGGCAGGTCGGTGGTCACAACATTCATGGGTTTCTCCAACGATGGGCATTGATGGTCGCCATTCTTGCCTAGAGTGCCTGCAAGGGCGAGTGTCATGTGGTTTTTTTCTTGGTAGTTGACCGATCCAGCCGCTTGCCAGCCGTTTCAAGGGGGTTGCGTATCGCCTTGAGCAGTGGCGATATAGGCGCCTAATAAAATTTCAGGGGTCGTTGTATGCCGCTCGCCACGTTGATTCATCGCGCCAGTTTGCCCAGCCCGCAAGTGTCAGCGGAGCAAGCGCTAGAGCTGCTGCAGGCGCATTACGGGCTTAGCGCAAGATTACAGCCCCTGGGCAGCCAGCAGGATCTGAATTTTCGCGTCGACAGCGATCAGGGGCGGTTTGTCCTGAAAATCTGCCGGGGCGACTATTCGGCGCTCGAGCTGCAAGCCCAGCATGCCGGGCTCAAGCACCTGGCTGAGCATCCTGACGTCCATGTGCCGCGGGTGATTGCGGCGAAAAACGGTGCGGACCTGTTGTCCCTGGAGGTCGCAGGCCAAGCGGTGCATGTGCGTCTGCTGGATTACATCGAAGGACAATCGCTGACGCACCTCGAACATTTCAATCGCACGGTGGTGGCCGGTTTCGGGCGGCTGTGCGGTGAAATGGACCTCGCACTGGCGGATTTTGACCATCCGGGGCTGGTGCGCACCCTGCAGTGGGACGCGCGCCACGCCCATGCGCTGATCGCCCATTTGCTGCCGGTGATCAAGGATGAAACCCAGCGCCGCCTGATCGTTGAAGCGTGCGAACAGGCAGAGCGCCATTTGTTGCCACTGCAAGACAAGTTGCCCGTGCAAGCCATTCACATGGACATCACCGACGACAACGTGGTCTGGCAGCGCGATGCGCAACGCCATTGGCAGTTGCAAGGCGTGATCGATTTCGGCGACCTGATCCGCACCTGGCGCATTACCGACCTGTCGGTGACCTGTGCCGCGTTGCTGCATCATGGCGGAGGCGATCCCTTCTGCATTTTGCCGGCGGTGCAGGCCTATCACGCGGTCAATCCGCTGCAACACGAAGAACTGCTGGCGCTGTGGCCGCTGATCGTCGCCCGCGCGGCAGTACTGGTGCTCAGTGGCGAACAGCAGGTCAGCATCGATCCGGGCAATGCCTATAGCCGCGACAACCTGGTCCACGAGTGGGAAATTTTCCGTGTGGCCACCTCGGTGCCGTTGGCGCTGATGGAAGCGGCCATCCTGTCGGCCGTCGGACAGCGCCTGCCGGACATTGGCAGCGAAGGTTTCGCACCGCTGCTGCCGAGCCTGGTGGGGCGCGAGTTTGCGTTGATCGACCTCGGCGTGCTCAGCCCGCATTTCGAGGCCGGTAACTGGGAGCAGGAAGGCATCGATCAGCGCCTGTTGGACGAAGCCTCCGCTGCCCACGGCCTGGCGGCCAGTCGTTATGGGCAATATCGGTTGTCGCGCACGCGCCCGGACACTGCCGGCGAACCGGACACTTGTCCCTTGCACGTCGAGTTGCGCGTGCCCCATGGCACGGCAGTCGAAGCGCCGTTTGCCGGGGTGGTGCACCAGCCGATGGCCGGGGTGCTGCAACTGGATGGTCCGCAACTGAGTGTGCGGTTGTGGGGCGTAACGCCATCGCTGCACAGCGGTGCGGCGCTGGTAAAAGGCCAGGTGCTGGGCTCGGTCAGCGGGCCGTTGATCGTGCAGTTGTGCCGAGGTGCGTCGATCAGTGCGCCACTGTTCTGCACACCTTCGCGCGCCGCCGCCTGGCAAGCGCTTTGCCCGTCGCCGGCGACGCTGCTGGGCCTGGCGTGCGATGCGCAGGAAGAACTCGATTCGCAGACCTTGCTGGCTCGGCGCGACGCCAGTTTCGCCCGTACGCAAAAACACTATTACGTCGACCCGCCGCGTATCGAACGCGGCTGGCGCAACCACCTGATCGACATGCAGGGCCGCTCCTACCTCGACATGCTCAACAACGTCGCGGTACTCGGCCACGGCCACCCGCGCATGGCGGCGGTTGCCAGCCGTCAGTGGTCGTTGCTCAACACCAACTCGCGGTTCAACTATGCGGCGGTGGCCGAATTCTCCGAGCGTTTGCTGAAACTGTCGCCAGAGGGCATGGATAGGGTGTTCCTGGTCAACAGCGGCAGCGAGGCCAACGACCTGGCCATTCGCCTGGCGTGGGCCTACAGCGGCGGGCGCGACATGCTCAGCGTGCTGGAGGCCTATCACGGCTGGACGGTAGGCGCGGATGCGGTCTCGACTTCGATCGCCGACAACCCCAAGGCCTTGAGCAGCCGTCCGGACTGGGTGCACCCGGTGATCGCGCCGAATACCTATCGCGGCGAATTCCGCGGCCCTGACAGCACGCCGGACTACGTGCGCAGCGTCGAACACAACCTGGCGAAAATCGCCGAGCAAAAGCGTCAACTGGCCGGTTTCATTTGCGAGCCTGTGTACGGCAATGCCGGTGGTATTTCACTGCCGCCGGGGTACTTGCAGCAGGTTTACGCAATGGTCCGCGCCCAAGGCGGCGTGTGCATCGCCGACGAAGTGCAAGTGGGTTACGGGCGCATGGGCGATTTCTTCTGGGGGTTCGAAGAGCAGGGCGTGGTGCCGGACATCATCACCATGGCCAAGGGCATGGGTAACGGCCAGCCCCTGGGTGCAGTGATCACCCGCCGGGAAATCGCCGAAGCGCTGGAGGCCGAAGGGTATTTCTTCTCGTCCGCCGGCGGCAGCCCGGTCAGTTGCCAGATCGGCATGGCGGTGCTGGATGTGATGGAAGAGGAAAAGCTCTGGGAAAACGCCCAGGTGGTCGGCGGGTACTTCAAGGAGCGTCTTGAAGCGCTGATCGATATTCATCCGTTGGTCGGCGCGGTGCATGGTTCCGGGTTTTATCTGGGGGTGGAGTTGATCCGCAACCGTGAAACCCTGGAGCCGGCCACCGAGGAAACCACGGCGTTGTGCGACCGTTTGCGCGAGCTGGGGATCTTCATGCAACCGACTGGCGATTACCTGAATGTGCTGAAGATCAAGCCGCCGATGGTCACTACGCGCCGGAGCGTGGATTTCTTCGTGGATATGCTCTCGAAGGTGCTCGCGGAGGGTCTGTAAACACATACTCACTGTAGGAGCGAGCTTGCTCGCGAAGAGGCCGTGTCAGCCACGAATTCTTGTCTGATTGACCGCTTTCGCGAGCAAGCTCGCTCCTACAGGGAGTGGTGGTGTTAATTCGATTGTTATCGGGTTTAAGTGTGAAATTTTAGACGCATGGCACATCTGTCGCTTCTAAAGCCGATATTTATCGGCTATAAAGTCGCCAATGCCAGGGTGTGGATCAACCATGCCCGACCGTCACGCACTTGCCCGGAGATGATTCATGAGCCGTAACGTTACCGTCGCCGCTACCCAGATGGCCTGTTCCTGGGACCTTGAAGGCAATATCGAAGTCGCTGAACGGCTGGTCCGCGAAGCCGCCGCCAAGGGCGCGCAGATCATCCTGATCCAGGAACTGTTCGAAGCGCCGTACTTCTGCCAGAAGCCGAACCCGGATTACCTGCAGCTGGCGACGACGGTCGAAGACAACGTCGCCATCAAGCACTTCCAGAAAGTCGCCAGGGAACTGCAAGTAGTGCTGCCGATCAGCTTCTACGAACTGGCAGGCCGTGCGCGTTTCAACAGCATCGCGATCATTGACGCCGACGGCAGCAATCTCGGGATTTATCGTAAAAGCCACATTCCAGATGGCCCTGGCTACCACGAGAAGTACTACTTCAACCCGGGCGATACCGGCTTCAAGGTGTGGAACACCCGCTACGCGAAAATCGGCGTGGGCATCTGCTGGGACCAGTGGTTCCCCGAGGCTGCGCGCAGCATGGCGTTGCAAGGCGCGGAAATCCTGTTCTACCCGACCGCCATCGGCAGCGAGCCGCACGACAAGACCATTTCGTCCCGTGATCACTGGCAACGCGTGCAACAGGGCCACGCCGGCGCTAACCTGATGCCGCTGATCGCCAGTAACCGCATCGGCAACGAAGAACAAGACGGCTACGACATTACCTTCTATGGTTCGTCGTTCATCGCCAACCAGTTCGGCGAGAAGGTGCAGGAACTCAACGAAACCGAAGAAGGCATCCTGGTTCACACCTTCGACCTCGACCAACTGGAACACATCCGTAGCGCGTGGGGCTCGTTCCGTGACCGTCGTCCGAACCTGTACAGCGCGCTGAAAACCCTCGACGGTTCCCTGGAGTCCTGATCGACATGACCACTTTGAGCAGCACCCCT
The DNA here is from genome assembly GCF_035065025.1 of Pseudomonas sp. YuFO8. Taxonomy (NCBI): domain Bacteria; kingdom Pseudomonadati; phylum Pseudomonadota; class Gammaproteobacteria; order Pseudomonadales; family Pseudomonadaceae; genus Pseudomonas; species Pseudomonas sp. YuFO8. The sequence continues at coordinate 198,152 of NZ_JAXDEQ010000004.1, read as the reverse complement.
CGCGCAGACGGCTTCTACATGCCGGCCGAGTGGGCACCACAAACCCAGACCTGGATGATCTGGCCCGAGCGTCCGGACAACTGGCGCCTGGGCGGCAAGCCGGCGCAAGCCGCGCACATGGCGGTGGCCAAGGCCATCGCCCGTTTCGAACCGGTCACCGTGGCGGTGTCCGCCGGCCAGTACGAAAACGCCCGTGCCCGCCTGGACGTACCCAATATCCGCGTGGTCGAGATGTCCAGCGACGATGCCTGGGTCCGGGACACAGGACCGACGTTCGTCATCAACAACAACGGCGAAGTCCGCGGCGTGAACTGGGACTTCAACTCGTGGGGCGGTTTTGACGGTGGCCTGTATTCGCCGTGGAACCGCGACTCGCAGGTGGGCGGCAAGATCCTCGAGATCGAGCGCAGCCAACGCTACCGCACCGAGGGCTTCGTGCTTGAAGGCGGCTCGATCCATGTCGATGGCGAAGGCACGCTGATCACTACCGAAGAGTGCCTGCTCAACCGCAATCGCAACCCGCACCTGAACCGTGCGGAAATCGAAGCGGTGCTCAGTGCGCATCTGGCTGTGGATAAGATCATCTGGTTGCCGGACGGCTTGTTCAACGACGAAACCGACGGCCATGTGGATAACTTCTGCTGCTACGTGCGTCCCGGAGAGGTGCTGCTGGCCTGGACCGACGATCCACAGGACCCGAACTACCCACGCTGCCAGGCCGCGATGAAAGTGCTGCAAAACAGCACCGACGCCAAAGGTCGCCCATTTACGGTGCACAAGATGCCAATTCCAGGGCCGCTGTATGCGACCGAGGAAGAATGCGCAGGTGTCGACCCGGTGGATGGCACCCAGGAACGCAATCCGAGCGTGCGTCTGGCCGGTTCGTATGTGAACTTCCTGATCGTCAACGGCGGCATCATCGCCCCGAGTTTCGACGACCCGCTCGATGGTCCTGCAAAAGAAATTTTGCAGAACCTGTTCCCCCAGCATGAAGTGGTCATGGTGCCTGGCCGTGAACTGTTACTGGGAGGCGGCAACATTCACTGCCTTACCCAACAACAGCCAGCACCGCACAAAGAGTGAGTGCAGTTGTAACAGCTTGAGTTAGTGGCGAAATCAGAGAGGCAAACGTTTTCGCGCGCAACTTTGTGGGAAGCCCGCAGCCCTTAAGGACTGCGGGCTTTTTTGTATCCGCTTGTCGACAGCGCGCACGCCTTGGCATAGCTCTTGTATCTGCGAAGGTGTAATGCCGGGAGGGGAGAACTTAGTTGTTCTGTCATAAACCTTGGATAAGTTAGCCGCTCAAAAACCGGGAGAGAGCGTTGAAATGAACGCCGAAGTGAATGTGGCAAGTGAGCGGGCGTTGCATCCCCTGGCAGTCAATGGCGAGTCGCTGCAGATCCTGGCGCACTGGTTAAAGTCCAATGGAACGCGTCAGATCACACAAAGTGATCCGCGCCGGACGATGATCGAGCGCTACCCCGCTGGTTTGTTCAGCGAAGCGGAACTGGATGCGTTGTGGGATGTGATGGAAGGATAAGAAGAAAAACAACGGATTGAAAAAACAAAAGCGCTGCCGGGATGGCAGCGCTTTTTTTATGGGCGACAAGTTGTAGAAAATTACCCCGCCCCCCTGTAGGAGCTGGCTTGCCAGCGATAGCGGTAGGTCATTCAACATCAATGTTGAATGTGATGGCCCCATCGCTGGCAAGCCAGCTCCTACAGGGTGATGGTGCTAGAAACTGTAAGTCCCGGTCACCACAACGCTGCGCGGCTCACCCGGCTGAATCTGCGCCGCACTGGTGGCCGACGAGTAATACGTCTTGTCACTGATGTTGTTCAGCGCGGCGCGCAGATCCCAATCCTTCTGCCTGAACCCGGCCAACGCATCCCAGCGGCCATAACCCGGCAGCACGGTGGTGTTGAGGTTGTCGGCATAACGATCGCCAACCAGGGTCAACCCGGTTTCGGCATACCAGCCCGTTTCAGGTTTCCAGGTCACGAACAGGCTGCCGTTACGCTTGGCCACGTTGCTGATGCGATTTCCTTCAAAGCCATTGTTGTCTTCCTCGATGGTCGCGTCCTGAAGACCTACGCCACCGCGCACATACCAGTCGCCGGTGATCTTGCCGGTGGCGGTCAGCTCTATCCCACGCGAACGTTGCTTACCGGTCAGCAAGGTAATGGTCGGGTTGTTCGGATCACTGGTGCGGCGGTTGTAGAGTTCCAGTTCGTAGATCGCCAGCGTGGTGCTCAGGCGATCGTCGAGCCAGTCGCTTTTCACGCCGATTTCTTTCTGCCTGGTCAGCTCCGGGCTCAGGTCGTTGGTATTGCCGGCCGCACCCGGAGTGATGCCGATCAAACCACCGCCGACCGGCGAAAACGTCTTCGACCAGGAGGCATAGAAAGAATGATTCTGCAGCGGCGTCCACACCAGCCCTACGCGAGGGCTGGTGCTGTGGCTGTCACGGTCTTCGGAAATGTCCCGCAGCTTGTTGGTCGACTCGATGTCGAACGTGTCGTAACGCAAGCCGGCGAGCAGTTGCCATTGATCGTTCAGTTGCAGCTGATCCTGCACATACACCGCACGGCTTTCGACCTCGGTGTGCGAGCTGCTGGAGACCTGCATGCGACCGGTGTGGCGTAAATCCCGATTGGGGTTGTTCAGGTCCAGCGGCGGCACCGGTGAACTGCCCGGGCCTGAGGTGGCGGCGGTGTACAAGGTCGGATCGCGCCGCTGGCTGCCGATCTCGATGCCGGTCAGCAGGCGATGTTCCAGGCCGAAGGTATCGAACCCGCCTTCCAGTTCAACGTTGTTGTAGACGTTGCGGGTGGTCAGGTCCTGTTGCCAGTGCTGGCGCGTGACCTGGTTGGTGGTCGGGTTGTAGCCGGTCAGGTAGGTGTTGTCGAAATCGCTGTTGAGCTTGAACACGCCCAGGGTCTGGCGCAGTTGCCAGTTGTCGCTGAGCTCGTAGGTGAGCTTGGAGCGCAGCGATTGCGACTTGTCGTCGATGAAATCGTGCTCGCTGCCGTAGGTCGTGTCGCGTCCGACGTCTGCCGGGCGGCCGTTGACCCCGGGGACACCGCGATCCGGCGTACGGTTGTAACGGCTGTATTCGTACTGCACCAGCCAGTTCAGGTCCGGCGTCAGCTGCCAGCTCATCGAGGGTGCAAACAACTGGCGATTACCACTCACGCCATCGCGGAAACTGTTCTGGTCCATGTTGCCCATATTCAGGCGCAGGCTGATGTTCTCGGATGGATCGCTGCTGAGGTCGGCATACAGGCTGCGAAGATCATCGCTGCCGCCCTGGGCTTCGAGGGTCGAGCGGCGGCCGAACTCCGGAAGTTTGCTCACCCGGTTGACGATCCCGCCCTGGCTGCCGCGGCCGTACAACACGGCGGCCGGACCTTTGAGCACGTCGATGCGTTCGATGTTGTGCAGGTCGCGCACGTATTGGCTGTCGTCACGGATACCATCGAGATAGAAGTCGTTGCTGGCGTCAAAACCACGGATGCGCAGGCTGTCGAAGCGGGTGTCGGCGCCGCTGCTGACGTTGGGGATGCCACTGAGTGCGGTGCCCAGGTCGTTGGTGCCGTAATCGACAACGTTGGCGGTCTTGATCGAGTCGATGGCTTGAGGCACGTAGCGCACCGGCGTGTTGGTGCGGGTCGCCGTATTCGTTTCCTTCACACGTGGGTCATCGGCCTCGGTTTCGGCACTGATGGACGTGGCAGGTAAGGTGGTAGGCGCAGCGTAGGAAAAACCGGCAGATATCAGAGCAGAAAGCCCAAGGCTGAAGGGCGTAAGGCGAAAAGGGGCAGGCATTGAAGAACGCATCCGTAGGATTTTTAGGGGTGTAACAAGAGCGGCGCGAATGATAATGCTTGCTATTTACTTGTGTTAATTATTCCTGAGAAGGTGCTCTGCTTGATTGTTTCCAATTGTGTCGCAATTGTTACTTTTGCCTTTTCAACGTTATTTGAAGTCGATAAGACTGCGCGTCCGTTGAGGTTTTCTGCCAAGCAAACTCATTTCTTAGAGGAATTTCGCCGGGTTATAGACGATTCATGAAATTGACACATCGTTAAGGCCGCGGCTACGATCCGGTCCAACGCCTGTGGCAGACCGCCATGACCGAAAAATAATTAAAAGGCCCGCCGCGAGAGATCGTGGGCGGGCCTTTTTGTTTGTGGGATGAAAAAAGAGCGCGATAGCGCCGTTTCGGCCGTTGAACACAGCGCGTTTCAACCCGTAATAAGGAAAACAACATGTTGAACAAGCGAATCAGCCTGATCGCTCTGGGGATTTTGAGCGCTACACAGGCCATGGCTAACGACCAGGCCGAATCCAAGGGATTTGTTGAAGACAGCAGCCTCAAAGTGCTGCTGCGCAATGCCTACATGAACCGTGACTACAAAGACGGCAACCCGGATAAATCCGAGTGGGGCCAAGCGGCCATCGGTACGTTCTCGTCCGGCTTCACCCAAGGCACCATCGGCGTGGGTGTGGATGCCTTTGGTCTGTACGCGCTCAACCTGGAGCGTAATGAAGACCGCAGCGGCGCCCAGGGCATCGACTTTTTCAAGCAGGGTTCCAGCGGCGAACCGGCTGACGACCTGGCCAAAGCTGGCGCAGCCGTCAAATTCCGTCTGTCCAGCACAACGCTGACCTACGGCGACCAGATGCCGGTGCTGCCGGTACTGAGCTACGACAACGGTCGTCTGCTGCCGGAAAGCTACACCGGTACCCTGATCACCTCCAAGGAGATCAAGGGCCTGGAACTGAACGCCGGTCGCTTCACCGCCGAATCGCGCAAAAGCGCTGAAGGCCATGACAGCGGTGGCTTGAAGTCGATCAACGTGTTGGGCGGTAGCTACCAGTTCACCGAACAATTCAAGGCCGCGTTATATGCCTCCGACGTCGAAGACGTGCTGAAGAAGCAATACGTGAACGCCAACTACGTGTTCCCGTTCGACAAGGATCAGTCCCTGACCCTGGACTTCAACGGCTACCGTACCAAACTGGACGACTCTTACGTCCGTGACAACGGTATTACCGGCGACGACAACAAGATCTGGAGCCTGGCAGCCACCTTCGCCACCGGCCCGCACTCGTTCACCCTCGCTCACCAGCGCAGCACCGGCGACAGCAACCTGGGCTACGCCTACGGCGGCTACCAGAAAGATCAAAACCGCGTCGGCGACGGTGGCAACACTATCTACCTGGCCAACTCCTACTGGTCCGACTTCAACGCCGAAGACGAACGCAGCTGGCAACTGGGCTACGGCCTGGACTTCAGCACCTTCGGGGTGCCGGGCCTGAGCTACAACTTCGCCTATGTACGCGGTGACAACATCACCACCTCCACCAGCGAAGGCGGCACCGAGCGCGAGATCTTCAACCAGTTCAAATACGTCGTACAAAGCGGCCCGGCCAAAGACCTGAGCGTGAAGCTGCGCAGCTCGATCCTGCGCGTGTCGCAGAAGTCGAGCGAGTACAACGTCAGCGGTAACGAAGTGCGTGTGTTCGTGGACTACCCGATCAACATTTTCTGATGATGGGTTGCGGTATCGAGGCCTGATGTAAGGCTGAGAAAAAGAAGAAGCCCCGACTGGTTCGGGGTTTTTTTGTGAGTGCTTGTTGGCTCATGTCGTCAAAAGGCGATATCGGGAACACGTCTTGAGAACGTCGTCCGCGGCGACATGTTCCGAGACTGGATAAACACCGCATCTCGATACGCTGAAGTTTGACTTGGCTTATTACCTCACGTAACTAATGATGTTCCCGCCCCCACCTTTATCCCCTCCAGCTAACTCCATACATTGAGCTCCAACGCCTCTCCCATCATTCCGACGGGAAGGTCACTGGAGTTTCGATCATGCCTTTTGTAAGCGTACGCATCACCCGCGATGGCGTTACCACCGAGCAGAAAGCTCAGGTGATTGCCGAGATCACTGAAACACTGGAACGCGTCCTCAACAAACGCCCTGACCTGACCCACATCGTGATCGAGGAAGTCGACACCGATAACTGGGGCTATGCCGGTATCACCACCACCCAGTACCGCAAACAACTGGCGGAGGAGGGGAAGTCATGACGGCGTCGGTGACCATCGATTTCGTTTCCGACGTGGTGTGCCCATGGTGTGCTCTGGGGGCGACGGCGCTGGAGCAGGCGATCGAGAACGTGGCGGGTGAGGTGGCGGTCGAGCTGACCTACAAGCCTTTCGAGCTGAACCCGGACATGCCGGTTGAAGGCGAGAAAGCCGTCGAGCACTTGATGCGCAAATACGGGCGCACCGCCGAGGACGTCGCCTCTGGCAAGGCGATGCAGATCGCTCGCGGCGAGGCCATCGGCTTCAAGTTCGATCTGGAAAAGCGCACGCACTTCTACAACACCTTCGACGCTCACCGGTTGTTGCTCTGGGCGCGGGAAGAAGGCCGCCAGGTGGCGCTGAAGAAGATCCTGCTGCGCGCTTACTTCAGCGAAGGCCAGAACCCGAGTGATCAGCAGACGCTGGTGCGCCTGGCGGGTGAAGCCGGGTTGGACGAGGCCCGTGCACACAAGGTGCTGGCGTCAGGCGCCTTTGCCGAAGAGGTGCGTGAGCTTGAAGCGTTTTATCGGCAGCACGGCATCAATTCGGTCCCGGCCCTGGTGCTCAACGGTCGTCACCTGGTGTCCGGCTCGCAATCGGTCGAGTACTACGAACAGATGTTGAGACAAATGGCACAAGCCTGATTACCAAATTTTTAAATCATCATTTATCAGTAGAGGTTCATCATGAGCAATTCGAAAAAAGTCGTTGTCATCACTGGCGCATCCCAAGGTCTCGGCGACGGCATGGTCAAGGCCTTCCGCGAGCTCGGTTACCAGATCGTCGCCACCTCGCGCTCGATCAAGCCATCCACCGATCCGGACATCCTCACCGTGGCCGGTGACATCGGCGAGCCAGAAACTGCACAGCGCGTGATTCGTGAAGCGATCGCCCGTTTCGGCCGTGTCGATACCCTGGTCAACAACGCCGGGATCTTCATCGCCAAGCCGTTCACCGCGTACACCGCTGAAGATTACGCCAATGTTTTGTCGGTGAACGTCAACGGTTTCTTCTACATCACCCAACTGGCCATCGCCGAGATGGAAAAACAGGGCAGCGGCCACGTGGTCAACATCACCACCAGCCTGGTCGACCACGCCATCGACGGCGTGCCATCGGTACTGGCCTCGCTGACCAAAGGCGGCCTGAACGCGGCAACCCGTTCCCTGGCCATCGAATACGCCAAGCGCGGCATTCGGGTAAACGCGGTATCGCCCGGCATCATCAAGACCCCGATGCACGGCGAAGAAACCCACGCCGCACTGGGCGCACTGCACCCGGTCGGGCATATGGGCGAGATCGATGATATTGCGCAGGCAGTGGTGTATCTGGACGGCGCCAAGTTTGTTACTGGCGAGATCCTCCATGTAGATGGTGGGCAGAGCGCGGGTCACTGAGTCCTGGGTTTTCAAACTGCTCAAACAACAAAGCCCTTGTATTGCTACAAGGGCTTTGTTTTTAGGGCCGCATCAGGAAGTCTGCCGATCAATATCGCGTCGAAGCACGACAGCGGTGGTGATGTCTTCAACGGTTTCGTGACTGGCTACTGCGTCTCTAACCCGATTCAGATCATCGATCGTTCGCGATTCGATCTCGATGACCAGATCAAGCTGGCCACTGACCGAGGAGACGCGTCGTACCTGGGAGTTCTGGGCAAGCAGGTCCAGCAGGCTTATTGCCGGTGTGCGCTTGAGGCTCACAAGCAGGATGGCGCGAATCACGTTTGCGTCGATTTCGCCGATATCAGCCCGGTAGCCCCGGATCACACCATTGCGTTCAAGGTTGATGACGCGCTCGCTGGTGGCGCTTCTTGACAGTCCAATTCTCGCGGCCAGGGCCTTCAGGGCAATGCGCGCCTCTCTGGACAGGATTTCGAGTATTTCGCGATCTTTCGTGTCCAGGTCGCGCATCAGAACTCCCTAATTTTGCTACCGAATTTGTGCCGGTCGATTCCGACAATATGCAGGCCAAAGCCGACCGCATACCTACTGCCGTCCAAGGCTCCGCGTGCCAAGCTATCTGAAAAAAATGGCCTGGAAAACAATTACCATGACTAATCTTTCCCATCCCGCCCCCCAGTTCTCGACGGCGGAAGCCGAAAAGCTCGGTGAGCAGCTTTTCGACGTTATCGGCACAGCCACGCCACTGGACGGTGAACGAGACCGCAACTATCGGTTGAGGACAGGCACCGATGCGGGGTGGATTCTGAAAGTCGTCAACTCGACGGAACCGCGTGTTGAAAGCGAGTTTCAGACGGCCATTCTCAGTCACCTTGCCAGTTGCAGCCCAGAGCTTGCCGTGCCCTTTCTCAAGAAAAGCCTGGCGGGTGATTTCCTCGCCTCGGCAGTGGCACCTTCTGGCGAAACCCATGCGGTTCGCCTGGTCGGCTGGTTGCACGGAACGCCACTTGCCGAGGTCCCTCGTACGTTCGAATTGATGCGCAGCCTCGGTCAATCTTTCGCAGAGGTAGATCGTGCACTTCAGGGCTTCATTCATCCGGGCGCGGTACGTGATCTCGACTGGGATTTGCGTCACGCCGCACGTTCGCGCTCACGCTTGCATTTCGTGAAAGACGCGGACAAAAGGGCGATTCTGGAACGGTTCATTGACAGGTTCGAAAGAACCGTTCAACCCAAGCTTGCGCGTTTGCGCACACAGGTCATACACAATGACGGCAATGACTGGAACATCCTCGTCGATTCCTGCAACCATCAGAAAGTCTCGGGCATCATCGATTTCGGCGATGCCGTCCATACGATAATGATTGCCGAAGTAGCCATCACCTGTGCTTATTCCATCCTCGACATGGAAGATCCAATCGGCGCGGCCGCTGCCCTCACGGCCGGTTTCCATGAGAAGTACCCTCTGCATCCCGAGGAGGTCGACGTCCTCTTCAATCTCATTGCGATGCGCCTGGTCACGAGCGTCACGTTGTCGGCATTGCGATACGGCCAGACGCAAGACAATCCCTACCTTGCCATCAGCGAAGCGCCGGCCTGGCGCCTCCTGGAGAGGATGGATCGCATGAACCCTCGACTGGCGACGGCGATCCTGCGCAAAGCCTGTGGTTTTGACGCGATCGAAGGCGCCGGTGCGGTTCGCCGCTGGGTGGCTGAAAACAGTAAGTCTTTTGCGGATATCGTGCGTCCATCTGCGGCGACCATGAACAAGGCGATCGCTCCATTCGGGGATGCTTCGCACGTAATGACGATCGCCTCGGCCGAGCAGCGTCCAGCGCAGGCAACCCAGTGGTGGAATGAGTTTTCTGCCGAGCACAAGGTGCCGCTCGGCATCGGACCCTGGGGCGAGGAAAGGACCATCTACACCGACACGGCATTCGAATCGCGCTTCATTGAAGGGCAGCGTCGGATCATTCACGTCGGTGTCGATTTGATCATGCCCGCCGGCACACCTCTCTATACGCCTGTTGCCGGTGTGGTGCAGAGCGTCGAGGTCGAGCCTGAGCCGCTTGGCTATGGCGGTTTGATCATGCTCGAGCACTCGCCTGAAGATTGCCCTCCCTTCCTGACCCTGTGGGGTCACATGGCCCATGAAGCGCTGGCGCGACTTAAACCCGGCGACCGACTTGAGGCTGGCGCGCTGGTTGGATACATGGGCGCGGATACGGAAAACGGTGGGTGGATCCCCCATGTACATTTTCAGATGTCCACGGACACCGGGTTGAAAGCCAGCGAGTTCATTGGCGTCGGTGAGCGGGCTTATCTTGAGGTTTGGGCCGACCTTTTTCCCGATGCATCGACCCTCGCCGGGATTGCTCCGGAAACCTACAGCCAGGACGGCTGCACCAAGGCTGAGATCGTTGCCAAGCGTAAGGAACTGCTGCTTCCAAACTTGTCGATTTCCTATTCAGATCCGATCAAGTTCGTACGCGGTGATGGGGTTTGGTTGATCGATAACTTCGGCAGAGCGTATCTGGACTGCTTCAATAACGTGTGCCATCTCGGCCACTCCCATCCAGATGTGGTGCAAGCGCTTTCACGCCAAGCCGCACGCCTGAACACCAACACGCGTTATCTGCACGACAATATCGTGGAGTACGCAGAGCGGCTCACCGCGACGTTACCTGAAGGTTTGGCGGTCGCTTCCTTCGGCTGTTCAGGCAGTGAAGCCAACAGCCTCATGCTCCGGATGGCGCGCAATCACACGGGTCGTAACGACGCCATTGTGCTGGATTGGGCCTACCACGGCACGACACAGGAGCTGATCGATCTCAGCCCTTACAAATATAAGCGCAAGGCCGGTAAAGGACGTGCAGACCATGTGTTCGAAGCGGTCGTCCCGGATGCTTATCGAGCTGAGCAAGATTGGCCGTACGAGGAGCTCGGCAAGCGTTTCGCTGAGAGTGTGGCGGATCAGATTGAGCTCATGCGCAAGCAAGGTCGATCCCCGGCATTCTTTTTGGCGGAGTCCATTCCAAGTGTCGCCGGGCAACTGTTCTTCCCGGATAACTACTTGAAAGAAGTCTATGCAATGGTTCGCGCAGAGGGTGGTCTTTGCCTGGCGGACGAAGTCCAGGTCGGCTTCGGTCGTGTTGGCAGCCACTGGTGGGCATTTGAAACCCAGGGCGTCGTTCCCGACGCAGTGTCCATGGGCAAACCCATTGGCAATGGGCATCCCATGTCGGCGGTTGTTACTACGCGCGAAATGGCAGACAGCTTCAACAATGGCATGGAGTACTTCAATACCTTCGCCGGTAGTCCGGTTTCATGTGCTGTAGGGCTCTCGGTACTCGATGTGATTGAGCGCGATGACTTGAAACTCAACGCACTGACCGTTGGCAACTATCTGCTCGACGGCTTCAGTAAGTTACAGCGGCGATACGATGCAATAGGCGATGTGCGCGGGCTGGGTCTTTTTCTCGGAATAGAACTTGTCACCGATCGCAAAACGAAAATTCCAGCCACGGCGCTGGCGAAAAAAGTAGCCGATGGTGCCAGGGAGCGAGGCGTTTTGATCGGTACTGAAGGCCCCTATGACAATGTCCTGAAAATGCGTCCGTCGATGATTTTCAGTCAGAAGAATGCTGATTTCCTCCTTGAAGTCCTGGACGAAAGCTTCAAGGCCGCACTCCAGTAAGGGGTCAAAATCGGGGGCGTGCAGCAAGGGTCCTGGTTGATCAGTCTCTTCGCACGCTGCCTTCCCGGCATAGTGTCGGTCAACTCCGGCAATGTGTCAGGCAGGCTGGCACCTTGCTGGGTGCTTTCCAAAATAGCCTATGCAAAGATTTTCCTGAAGGCTGGGTGAAGAGCCCCAAAACAATAAATAATAATTCTTCCGAGGTGCCATCCGATGCTAACTAAAAGGCTCAAGGACTTGATTGTCGCTTCCACTGTGGTGGTGGCGGCACTGGTTTTTACCTCCGCTGTTCACGCTGATGATTTGAAGTCAATTCAGGATTCCCAAGAGATTCGTATTGCGATGAGCGGGCAATACGTTCCCTTCAGCTTTGTTAACGAGAATAACCAGGTTGTCGGATTCGACGCCTCCATCAGCGAGGCACTAGCTGAGCGGATGGGGGTAAAAGTGACGATCATCACGACCCCGTTCGACGGGATCATTGCCGGTCTTCTGGCGAAAAAATACGACGCCATCATCGCGTCCATGACCATTACGCCGGAACGCCAGAAGGCCGTGGATTTCGTTGGGCCCTATTACCACGCTGGCCGCACGATCGTGGTGAAGGACAGCTCTTCGATCAAAAGTTTTGATGATCTCAAGGATGTTGTGGTTGGCGTCACGCTGGGGGATGCCCACGATAAATGGGCCAGGGCTCGCGGCAACCTGAAGGTGAGATCGTACAAGGGTCTTCAGGAAATGCTGGTTGATCTGGATGCCGGTCGTATCGACGCGCTGGTGATGGACAGTGTTCCGGTGCTGGTCGCCGTCAAGGAAACCGGGCAGAAGGTTCGCATCATTACTCCACCCGAGAGCGATGGTGGCATTGAAGGTATGGGTATTGCACTGCGCAAGAATAACCCTGAGCTCAAGGCGACGATGCAGAAGGCGCTTGAAGAAATGCTCGCCGATGGCACTTACGAAAAGATCTCCATGAAATGGATTGGCAACGATATCCGCTAATTCATCTTTAGCCTGGCCCGACTTTTTCATCGGGCCAGTCAATCGGCCTTTTCTGAGCGTTTCCATGGATCTGACACTCATACAGCGCACATTCCCGTTTTTTCTGGAAGCGGCCTGGATCACGGTGCAAATCTCGGTACTTGCACTGCTACTGGGTTTCCTGGTCGCCATCGTGCTGGTCGCTGCGCGGTTGTCCACTTTTCTCATCTTTCGCAGCCTCGCAAGAATCTACATCAGCGTTTTTCGCGGCACTCCCTGTCTGGTCCAGCTGTTCATCATTTACTTTGGCGGGCCGCAGGTCGGGGTTGAATTGGAGCCCTTTGCCGCAGGCGTGATCGGCTTGGGCCTGAACATCGCGGCCTACATGGCCGAATCCATTCGTGGCGCCATCATCAACGTCGATCCTGGCCAGGAAGAAGCTGCACGTTCAATTGGTTTCGGGCGGGGCCAGACGTTATGGCACATCAAGCTGCCACAAGCGGCAAAGCTGATGATCAGGCCGCTGGGCGTAAATGCTGTCGCGCTTATCAAAGGTTCTGCATTGGTGTCGACGATCTCCGTGGTTGAACTTTCATATACCGCGCAACGCTTTATCAGTTCAACGTACAAGCCTTTTGAGATTTTCATGGTGTCTGCACTGCTTTATATCGTGATGGTCTATTCGGTCAGATTTGTTGTTGACTACCTCGATAATCGCTTCGCGGCAAGGTGAGAGCATACAGATGCAAAACCTGGATCTTAGTATCGTTACTCCCTATTCCGAATTGCTGGCGACGGGCCTCTGGTGGACAGTCGTAATGTTTTTAAGCTCAAGCATATTGAGTTTGATCGCCGGGGTAGCCTTTGCACTCATCGTTCTTTATGCGCCTAAGCTTCTGGCGCTACCCGTGCGCTTTATTACCTGGCTGCTCATGGGAACTCCACTCCTGCTGCAGTTGTATTTGATCTATTACGGTCTTGTGCAAGTGGGGATCGATATTCCTGCACTGGTGGCAGGCATCATAGGCCTTAGCCTGCACTTCGCCGTCTACAATGCCGACGTCATTCGGGCTGGCGTGATGTCAGTAGACCCTGGTCAAATCGAAGGTGCCCGGTCCATTGGTTTCAGTCGCGGGCAGACTCAGCGCTACATCATCGTGCCACAAGCGCTGCGTAGTACTATTGCGCCGCTTGGAAATAACCTGATTGTCTTGTTAAAGGACACATCACTGGTTTCCATCATCGGTATTGCCGAGTTGGTGTATAGCGCGCAACTTGCCGTGAGCGAGACCTATAGCCCGTTTGAGTTCTATCTGACGGTCGCGGTTATTTACTATGCAGCCAATCTTGTTCTCGAGGCCGGCCTGCATCTTCTCGAAAGAAAGGTAGAGATGTCACGATGACCAAAAATGAATTCATGGTTGAGGTGAAGGGCGCTCGCAAGGCCTACGGAGCAATTGAAGTACTCAAGGGCATCGATCTTTGCGTACCTCGCGGAAAAATAATCGCCATTATCGGCCCCAGTGGTTCCGGCAAAAGCACACTTCTGCGGTCAATCAACCACCTGGAAGTACTGAACGACGGAGAGATCTGGCTGGAAGGTGAGCAAGTCAATCGGCCATTGAAAGGTCGTGCGTTTGAACAGCATATCAATGCTGTGCGCCAGCAGATGGGCATGGTTTTTCAGCACTTCAATTTATTTCCGCATTTGACCGTGTATGAAAACATCGCCCTTGGCCCGATAAAACTCAAAGGGCTTACGAAAAAGGAAGCACGTGAGCTGGCACTGGAATACTTGTCAAAAGTCGGGTTGGCCAACAAGTTCGACGAGTATCCTTCTCGGCTGTCAGGGGGACAGAAGCAGCGCGTAGCCATCGCCAGGGCACTGGCCATGCAGCCGAAAGTCATGCTGTTCGACGAGGCCACCTCGGCACTGGACCCTGAGCTCGTCGAGGAGGTCAACCTGGTTATGAAGCAACTTGCGGCCGAGCATATGACCATGTTGATCGTCACGCATGAAATGCGTTTTGCAGGCGAAGTGGCAGACAGGATTGTCTTTATGGACGGTGGGGTTGTAGTAGAGGAAGGGGCGCCAGCAGAGATCTTGCAGAACCCGGTCCACGAACGAACCCGGTCGTTCTTGAAAAAGCATCTGCACGAAAGATGAGGTGAGCTTATCGCAGACAAACAAAAGGCCCGCATCGCTGCGAGCCTTTGTTTTGTATGGTGCCGGCACCAGGAATCGAACCCGGGACCTACTGATTACAAGTCCATGCAGTTGCGCAATGAACATTAGAAAAAGCTGCGAAACCTGCATTTTCCGTGATTATTTCAACGATGTTCAGCAAGTATTCTTAATGGGTGTGGACGGAATGTGGACGTTCCAAGGCTGGCCCGCTTTCACAAACCTACATAGACCTTCAATGAGTGAAATACCTCTTTCCTGCCTCCGGCCCAACGCCTGCCTGTTCCGGAGCCCTGATTGCACCTCCTGCTGCGTTGCACAAAAAACGGATGCGAGGCCCGTCGGCGGGAGGGGGAAAAGTGCGTTCTCACTCCCTTTTTCTTTGGATCGTTCGGATCTAACTGACGAAGGTGACTCTGTGTGTATTGTGTGTATTCGACATTGACTGATTTGTCATTCGTGTGTACTATACACAACATCGGAGCAAGGGGAGGGACAGGATGCGGAGTAGAGAGGTGATTGATTTGATGCTGGCGGATGGTTGGGAGGAGGTGGCCGTAAAGGGCAGCCATCACCAATTCAAGCATCCCACCAAGCCAGGCCGGGTGACAGTTCCACACCCCAAGTCTGAAATTGCTAAAGGAACGCTACATAGTATTTTGAAGTCCGCCGGCCTCAAATGAGGCCGAACGAACCGCCTGAAGCCCTGCAGATGGGGCTTTCGGTGGATCGGTTAGGTAATAGTGACTGTCCTTAGACGGACGCTTGCTCTGGCTCAACCGATTGAAAAGCGTATAGCACGCTTGCAACTCAAGGGAGTGCACTAATGAAATTTCCAGTCGTATTACATAAAGACGCTGATTCTGATTACGGGGTGACTATTCCCGACGTGCCTGGATGCTTTTCGTCCGGTAGCACCTTCTCGGAAGCACTCGAAAATGTACACGAAGCACTGGCGCTACATTTAGAAGGGTTGGTTGCTGACGGTGATGCTCTACCACAAGGAAAGGAAGTAGATGCGCACTTAGATAATCAAGATTACGAAGGTGGTGTATGGGCAGTGGTCGATTTCGATCTAACTCCATATCTTGGTAAGTCAGTTAGATTTAACGCTTCTCTGCCTGAAAATCTGTTGTTACGTATCGATGAAAAAGTTAACAAAGATCACCGCTACTCTTCTCGTTCAGGTTTTTTGGCCACAGCAGCGTTGCGAGAGCTTGCCGTCTAATTGGCAATTTTTACGTTGAGGGCGCCTATGGCGCCTTTTTTGTTGCCAGTATTCGAATGGTGTCGTGATCGGAGCATCGAGTGAATGTCTTCTTTGTCATATATTTCAGGCCTCAGTGGCGGTCGCGAAAAATGAAAGGTGTAAGTTCAGGTTTATAAGCTCTGATGGCGTTCAGCATGGAAATCAGCATGAAAGATATCGTTGCTCTAGTTTTCTCTGGGTGCGCAGTCATTATTTCTGTGATCAGCTTAATTAGAACCGGAACATCTATTTCTGTTTTTCGAGAGAAATCGACCGATTCAGTCACAATTACTAATAACAGTCCGCATGCGGTTACCATTATAGAGTTTGGGGTAGTAACTCCAGCAGGCAACTTCGAACCAATTGACTGTGAAGATTACAGCTTGCCTCTGCCTCATCGTCTTGATGCGCGAGATATTGCCAAATTCGAGCCTAAAACATTTGCCACGATAGCCAGAACGTTAGTGCAGATGAATTTCGGTCGAGAGGGTACGTACTTCAGAATGGCAGGTGGTAATTTCTTTGGAAGCAAAGGAAAAGTTTTTAGCGATGTCGGTTTTTTCAAGCGCCGATGGTGGTGGCTACGAAGCAAATTAATCAAGCAAGGCCTTTAGCCCAGCGCTTCACAGACAACGATTGGCGTCTGTTTCCTTAAGGCACGTATGCACCGGTAAGCCGCTCCAACTTTGACTGAAGCGGTTTTCTCGATCAAAGATTCAACCCACTCTAATCAACCCCCGCCCAACCCACTCCGCAACCTGCGTAACAACGGCATTTCCGGCAGCGAAAGCTTCCGCAAGGTTGGCCGCATCCAGTCTGAGACAAAACCCATCATCTTCAGACGCTCGCTGCCGCTCAGCCATCTGATCCCATCCGTGCGGGTGAGCGACGAAAGTGGTACAGCCCATAGTGATCTGAGATCCGGCTTTGTTTGCCAATAGAGTATTGGTAGCCCAGGCATCCGCTGGCCGTGGCCACTGGATCGAGCGAGACGCTGGAGGTATTGCGTCCACTGGCGCGGCGTCAGCCAGGAACTCGATGGGGGGCATTCTTCGATAACCTTCGACCAGGAATACTCGGCGACGTTGCTGGGGAACTCCGAAATATTGAGCATTAAGCACTCGCCAAAATCCCACATACCCGCAGTCCGCAAGGGCCCTGATGACTGTTTCAAAGTCACGGCTATCGTTGACAGCGACTGGGACTCTCAGAGATGTCGCGGTGCTGGCTCGGCTATGACGGTCAAGAAACTTGAAGACGGCCGGTATGAAGTAGACTGACGGCCGGAAGGGCGTAATGGTCCTAGAATTCGGAAGATCCTGCGTACCAAAAACGAAGCCTTGAATTATCAGAACCGGATCATGGGGACGGTGCCAGGGGGGAATTTGAGAAAAAGCAGAAGCGAGACGAGCGGCGGTTGTCCGCGCTGATAACGCTCTGGTTTGACAGCCATGGCCGCACGCTGAAACGAGGTGAAGAGCGAAAGCGTGCGCTGCAGAGCATGGCTGAGCGGATGGGGGATCCATGTGCGGCAGATTTCAGCACCAGCCATTTTACGACTTACCGGGCCGATCGCCTGGCTGGCAAATACAACCGCGAAAAGATTGGCAGTGGTCGCAAGAAGGGTGAAGAGGCGAAACCCGTCAGCGCAAATACGTTGAACCACGAACTGGCTTACCTGCGCGCTGTATTCAATGAGCTTGAGCGGCTTGGGGAATGGCAGGGGGATAACCCGCTGGGGAAGATGCGGGCGTTGAAGTTCGACGAAACGGAAATGGCCTATCTGAGTGCAGCGCAAATTCCTCCATTGCTCGCCAGCCTCGACTCGAGTTCAAAGGCAGCAGGCTTGATCGCCAGGATCTGTCTTTCGACTGGGGCGCGTTGGTCGGAGGCAGAAGGTCTCAAACCGAACCAGGTACGCGATAAGCGCATCCACTTCACTCGCACGAAGTCCTCAAAAAATCGAGTTGTGCCAATCTCCGACAGCTTGGCCAATTTGCTCAAAGGGGAGCTGCCTTTCCCTGTGAGCTACAAAAAATTCGAGAAGTCGGTCGATGCGATCGGGCTGGAGCTGCCGGCGGGGCAATTGACTCACGTTCTGCGTCATACCTTCGCGAGTCATTACATGATGAATGGCGGAGATATTCTTACATTGCAGCGTGTCCTGGGACATTCATCCCTGGCGATGACGATGCGTTATGCCCACTTCAGTCCGGGACACCTGGCGGAAGTGGTTAACCTCAACCCCCTGGCTTCTGTGTCAGGGTAATGCTGAAAAGGAATGCGATATGGCTTTTGTAAATTTGAAAGACATTAAGGCTCAGGAGTGGGTGCTGAATATCGACCTCATCTCTCACGTACTGCCTAGTGATGAAGGTGGATGGGAAGCGGGTGGAGTTGTGTATTTGAAACAGACGATTGCTGGCAATCGGAACCTGATAAATCTTTCTGGCGTAGAGATCCAAAACCTGTTCAAGAAGATTTTGGATTGAGATGTGGACAGTTTGTGGACGCTGGCGATTAGTGAAAAGGAGTAAAGCATAACCCCAGAAACGACAAAGCCCCGCATTGCGGGGCTTTGAATATGGTGCCGGCACCAGGAATCGAACCCGGGACCTACTGATTACAAGTCAGTTGCTCTACCATCTGAGCTATACCGGCATGTCAGGGCGACGATTATAGCGATTGGGAAGGTTCTGTAAACCCCTGAATTCAGACTATTTTTGCGCGGTGCTTGATCGAGTGTTTCCAATGCTTGCCGAGCGTCATGACGGGGTGCAAAACGATGTGCCAGAGCCGCTGTTTCATGCGTGTGCTGTTGCCCATCTGTCGATGGTTTATGTCTTTTGTTCGAATGCTTATGCACAACGGGATTTGCGCTTCACCCGGTTAACAGTGCTTTTGTGGATCCGTTCTCATTAGCTCGCAAATGCCTGTTTTTCTGGTTTTTTATTCTTTGTATGAAATCTGAACAGTGCCGTATCAGGGCTGAAACAGCTGTAAAGATTGGATCCATGAATATTTCATCAACAGAGTTATCCACAGGCTGTGTGGCGTTAAGAACGTTCCGCCAGCAGAAGAATGTTGCGCGGTGTGAGCGAGGTTTCGCAGAAGGTGCCGAGGCGAACGGTGTAATCCTGCTCTTGTAGGAATAATGCCCGATCCAGCACCAGCCAAAGCTCCAGCGGGCGTCGGAAAAGCCCGCGCACAAGCTCTAGATTGCGGACCTGGGCCAGGCGCTGCCAACCGGCGGCTTCGAGTGCGGGCCAATCCTGGGCGCCGATTGTGGATAACTCCTTGTGATCGGCCAGGTGTTGGCAGTATTCGGCAAAGGGTTTTTCCAGCCAGGCGCTGGCCAGGGATGGGGTCGGCAGGTACTCGTCAACGCCTCGCAGCTGTCTTTGCAGCAAGTCGAAACCCAGGCGTCGGGCCATCGAGATGTCGCGTTGGCGTCTTACGCGAGCGCCGGCGGTGACGGTTTCACTCATCGGCAGCCCCAGATCGTCGAGGGACAGCTGTAGGTCAGAGCGTTCGGCGGCTGAGGATATCGGTGAGTACCGGCCAAGGCTGGTCCGGTTGTAGCAACAAGGGGCGATGGCGAGTTGCTTGCAACCGGCTGCACTGGCGAGCCGGATCAGTCGCACATGCAAATCGCCGCAGGCGTGCAGAGCGACGGGTGTGTGCTGATCTTCCAACAGCAACGCCGCATCGGCCGCCAGTACGTCCTGTTCGACATGCAACGCGTGCAGTCGATGCCGCAGGCTGAGCGCCTGGCCGCTGGTTACCAGCGCCGGATCGTATTCCAGGCAGGTCAGTTGCTGCCCAGTTTGCAGAAGGCGTCGACCCAGGTGTCCCTTGCCCGAGCACCAGTCCAGCCAGTGCGTGGCGGTATCGTCAAAGTGCAGTCGGCTGGCAAAGGCTTCGATTTGCTGCCACTTGCGCCCCGGCACATCCACATTCAGTCGATGAGCTGGCGCTTCGAGCGCATAAGCAGGCAATTCATCCACCGCACTCAGCGCCAGTGACATGGCCGCCAGCGAAGCAAAAGGCTGCGGCGCATCCACAAGGGCAGGGTGGTTGTGAGCGCCTTCCGCCTCGTCCAGCGACCGCCCGCGTAGCCAGGTGGCCAGTTCGGGGTAGGAGGTTTCCCATGGCAGCTGCAGATGAGTGAACGGCCGTGGTTTCCACAGCGCCTGATGCGCTGTCAGAAAAGTATCCAGCGCAGTGAAACGGGCGAGCAGTTCCTCGCCCGTCAGCACTTGGGGATCAACGCCCTTGGCAGGCATCGACGCGCAACCAGCGCTCCAGCAGCTTGAAGCCGCGTACCAGCACGTAGGCCATCAACAGATAGAACATGCCGGCGGCGAAGAAGATCTCCACCGGCAGGTAGGTCCGGGCGATGATGGTGCGGGCCATGCCCGTCAGTTCCAGCAGGGTCACGGTGCTGGCCAGGGCGCTGGCCTTGAGCATCAGGATCACTTCGTTGCTGTAGGCCGGCAGGCCGATGCGCGCGGCACGGGGCAGCATGATGAAGATCAGCGCCTTGGTTTTGGACATGCCCAGGGCGCGCGCCGCTTCGATCTCGCCCGGTGGAATCGCCTGGATGGCCCCGCGCAGGATCTCGGCGATGTAGGCCGCGGTGTGCAGGGTCATGGTCGCCGTGGCGCACCAGAACGGATCGCGCAAGTAAGGCCACATGGCGCTGGTACGGATCGCGTCGAACTGCGCCAGCCCGTAATAGACCAGGAACAGTTGCACCAGCAACGGCGTACCACGGAAAAAGAAGATGTAGCCGTAGGGAAACGCCCGCACCCACCACAGGCGCGAGGAACGCGCGATACCCAGGGGAATCGCCAGCAGCAGGCCGGCGATGACGGCAATGGCCACCAGTTCCAGGGTCAGGGTTGCGCCCTGGGCCAGTTTCGGCAGCCACTTGATGATGACTTCCCAGTTCATTGAGTGCTCCTCGCGAAGCCGCGAGCGGCGCGTTTTTCCAGGAAGTGCATGCCGGTCATGGCCAGGATGGTCAGGCTCAGGTACATGAACGCAGCAACCATATAGAAGGTGAACGGTTGCTTGGACACGGTCACGCCGATTTGCGCGTGACGCATGATTTCTTCCAGGCCGATCACCGAAACAAGCGCCGTATCTTTCATCAGGATCATGAACAGGTTGCCCAGGCCGGGCAGGGCGATACGCCACATCTGCGGCATGATCAACTTGGTGAAGATGCGAAATTTCGACAGGCCCAGGGCCACACCGGCTTCACGGTGGCCTTTGGGGATGGCGAGGATCGCGCCGCGAAACACTTCCGTGGCGTAGGCGCCAAAGCACAGGCCCAGTGCAATCACACCGGCAGCGAAGGCATTGAGCTCAAGGTCAGGGTTGCCGAAAAACTCGCCCAGGGCGCGCATCAGGTTGACCGTGCCGAAGTAGATCAACAGTACCCAGAGCAGTTCCGGGATGCCGCGAACCAGTGTCGAATAGGTGCCGCCAAGCCATTGCAACGGCTTGTACGGGGAAGTCTTGGCCAAGGCGCCGAGCAGACCGAGCACCAGCCCCAGGCACAGGGCCGAGAGTGCCAGTTTCACAGTCATCAGCGCGCCAGCGGCGAGCGCCGGGCCGAATCCGTAGAGGTCGATAATCATGGATTTCTTTTCAAATCGCGGCAGGCAATACCGTGAACCGGCGCCATCAGGCGCCGGTCAGGCAGGTCAGGATCAATAGATGCTGAACGGGAAGTACTTGTCGTTGATCTTCTTGTAGGTGCCGTCAGCAACGATTTCTTTCAGTGCGAGGTTCAGCTTCGCGCGGATCGGGTCGTTCTTGCGGACAGCAATACCGATCTTGTCGCTTTCTTCCACCGGGTCGCCTTTGAACTCGTAGGATTTGCCGGCGTCGCTCTTGAGCCACTCGTAGTTGACGTACTTGTCGGCCAGGATGCCGTCCAAACGACCGGAAGTCAGGTCCAGGTAAGCGTTTTCCTGGGTGTCGTAGAGTTTGACTTCAACGCCTTCCATGTTGTCTTCCAGCCAGGTACCCGCCAGCGTCGCGCGCTGTGCGCCGATCACTTTGCCTTTCAGCGAGTCCTTGTCGGTCTTGAAGTCGACGCTTTTAGGCGCGATGAACTGCAGCTTGTTGGAGTAGTACGGGTCGGTGAAGTCCACCGCTTGCTTGCGCTCGTCGGTGATCGACATCGAGGAGATCAGGAAGTCGAACTTCTTGGCGTTCAGGGCCGGTATGATGCCGTCCCAGTCGGAGGTCACGACGGTGCACTCGACTTTCATCTTGGCGCACAGGGCGTCGCCGATTTCCTTGTCGAAGCCGACGACATTGCCGCTGGCATCTTTGTTGTTGAACGGCGGGTAGGCCGCTTCGATGCCCATCTTCAGGGTTTCAGCCATGGCACCGGCGCTGAACGCCAGGGTAACGGCGGCGGCCAGGAAGACCTTCTTGAAATTCTGCATGCGGTTAGCTCCGTTAGCGGTTGCTGGACATGAATTGTTTGCAGCGCGCCGAAAGCGGGTTTTCAAATACCTGCTGTGGCGATCCTTGCTCTTCTACCAGGCCCTGGTGGAGGAACACCACTTCGCTGGAGACCTGACGGGCAAAGCCCATCTCATGGGTGACCAGCAGCATGGTGCGGCCTTCTTCGGCCAGTGCGCGGATGACATTAAGTACTTCCTGGACCATTTCCGGGTCAAGCGCGGAGGTGGGCTCGTCGAACAGGATGACCTTGGGCTGCATGGCCAGGGTGCGGGCGATAGCCGCGCGCTGTTGCTGGCCGCCGGACAACTGCGCCGGGTAGGCGTGGCGCTTGTCGGCGATGCCGACCTTGGCCAGCAGGGCTTCGGCGACTTCGATGGCTTCGGCCTTGCTCTGGCCGAGCACGCGGCGCGGGGCCTCGATGATGTTGTCGAGCACGCTCATGTGCGGCCACAGGTTAAAGTTTTGAAACACAAAACCTATTTCGCTGCGCAGGCGGTTGATCTGCTTGCCGTCGGCAGCGACCAGTTCGCCGTTCTTCGCGGCCTTGAGCTTGAGTTCTTCGCCGGCCACCAGGATCTGGCCCTGGTGCGGGTTTTCCAGCAGGTTGATGCAGCGCAAGAACGTGGACTTGCCGGAGCCGGAGGAGCCGAGGATCGAGATCACGTCGCCGTCGCGGGCGGTCAGCGAGATGCCCTTGAGCACCTCCAGCGAGCCGTAGCGTTTGTGCAAGTTGCGGATTTCAAGCGCGGGCGTGGCCTCAGCCATGTGCGTTCCTCATTGTGTATTCGCTCCTGCTGTTGGTCGCCTTCCTGGCGAGGCGGCCAAGCTAGCATAGCGTTTCAAAGGCAGCCAACAGCGCTACGGGCAGTAAACGGGTGGCATGTGGCAGGTTGTCGCATCGGCGCAGCAGACTGTCGCCCCATCAACAACCGAACAGCCGTTTGAACCCTGCTTTCAGATAAAAGCGTGGTGGCTGTCGCGTAAAAAAGGGCGCGATGTTGCCAGCTTTGGCGGGGGGTTGGAAGCGCTAACCGGCCAAAGGTGGCGGATCTGCCCTTTTATTGTGCGTCGAGGGATTTTGGGGTGTGTTTCCGGTGCGCTGGTTCGTCCATAAAGTGAGTCGCAGGGTAACGTTCTGGCAAAGTGCCATTAATATCAATGGCTTGCGATGACTGTCCGGTCCGGGCGAAATTCCCGGGTTAGAAGGGTTTGAAACATTTTGGCGCAAATATTGCGTGCAGATTCCGGAACGCCCCGTTTGTTTCTTTTTACAAGAAGGAACACAAGCGGGATGCACGCATTCGCTTTTCCTTACAAAGGTAGTTTCAATGAGCAGTACCCAAAGCTCTAACGGCCTCGAACAGGGGCTCAAACCGCGGCATGTCACCATGCTGTCGATTGCCGGGGTTATCGGTGCCGGCCTGTTCGTTGGCTCGGGCCACGCCATCGCTGCAGCAGGCCCGGCCGTGCTCCTGGCTTACGCGGCCGCCGGCATGCTGGTGGTGTTGGTGATGCGCATGCTCGGTGAAATGGCTGTCGCCTCGCCGGACACGGGCTCCTTCTCGACATATGCCGATCGCGCGATCGGTCACTGGGCCGGCTTCACTATCGGCTGGCTGTACTGGTGGTTCTGGGTGCTCGTCATCCCGTTGGAAGCCAACGCCGCCGCCACCATCCTGCATGCCTGGTTCCCTGGCGTGGACATCTGGGCCTTCGCCCTGGTCATCACCATGCTGCTGACCGTGACCAACCTGTTCAGCGTGAAGAACTACGGCGAGTTCGAGTTCTGGTTCGCCCTGATCAAGGTCCTGGCGATCATCGGTTTTATTGTGCTCGGCGTCATGGCGATCTTCGGCTTTCTGCCAGGCAGCCAGGTTAGCGGCGTTTCCCACCTGTTCGATACCCAAGGCTTCCTGCCAAACGGCATGGGCGCGGTGTTGGGTGCCATTTTGACCACCATGTTCTCCTTCATGGGTACCGAGATCGTGACCATCGCGGCCGCGGAATCGAAGAACCCAGGCAAGCAAATCTCCAAGGCCACCAACTCGGTGATCTGGCGGATCGGCTTGTTCTACCTCGTCTCGATCTTCATCGTCGTGGCCCTGGTGCCATGGAACGACCCGGTCCTGGCCAGCCTCGGCTCCTACCAGACCGTGCTTGAGCGCATGGGCATTCCGAACGCCAAGATGATCGTTGACATCGTGGTTCTGGTCGCCGTGACCAGTTGCCTGAACTCGGCGCTCTACACCTCGTCGCGCATGCTGTTCTCCCTGGGCAAGCGCGGTGATGCACCGGCCATGTCCACCCGCACCAACAAGAGCGGCACGCCATACTGGGCAGTCATGCTGTCTACTGGCGCAGCGTTCCTGGCCACATTCGCCAACTACGTGGCTCCGGCTGCGGTGTTCGAGTTCCTGCTGGCCAGCTCCGGCGCCATTGCGCTGCTGGTGTACCTGGTGATTGCGATCTCGCAACTGCGCATGCGCAAGCAGCGCATGGCTCGCGGTGAGAAAATCGTGTTCAGCATGTGGCTGTTCCCGGGCCTGACCTACGCGGTGATCGTGTTCATCGTCGCGGCCCTGACCATCATGCTGTTCCAGGAAGCTCACCGCGTGGAGATCCTCGCGACCGGCCTGCTGGCCGTTATGGTCGTCGCTGCCGGCTTGCTGGTAGCGCGTCGGCGCAAACTGGAGAAGCGTGGCGCGGTAGTGCTGAGCTGATTCGTACCGCGTAATGCAAAACGGCCGCTGTCAGTGATGACAAGCGGCCGTTTTTGTTTGTGTCGATTGCTTTGTGTTCATTCGGCATGAACCCAGTCTTCTACGCGTAACCCCGGAACGCGCTCAAACTCCCGCAGGTTGTTGGTGACCACGATAAACCCGCGCGAGCGTGCGTGCCCGGCAATCATCTGGTCGTACGGACCTATGGGTTTGCCTGCCTTTGCAAGTTCGGATCGAATCATTCCAGTGTGTGCTGCTGCTTCGTTGTCGAAGGGAAGGACTTCAAGTCGGGCGGCGAATCCCTCGATGACCGCCAGGTTTCTTTCGGGGGCTGCCGATTTTTCCGCGCCGTAAATCAGCTCCATCAACGTGACCGCACTGATGCACAGTTGGCCGTGATGACGGTTGAACGCCTCCCGTACCATTTGTGGCTTGTTCTTGATGGTGAAGATGCAAATGTTGGTATCGAGCATGTACTTGATCATCAGAACGAATCACGCTCCTGATCGGCGGGTTGCTCGCGATCGGCCATGAAGTCTGCCGTAATGCTTTCGCCATCGAACCAACTGTCCCAGGTTTCACCAGCGGGCGTGATGATGCGGCTTCGACCGACGGCGACGACGTCGACTCGTTTCACGTCGTTCGGCATGGCTACAGCTTTCGGCAGGCGAACCGCCTGGCTTCGATTGCTCATGAAAAGAGTTGTCTGTTCCATCTGGGCCTCCTGCGCTTTTGCTGGCGCAATAAGTCCAAAGGATAGGTTTTGTTTTGGATATGTCAATGGGATATACATTGTGGCTGACTGAAGGAGTGCGCTCGATTCAGGACCAAAAACGGCCGCTGTCAGTGATGACAAGCGGCCGTTTTTGTTTGAGTCGTAACCTTTATTCGGCTTTTTCTTCCGGCGCTTCCAGCGACTCGCGGTAGACATCCAGTGCAGCGCTGAAATCGGTGATGAACTGTGGCTCGCTCAACCATGCCTGGGCGGTCTCGCGGTCCATGCCGTCGGCCCACATGCGGTAGTCGATCAGCATGTCGGCGGCCAGGTGGGTGGCGGCCATGCCTTCGTCGTCGGCGTTTTCCATGTCCAGCAGTTCTGGATGGTCGATGATGATAAAGGCCAGGTTCGTCAGCAACACCGAGAGCATTTCGCTGCGGCTGACGGCTTCCGCGTCGCGCATTTTGCTGAACATCGCCAGGGTGTATTCCGGGATCGGCTCGGCGAGGTGGCCAAGGTCATCGTCCAGCGCGGCGGGTTTGCGGCCGTGGATGTTGATCTGCTTGGCTTTGGCTTTTGCGCGCTTGGCGCGTTTCTGTTGCTTGTTCAGGGAGGCCATGGGAACTCAGTTCGGTTTCTGTTGGGTTTGCGCAGCAATGGCGTCGGACGCCGCCACGTAGTCAGCCTGGAAGGCTGGGGATTCGATCCACGCCAAAGCGCCGGCTTCGTCGGTTTCGGTGGACCATTGGCGATATTCGATCAGCGCGGCGAGGATAAAGTCCATCGCGCCTTCTTCACCTTCCTGCTCGTACACCAGCTCCAGCAGCGGGTCTTCGAGGAAAGCCGTGCACATGGCCTGCTGGCTGAGCTTCTCGGCGTCGATCATTTTCTTGAACAGTTCGGTCAGGTCCACCGACTCGAAGTCGATGCGATCGTCGTTCGGGTCCAGCTCGACCGGCGCAGCAGCTCGCTGGGTGCGGTTCTGCTTGGCCTTGGCCTTGGCGCGGGAGGCGCGTTTATGTTGCTTGTTGGCGGAGGCCATGGGCGTCGTTCCGTAATTCGATTAAAAGGGCAGGTGACTCAGCGGCGAGGCACTGTCCGCCCGGGTGTGTCGGGGGCCAGCTCGCCGTTTTGCAGCCAGGACAGTGCAATGGGCCATAGTGTGGCTTGGTATGCGCTGCGAAAAAAGGCGAAATGACCAACTTCCTGCTCGCCGATGTCTTGGGGGGTAATGCGCAGGTGAGTGTTGGTGCTGGCGGTGAA
Source organism: Pseudomonas sp. YuFO8 (assembly GCF_035065025.1). Lineage (NCBI taxonomy): Bacteria > Pseudomonadati > Pseudomonadota > Gammaproteobacteria > Pseudomonadales > Pseudomonadaceae > Pseudomonas > Pseudomonas sp. YuFO8. Next base: position 171,352 of record NZ_JAXDEQ010000004.1, on the reverse strand, counting down.
GTAGCCGAGCAGGCGTTCGATGGCCGGGATTGTGCCGTAGGGATCGTCGCTGAGGCTGATCGCCAGGGTTTTCGCGGTGACGGCAGCGAAGTGTCTGACATGAATGTCCTGGCCGCTGGGACGCTTCTCGTAACGCGCGGTGGGCGTGCTCCAGTCGCGCACTACACCGGCTGGCGTGTCTTCCAGCCAGCCGAGGCGTTTGCCGGGAAAGTAGCCGCAGAGCATCGTCACCAGCGGCATCACCACATGCCACTTGCCAAACATCCGCCAGCGATGAGCGGGTTCATAGTCGCGCCAGTAAGCGAATTGCGCGCCGACCGTCACCAGGCGACGGATTAGCTGTCCGGACGCTCCCAGCCCCGCTGCACAGCCACCAAAGCTGTGACCGACCACATCGATCGGCTGACCTGGAAACTCACGCTGTGCGCGCTTGAGCATCGCCTCGAAGTCCAGGGCGCCCCAGTCGGACCAGGACGCCTTCAGTCCTTTCATCGATGCGGGCCGTGATTCGCCGATGCCGCGGTAGTCGTAGGTGATGACATCGAAGCCGTTGGCAAACAGGTAATCGGCGAAGCGCGAGTAGTGTCGGCAGCGCACCGATGTGGCGGCGTTGATGATGACGACTGCCCGGGAAGCGTCCGGCTCCGCATGCCGCCAGGTGAAGCCGCCAAGGACGAAACCGTCGGCGGCGGGTTGCTTGAACGGTTCGCCCGAAGCGCCAGTCGTTAGCGGCAGCTCGATTTGAGTGGGGGCGAGGGATGCCATGTCCTGCACATTCATTGGCGTCGGACCTTTGCGGGTAGCTGACAACAATAGTCTTCACGCCGCGTATGAACAATCCATCACGGTTCCTGATGAAGGCGCTCTTCAAGCACTGCCCGCTCTCGATCCAGTTCCGCGCGTAACTCTTCCTCGCTCGGCAGTACCAGTTGGTATTTGCTGGCAAATAATTGTTCGTTGCCCTCCAGCACTGAGTAGCGCACTACGGACTCATCCTTTTGCGCGCAGAGAATGATGCCGACAGTGGGGCCGTCTTCTTCTCCCCGCTTGAGGTCGTCGTACATGCGCACGTACATGTCCATCTGGCCTACATCCTGATGGGTCAGTTCACCACGCTTGATATCGAAGATGACGAAGCACTTGAGTAGGTAGTTGTAAAAAACCAGATCGATGTAGAAGTCCTTGCTCTCGGTGCTGATGCGCTGTTGCCGGGCGATGAAAGCAAAGCCCTTGCCCAGTTCGAGCAGGAAATCCTGCAACTGTTCGATCAGAGCCTGTTCGATCTCGCTTTCCTGAAGCCTGCCGGCACTGGGCAGGCCAAGGAATTCCAGCACAACCGGATCGCGGATGAAGTCCCGAGGGCTGGCCTTCATTTGCTGAATATTGGTGGTTGCTTCCTGAATGACGGGGCAGCGATCGCGGCTCGCCAAAAGACGTTCGTAGTACAGGGTATTGATCTGGCGCTCCAGCGCTCGGCTTGACCAGTTTTGGGTGGCAGACTCGTTCATGTACCAGAGGCGGGCGTTTTCGTTGTCGACTCTTAGCAGCCTGCGATAGTGGGTCCAGCTCAATTCGTGACGCAGTGCGTCACAAATTGGGAACGCTTGGTAGAACAGGCGCATATACCGAAGGTTGGAGGCGTCGAAGCCCTTGCCGAATTCCGCTGTAAGTACCTTGGCCAAGGTCGAAAGCAATTGTTTTCCATACCCCGCCCGCCGGGCTCCTTCCTGCTCGAATTCGACAATATGCCGACCGATTTGCCAGCAGCTTTGCACTTGAATGGTATCGACCGCGCGCAACACCTTCTTTCGTGCCTGGCGGATCAGCTCACCAAGATTGCCAAGCAGTGAGGTGATTTTTGGGTCTTGTGTGTCATCGGGGACGAGGGCGCTCATGGAGTCTTCCGCAATAAGCTGAACAGGCAGAAGAGAATGGCAAGAGAGCATGGGTCGATGCTGCAGGGCGCAGCTGAAAAGACCGAAGGACCGGACTGATAGGCGTGAAGGGTGACGGAGCGATTCACGTAGTACGTTTCGTAGTGGCTCCAAGTACAAATCGTTCTAGAACACGACGACGGCGCCGGAAATCAAAATTGAGTAACGATTGGGTTCCATGGAGCCCGGGAGTCGTCATCATGAAATCTGTGAAGTCACTGTTCCTGCCCTTTGTCGCCATCGGTGTGTTGATGTTTCCGATTGCACCGCACGCTGCCAGCCTCGAGCCGATCGACAATTCGGGCGTGCAGGTTCAACGGCAGGAACAAAACGGAATTACCTACCTGTCTGGTGGTATCGGTGAGGATGAGGCGAAAGCGATACAGCAAACCACCGGTTACAACCTGCATATGACGTTCTCTGTCGGCGTCGAGAACAAATATATTCCGGACGTCGATGTAGTCATTCATAACGCGCAGGGACAGAGCGTGTTGACCCTGACTCAAGCGGGTCCGCTGGTTTACGTCCAGCTGCCTCCTGGCAAGTACACGGTGGTTGCGACCCGTGCTGGTGAACAGCGGCGTGATACCACGGATGTTGGCACGGGAACCGCGCGCAATCTGGTATTTCACTGGAATGGTGATGTCTAGCCGAGTGTAGGCGTGAGGCGATTTCGTCAGCGTTCAAATCCGCAAACAGCAGCTTTCACTGCTGTTTGCGGAACATCGCGCGCTAGAGTTTTCGGTTTGCCGGCGTGCGATGGATGGTTTGCTGAACAAACACCTGGGGGATGGAGTTAGCGGATACTGCGGATGTTGCCTTTGTTGCCTTTTACGGTGACGGATACTTTCTTGAAGATGAAGTAGTTTTCTTCGTTCACTTCATAGCGAGGGGCGACGATCAGGTCGGCGCCGGAAGATTTGACCGCTTTGTAGGCCGCAGCAGATTTAACCGCGCTGACGGGATCCAGACCAAGGCCGCTCAAGGCGCCGCTCTGACCGCCATAGCTGACGCCGTCGGCAAATTGGGAATCGCCGCCGAATTTGAGGAAACCGAACAGAACGTTGACCGAAGACTGGCCGGAGATCGCGTCACCGACAGCGATGTCTGCTTTCAGGTCGGCTTTGACAGTGCTGTCGATTGGCGAGGACGGCTGGCTGTTGTTGTAGCTGACGCAGCCGCTGGCGGTGGCAATGATTGTCGATAGGGCGAGGAACTTCAAAAGCGTGTTCAATAGCTGCTTCCTTACGTTTAAACGTGAATGCATGCAGGCAGATTGGCTGCTGCAGTATTTTCACCGGGTAAGCGTGTGCCCTCTATGAGAGGGATCCTAGAGCGCTGTATGAAGAGTTGGCACAAATCTAGGGAAGTAGTGCCTTGTAGGCGTAGGAATTTTCGTTTGCGATGAATTTGGTTAAATCCCGGGCATAAAAAACCCTGAATCTCGCAATTCAGGGTTTCGTTCACTCAGTGAAGGCTGGCGATCAGAGCGAGGCTACCAAGTGCGTGAAGGCAACGCGCAAGGGATTGGTTTCCACGCTCAGAAGCTTGATAGCCAGCGCACAGCAGACCACGATCAACATGGGCTTGATTAGCCGTGGGCCGACCCGAACAGCGGCGCGCGCACCCAATTGCGCGCCGATAAAGGCCGCCAGGGCCATGGCGATTGCGATCGGCCAGATGATCACCCCTTTGGTAATGAACACCGACAGCGAACCCAAGTTGCAGGAGGCATTGGCAAGTTTGGTAAAGCTCATGGCTCGCATCATGCCCAAGCCGCAGAGAAGAACGAACCCGACGATAAAGAACGAGCCCACGCCGGGACCAAATATGCCGTCGTAAAAGCCCAGTATCGGCGCCACGGTAAACGAAAAAAGCAGAATGCCAATTCTCTTGCGTCGATCTTCGTTGGCCAGCTTTGGAGATAGCGCAAAATAGATGGCCACCAGAATCAGCATGATCGGTACGCAAACTTCCAGATAGCGCTTATCGATAGAGCTGACGAGCAAGGCACCACTGGCACCGCCAACGAATCCGCAGATAACCAGGAAGCGGCCTTCTCTCCATTCGATCATTCCCTTGCGGGCAAAGGTAACTGTTGCCGATATGGTCGCCGAAGCCGCCTGGAATTTGTTGGTGGCTATCGCACTGATGGGATCGACACTGGCTAAAAGCAAGGCAGGCAAAGTAATCAGCCCGCCACCACCGGCAATTGCATCAAAAAAGCCGGCGCAAAAAGCAACGAGCGCCAACATGCCAATTACATCCCAAGACATTACATTCCCTCCTTGTAGTTATTGCCCATTAATCACATGACTGTTCGTTCAGGCAGCTCCGCTTCCGATTCTGCTCAGCTTCATGATCAGGGTATGTCGTCCATTTCCGTTAAATCGGACGGAGAGTTCAGACAGGCTCGTGAGGCTGGCAAAAATGGCCGATGACCGCACCTGACACTTCTCGGCCTCGCAAGCGTTAATGCGCTTGCTGGCGTGGCGATAGGGAGGTGGGGGTTACTGACTTATGAGTTTCGTTCGGACGCTACGACGCGTGGCCTACTGCTCCACACCCCCCGGCACTACCGAGCTTTTTCTTGGGAACCGAGCATATTTTTACTATTTTTCCTCGCCGCCAGAGTCGAGCATGATCCAGCGAAACCAATAATAACTGACCGTTTCAGCGGTCGGCATGGGAGTAGCGTGTGCTCGATCTCAACTACTGGCAGCAGCGGGCTGCCCGCCAAACATTCATTTCAAATGCCTTGATCGCAGGGCAGCAGGTTGCGTGCGCTTCGGGTGCGACTTTCGAGGTGATCAACCCGGCGACCAACCAGCTGCTGGCCTGTGTCACCGCCTGCGGCGAGGACGAAGTAAACCTCGCCGTGCGCTCGGCTCGCCGGGCGTTCGAGGAGGGGCCGTGGGCCCGTATGGCCCCGGTGGAACGCAAGAAGATCCTGATCCGGCTCTCCGAACTGCTGCTGGCCAACCGCGAGGAGCTGGCACTGCTCGACTCGCTGAGCATGGGCAAGCCGGTCATGGATGCCTACAACATCGATGTACCTGGCGCGGCCCATGTGTTCGCCTGGTACGGTGAAGCCCTGGACAAGCTCTACGACCAGGTTGCGCCGACCGCGCGCAATGCCCTCGCCACCATCACTCGCGAGGCCCTGGGGGTGGTTGCTGCCGTGGTGCCATGGAATTTCCCGCTGGACATGGCGGCCTGGAAGCTCGCCCCGGCATTGGCCGCCGGTAATAGCGTGGTCCTCAAACCCGCCGAGCAGTCACCATTTTCTGCCTTGCGCCTGGGTCAGTTGGCGCTCGAGGCCGGCATACCGGAAGGGGTATTGAATGTTGTCCCGGGCCTGGGCGAAAGCGCCGGCAAGGCCCTGGGGCTGCATCCTGATGTGGACTGCCTGGTGTTCACCGGCTCGACCCAGGTCGGAAAGTACTTCATGCAGTACTCGGCGCAGTCCAACCTCAAGCAGGTCTGGCTGGAGTGCGGCGGCAAGAGCCCGAACCTGGTCTTCGAAGACTGCCAGGACCTGGATCTGGCCGCGGAAAAAGCCGCGTTCGGCATTTTCTTCAACCAGGGCGAAGTCTGCTCGGCCAACTCCCGGCTTTACGTGCAACGCTCTATCTACGATGAGTTCGTCGAGCGCCTGATCGCCAAGGCTCGGACCTGGATGCCCGGTGATCCGTTGGACCCTGAAAGCCGGGCCGGTGCGATCGTCGATAGCGAGCAAGCCACCCGCATCATGAAGGCGATCGAGCAGGCACGGGGTGAAGGCGCGAAGCTCCTGGCAGGCGGCGATCGCCTGACGATCAATGGGTCTTCGAACTTCATCCAGCCGACGATCTTCGCTGACGTGGGTAGAAACATGAGCCTGGCGCGTGATGAAGTGTTCGGTCCGGTGCTGGCCATCAGTGCCTTCGACTCCGAAGAAGAGGCGATTGAGTTGGCCAACGACAGCATCTACGGGCTGGCCGCTTCAGTCTGGAGCGATGACCTGAACCGCGCTCATCGGGTGGCCCGGGCATTGAAGGCCGGGACTGTTTCGGTCAACACCATGGATGCACTGGATGTCGCCATTCCTTTTGGTGGCGGCAAGCAGTCCGGTTTCGGGCGCGATCTTTCCCTCCATTCGTTCGACAAGTACACGCAACTCAAAACCACCTGGTTCCAGCTTCGTTGAGACCGACCACGTCGCAAGGCGTGGCAGGGAAAACCCATCTGCACGCACCCCTCGGGGTGGCGTGCTTTTCATGCTTGTGGGGCCGCTGGAGCGGTCATTCAGCACCCATTGGTCGACTCACCCTAACGGGTGATATCGGCAGTTTTGCGAGCGTGGGAACATCATTTCAACCCCGGCACCAGTCACCGTGTCGCTCCCAATCGTACTTTCGGCGAGTCTTTGAAGTGGAAAACGATCGGTTTTTTTCTGCGCAATGGTTCGAACAGATGGCCAAGGTGACCGAGAGTATCGGCCAACCGGGATTCGCCGCGACGCTGTTCGAAACCCTGGGCTGTATCTGGCCCATTCAGGCGACGACGCTGTACCTGTATCCCCATGGCGGTATGCCCAGCGCGCTGTTCGAACTGGACGGTCCCTGGCTGCCGCAAGGCAATGTGCGCCAGTACCTGTCCGGATTCTATCTGCTTGATCCGTTCTATGGTGCCTGTGTGGAAGGCGTCAGCTCCGGTTGCTACGACCTCGCTGACGTCGCTCCCGACCACTTCGAACTCAGCGAGTACTACCAGTCGTTCTATCGGCACTCGCACCTGCAGGATGAGTTGAACTACATCCTGCAGTCTGCTCCCGGGCTGAGCCTGGCGGTGTCACTGGCGTTCACGGAAAAGCTCGACGCGGCTACGACGCAGCAGTTCAAGTGCATTACGCCCTGGATCCTGACCTTGCTGGGCAAGCATTTTGTCGGCCTGGACACGCGCGGCGCTCGATTTGAAAACCAATTGGAGCAGCGCATCCACTCGGCACTGAACAACTTCGGTTCGTCGATCCTGACCGAGCGCGAATGCCGCATCGCCCAACTGATCCTGCGTGGCCATTCGACCCGCTCCCTGGCCGAGCGCCTCGGGGTGTCGGAGGACACCATCAAGTCTCATCGCAAGAACGTCTACTGCAAGCTCGACATCGGCACGCAATCGGAGCTGTTTTCACTGTTTATCGATTCGTTGGCCGAAGCCCAGGGCGTGCTCAGCAAAGACCCTCTTGAAAGCTACATGAGCAAGACCCGCTGAGCGGACTTGCTACCCCTCGCGTGACTACCAACAAAAGAGAAAAAAGCCATGAATGCACCCTTCGAACCGAAACGGCAGACTGAGGATTACCAGAAGTCCGATGCCGCCCACCACATCCATGCGTTTGTGGATCAAAAGGCGCTCAATGCCGAAGGTCCTCGGGTGATGGTCCGCGGCGAGGGCCTGTATCTCTGGGACAACGACGACAAGCGTTACCTGGACGGCATGTCGGGCCTGTGGTGCACCCAGCTCGGCTATGGTCGCAAGGACCTGAGCGCTGCGGCGGCTGCGCAGATGAACCAGTTGCCGTACTACAACATGTTCTTCCACACCACCCACCCAGCGGTGATCGAGCTGTCCGAGCTGCTGTTCAGCCTCCTGCCGGGCCACTACAGCCACGTCATCTACACCAACTCCGGCTCCGAAGCGAACGAGGTGCTGATCCGTACCGTTCGCCGTTACTGGCAGGTGGTCGGCAAGCCGCAGAAGAAGATCATGATCGGCCGCTGGAACGGTTATCACGGCTCGACCCTGGCGGCCACTGCGCTGGGCGGGATGAAGTTCATGCACGAGATGGGCGGCCTGATTCCGGATATCGCGCACATCGATGAGCCTTACTGGTACGCCCAGGGCGGCGAGCTGACCCCGACCGAGTTCGGTCGTCGCTGTGCCTTGCAGCTGGAAGAGAAGATTCTTGAGCTGGGCGCCGAGAATGTCGCAGGCTTTATCGCCGAGCCTTTCCAGGGCGCTGGCGGCATGATCTTCCCGCCTGAGAGCTACTGGCCGGAAATCCAGCGCATCTGCCGTCAATACGATGTGCTGCTGTGTGCCGATGAAGTGATCGGTGGCTTTGGTCGCACGGGCGAGTGGTTCGCCCACGAGCACTTCGGTTTCGAGCCGGACACCCTGTCGATCGCCAAGGGCCTGACCTCCGGCTACGTGCCGATGGGTGGCCTGGTGCTGGGCAAGCGCATTGCCGACGCGCTGGTGGAGCAGGGCGGTGTCTTCGCCCACGGCCTGACCTATTCCGGACACCCGGTCGCGGCCGCGGTGGCGCTTGCCAACCTCAAGGCACTGCGTGATGAAGGCATCGTTCGCCAGGTGAAGGAAGATACCGGGCCGTACTTGCAGCAGATTCTGCGCGAGGTGTTCGGCAACCACCCGATGGTCGGCGAGATCCAGGGCGCGGGCCTGGTCGCGGCCTTGCAGTTCGCCGAGGACAAGGCGACACGCAAGCGCTTCGCCAACGAAAATGACCTGGCCTGGCAATGTCGCACCTTTGGTTTTGAAGAGGGCGTGATCATTCGCTCGACGCTTGGCCGCATGATCATGGCGCCGGCACTCGTGGCAACGCGCACAGAGCTGGACGAGCTGGTGGAAAAGACCCGCATCGCGGTAGACCGCACCGCACGGATCGCGGGAAAGCTCTGAAGTCATCTGTGAGCGGGTTGGTGATCGACAGCGTTACATCACCCTGCGTGCCTATCGATTGAACAAGAGGCTGCCCGACACTGGGCAGCCCACCCTTCAGCAGACCAATCACTCACGATATCCGTTCTTCGGATACCGCAGCGTCCTGCATTCAAATTTTCAGGAGTCAGCAATGAATACAATAACAAGCGTGGCCGATACTCCTTCCCATCATTCCCCGTCGGAATCGGTTTCGCCCGGCAGATTTCGACAATCCCTGGGTCTTACCGCCCTGGTCCTCTTCGGCTTGGCGTACATGGTCCCGCTGGCGGTGTTCACCACCTATGGCCTGGTGACCCAGATGACCAAGGGCCACTTGCCCACCGCCTACCTGCTGACCCTCGCCGCCATGCTGCTGACCGCCTACAGCTACGGACGCATGGTGCAGGCGCATCCGTATTCGGGGTCCGTGTACTCCTATACGCGCAAGGCGTTCGGCAGCTACTTTGGCTTCATGGCCGGCTGGACCTTGTTGCTGGACTACATCTTCCTGCCGTTGCTCAGTTATCTGCTGATCGGCATCTACATGTCCGAATACTTCCCCGCGGTTCCCGCTGCGGTGTGGGTGCTCGGCTCCATTGCCCTGGTGACCTTCCTCAACCTGATCGGCATCGAATCCATCACCCGGGTCAACCTGTTGCTCGTGGTTGTCCAGTTGGTCTTCATCGTGGTGTTCGTTGCGTTGTCGATCCACAACCTGGGGGATCAAACAGAGCCGGTTTCGCTGCTCGCACCCTTCCATCATGAAGGCTTCAGCGTTCCGTTGATCATGACCGGCGCAGCGGTCCTGTGCCTGTCCTTTCTCGGCTTCGACGCCGTGTCGACAATGGCCGAGGAGACACCCAACCCACGGCGCCTGATCCCCCTCGCGATCATGGTGGTGAGCCTGCTCGGTGGCCTGCTGTTTGTCCTGGTTTCGTATTTCGCGCAAATGGTCTATCCGCAATGGAACACCTTTGCCGACCCGGACTCGGCGTCGCTGGACGTCATGCGCCGCGTGGGTGGAGAACTGCTGGTGACCGCCTTTACCGCCACCTATGTGGCCGGCTGTTTTGCCTCGGCGATGGTCTCCCAGGCCAGCGTCTCCCGGGTGCTGTTCGCCATGGGCCGCGATGGCGCGCTGCCTCGGGTGTTCGGCAGGCTGGTCTCGAAGAAGCGCGTGCCGGCCACCGCGATCATGCTGGTCAGCCTGTTCTCCCTGATTGCCCTGTTCATCACCCTCGATACCGTGGCCAACATGATCAGCTTCGGCGCGCTCTTCGCGTTCTCGGCGGTGAACCTGGCGGTCATCAAGCATTATCTGGTCGACCAGAAGCTGCGCGGCGCCAGGAACTGTCTGATATACGGCGTGGTGCCGGCGCTGGGGTTCCTAAGCACTATTTGGCTGTGGACCAGCCTGTCCAGCATGTCGTTCGTGATTGGGCTGTGCTGGATGGGGTTGGGGCTGCTTTGTTTGCTGGGCGTAACGCGTGGGTTCCGGGTGAAGCTGCCGGAGTTGCAGATGGCGGAGTGATCGGAGCGCAGAGGCCGGACTGCGCCCGCCGCCCCTCGTGATCGCCGACCAGGCTTTCACGGGGGGCTTACAGGGGAGCAAACCATAGAAAGCAAAAAACCCGCACTAGGCGGGTTTTTTGTGTGCTTTCAGGTGTGCTTGGCATCACCTGAAAACGGAAGGTGGTGCCCAGAGACGGAATCGAACCGCCGACACGGGGATTTTCAATCCCCTGCTCTACCGACTGAGCTATCTGGGCAACGGGGCGCATTAAACTGGTTTTTCAGGGGGTCGTCAAGCAAGTTATCAAAAAATATTTAATTATTACCGTCGCTTACGATCCGACCCCCGATTTCAAGGGCTTACTCCGCAGGCGGAACGTAGCCTTCGGCCTTGGCGTATTCCTCGCCGGAGAAGTACTTGTCCATCTCGCCCTGAAGATATTTGCGGTCTTCGGCGTTCATCATGTTGAGGCGCTTTTCGTTGATCAGCAGGGTCTGGTGTTTTTGCCAGTCGGCCCAGGCCTTGGCCGAGACGTGGTCAAAAATGTCCTGGCCTTTGGCACCCGGGAATGGAGCACGCTCCAGGGCGGGCAATTCTTCTTTGTACTTGCGGCACATGATGGTGCGGGTCATGACGACTCTCCTGCGTTCAATACGACGGCCGCGCGTTCGAGCAAGGTCTTGACCGGGGCGGCAAGGCCCAGGCGCGGCGGGGTGGCGAGGTTATACCAGAGCCAGTCGGCCTCGGCCACGTGATGGCCGGCCTCCTGGACCTGAACCAGCCAGGGTTCGATGGATAACTGGAAATGGCTGAAGGTGTGCACCAGGTTCGGCAGTGCCTGCTGGTTGCCCAGCGCCAGCGAGTGCTGCGTGGCGAGGTGTTGCAGGTCGTCGAGGTCATCGAGTTCCGGCAAGCTCCATAAACCGCCCCACAGGCCCGTGGAGGGGCGACGGTAAAGCAGGATCGCACCTTCGGCATTGGCGAGCATCGGCATCAGCGTGCGTTTCTGCGGGATGGCTTTGCGTGGTTTGGGAATCGGGTAGCGGGTTTCCAGGCCGAGCATGTGCGCTTCACAACCCTTTTCCAGCGGGCAGAGCAGGCAGCTCGGCTTGCTGCGAGTGCAGAGCGTGGCGCCCAGGTCCATCATCGCCTGGGTGTAGGCGTTGACCCGATCGTGCGGCGTAAAGCGCTCAGCGTTTGCCCAGAGCTGTTTGGCCACCTTGGGCTCGCCCGGGTAGCCCTCTTGTGCGGTAAAGCGCGCCAACACCCGTTTGACGTTGCCGTCGAGGATGGGTGCGCGCAGGCCCATGCTGATGCTGGCGATCGCGCCGGCCGTAGACAGGCCGATGCCGGGCAGGTCGGTGAGCTTTTCCACGTCGCGGGGAAATTCACCGCCGTACTGCTCGACGACGATCTTCGCGGTCTTCTGCAGATTGCGTGCGCGGGTGTAGTACCCCAGGCCCGTCCACAGGTGCAGCACTTCGTCCTCGGGCGCCGCGGCCAAGGCCTCGACCGTCGGCAGCGACGCCATGAACCGGTCGAAGTAATTCAGCACGGTGCTGACCTGGGTTTGCTGCAACATGATTTCCGAGACCCACACCCGATACGGGGTGATGCCCTGTTGCCAGGGCAAGTCGTGACGGCCGTGGCGGTCGAACCATTCCAGTACCGCCGATGAAAACTGCTCGGCTCTCATCGCTTGAACAGCCCCTTGAGTGCGTCCTTGAGTTCCGGGCTGACCTTGTCGCCCAGTTTCTCGTCGATTTTTTCGCCAATGCGCTCGCCCGCCAGTTTGCTCGCGACCTGACCCATGCGTTCGTTGTCCAGGCGACAGGCCTTGGCGCCAAGCTCCAGCGGGCCGCGGCAACGCAGCGGCCACTGGATGCCGACAAACTTCTCGTTCACCTGGCAAGCCGGGTCCGGCATGTCGCTCTTGTCGCCTTCGACGATGATGCCCACGCGGTAATCCATGCCCAGGACGCGCAGGTCGACGTCGCCGTCGCCGTTGACGGTCATGCCCGGGATACGCACTTTCAGGTCCGGGTTGCTGGCGACGCCGTTACGGAAGGTCAGGTTGCCCTTGAGCTCCTGGAACGGTGTGTCCTTGCCCCGCGGCTCGCCGCTGAGGGACTTGCGGTTGAGTGTGGCGATGCCTTTGCACAACTGCTGTTCGAGGTTGGCATTGAGCAGCACGCCGTTGTTGATGACGAAACTGGCGTTGCCGTTGAGGGTCTCGATCAGCGCTTTCTGGCTGTTGCCGCTACCGGTGAGGGTGCTGTTGAGCGTTACCAGGCCCTTGACCGGTGGTTCCTTGCCCTGGCTTTCGAGGATTTTTTCCGCGGGCACCCGGCTGATTTGCGTCTGCATGTTCAACACAGGTGCCTGCTGGCGCACATCGAGGGTGCCTTTGGCATCGAAGTTGCCCTCGTACAGGTCACCGCGCAGGCTCGTCAGGGTCAACAGTCCGTCCTGGCCGTTGGCCTTGAGTACGGCGTTTTTGATCGGCAGCTTTTCCAGGGTCAACTGGCCGAAGGTCAGGTCGGCGTCTACATCCAGCTTGGCCAGGCGCTCCACCGGCAACAGGCGTTCGTTACTCCATGCTTCCTTGGTCGGGGATTGCGGCAGCGGTGTGCTGCCGGCCCCGGCCATGGCATCGGCTTCGGTGCTGGCGACTTCGGCCTGGCGCACTTGCTTGGCGCTGTTGGCCTCGGCCGATTTCGGCGGCAGGTAACGGTCGACGTTGAAGGTGTCGGCCTTGAGGGTTGCGCGCAGGGATTGCTTGGCAAAGTCCTCGACGGCGATGCGACCAGTGAAGGTGCTGTCGTCGACTTTCAGGTTGAGGTCATCCAGCGTGAGGCTGGAAGGCGTGCCGGCCAGGCGCGTGGCCACTTCGACCTTGCTCAGGCTGCCTTCAGCCATGGCCGGGAGTTTCTGGCCGATGCTGTCGACGAATTTCGCCAGGTCGAACTGGGCAATTGACAGCCCGCCGCTGACCTGTGGGGTCTTGTCCAGGTCATTGACCTTCAGCTCACCCAGCGCTCGCAGTTGGTTGGCGGAGACCTTGATCCCGGTCCATTCGGCGACGTTGGCGGCCTTGTCCAGCAGCAACTGACCCTGGGCGGCGAAGGTCATGGTCTTGCCTTGCAGCGGATCGCCGGCGACTTCGCCGGACAGCTTCATGTCTTCGAGCTTGTAGCGCTGTAGCGCACGCTCGAAACGCAGTTCGCCGGCGAGCTCGGTGCGCACCCGCAGAACCGGCTGGTTGGTGCCCAGGAATGCTGTGAGCTTGACCGGTATATTGGTGGAATCGTGCACCGGGCCGGTACTGAGCTGGATGCTTTCGGCGCTGAATTGCTTGCCGGTTTTCTCGTCGCTGTATTCAACGCGGGCGTTGTTGACGGTCAGGCTGTCGATGTCCAGGCGAATCGGCTGGGCCGGTTTTTCCACCTGGGCGGTGGTAGGCGATTCAGGTTCGCCGGTGGTCTCGGCAGGTGTGCCCGTGGTTGCAGGCTTGGGCACCTTGCCGATGTCTTCCCAGTTGCCGTGGCCATCCTTGTCGCGGTTCAGGCGCAGGTTCAAGCCTTCAACGCGCACGTCGCTCATCTGCACCTCACGGCGCAGCAACGGCAGCACGCGCACCGACAGGCCGAGCATCTGCAGGTCGGCGAACGGATCGGCGGGCTTGGCCAGGGTGGCGACCGCCGCATCGTGCAGCTCCAGGCCCAGCCACGGGAACAGGCTCCAGCCGATATCGCCATTGAGCGTCAGCTCGATGTGGGCCTTGTCGCGGGCTATCTGGCGTATCTCGTCTTTGTAGTCGTTGGGATCGAAGAGGTGGGTCAGGGCAAAGCCCAGCGCCACTACGATCAGCAACAGCCCGAGAAGTACCAGACCCAGGATTTTGCCGAACGCTTTCATGGGCGAGTCCTTGTAGTTAGTCGAATTCGAAATTTAGCCGGGGAGTATAGCGCTCCGCCGCGAGCGACCGGGCAGATCACATGACAGAGCGTCGAGCATCCAGGCAAAAAGTAATTTTTTCCTACAAATTCGGCGCAGTACCGAAGAAGTTGTTCAGCCGTTCGACAATGCCCGGAAGGGAGGTTCCTTCAGTGGCAGGAAAACAGACAACATAGAAATCATGATGTCAGTTTGGTTTTTCGCTCGCTGGCAAATGCTACTCTTCACCCGTTCGTCCGTCCCTGCGCGGCATGATGTCGCACAAAAAAACAGCTTTTCCCTGAAAAAACGGTCATGTCTGCGTGCATTGAGACTGAGGGAGAAGAGTGGCTGGCGAACCTGAATAATAATTGGGGGATACACAATGACCACGAGCATCACGGCGGACGGCCTTCAAGTCGGCCAGCCCGCGTTCCTGTCCAAGGAACGCATCATCGCCAGGCCCGGTTTCAACCGGTGGCTGGTGCCACCGGCCGCGCTGGCCATCCACCTGTGCATCGGCATGGCCTATGGCTTCTCGGTGTTCTGGTTGCCGCTGTCCAAGGCGCTGGGCATCACCGCGCCAGTGGCTTGTGCACCGGACATGGGCTTCATCGCCCAGGTCTTTTCTTCGCAATGCGACTGGCCGATTTCGATGCTCGGCTGGATCTACACCCTGTTCTTCATCTTCCTGGGCTGCTCGGCAGCCATCTGGGGTGGCTGGCTGGAACACGCCGGGCCGCGCAAGGCGGGTGTTGTCTCGGCCCTGTGCTGGTGCGGCGGTCTGCTGATTTCCGCGCTGGGGGTCTATACCCACCAGATCTGGCTGATGTGGATCGGCTCGGGGGTCATTGGCGGTATCGGCCTGGGCCTGGGTTACATCTCGCCGGTGTCGACCCTGATCAAGTGGTTCCCGGACAAACGCGGCATGGCGACCGGCATGGCGATCATGGGCTTCGGCGGGGGCGCGATGGTCGGTGCCCCCCTGGCGGCGGCGTTGATGAGCCATTTCGCTTCACCGACCAGTGTCGGCGTGTGGCAGAGCTTCCTGGTCATGGCCGCGATCTATTTCGTGTTCATGATCGGCGGTGCGCTGTCCTATCGTGTACCGCCTACCGGCTGGAAACCTGAAGGCTGGACGGCACCTGCGAAAAAAGCCTCGAACGCGATGATCACCCACCGTCATGTGCATGTGAATGTGGCGTGGAAAACGCCACAATTCCGCCTGGTATGGCTGGTGCTGTGCCTGAACGTATCGGCGGGTATCGGCATCCTCGGCATGGCTTCGCCACTGTTGCAGGAGGTGTTCGCCGGCAAGTTGCTGGGCAACGGCCTGGCATTTGGCCAGCTGGATGTCTCGCAACTGGCCTCGATTGCGGCGATCGCCGCCGGTTTCACCGGTTTGCTGAGCCTGTTCAACATCGGTGGCCGGTTCTTCTGGGCATCGTTCTCGGATTACCTGGGCCGTAAAAACACCTACTTCGTGTTCTTTGCCCTGGGTTTCGGGCTGTATGCATTGATCCCGAACCTCGGTCATCTGGGCAACGTTGCGCTGTTCGTGGCGGCGTTCTGCATCATCCTGTCGATGTACGGCGGTGGTTTCGCGACTGTCCCGGCGTACCTCGCGGACCTGTTCGGTACGCAAATGGTCGGCGCGATCCATGGTCGTCTGCTGACGGCCTGGGCTGCTGCCGGCGTGCTGGGTCCGGTGCTGGTGAACTACCTGCGTGAGTATCAGTTGAGCATCGGCGTTGAACGGGCCGCGGCTTACGACATCACCCTGTACATCCTCGCGGGCCTGCTGGTGTTGGGCTTCCTGTGCAACCTGCTGGTTCGTCCGGTGGCCGACAAGTACTTCATGACCGACGCCGAACTGGCTGCCGAACAGGCGCTGGGTCACGACAAAGGGGCTGACAGCAATACGTCGCTCGAGTGGAAAGCGGCGGCGGGTACCAAGCCTCTGGCGCTTGCTGCGTGGTTGGTGGTGGGCATTCCGTTGGCGTGGGGTGTTTGGGTGACGCTGCAGAAGACGGCGGTACTCTTCCACTAACACCCAACCATGTGGGAGCGGGCTTGCTCGCGCAAGCGGTGTGTCAGTCAACATTCATGTGTCTGAAAATCCGCTTTCGCGAGCAAGCCCGCTCCCACATTTGATCTCCACTGGACGCAAATACTGCGTTTCGACTGCTTGTACTGACATGTACACCATTGGCCGTAGTGGATTCACTCCGTCAGCGATATCACCTCCCGTGTTTCTGTTTCGCGCCCGCGCCCCTATAATGGTTGCCTTTTTCGCCCAATGATTTTGCGGAGCTGGTGATGGCCGAACGTATGGCGTCAGTCGAGCGCGACACTCTGGAAACCCAGATCAAAGCCTCGATCAACCTGGATGGCACCGGAAAGGCCCGATTTGATATCGGTGTCCCTTTTCTTGAGCACATGCTGGACCAGATCGCCCGTCACGGGCTGATCGACCTGGATATCGTCAGCAAAGGCGACCTGCATATCGATGACCACCACACCGTGGAAGACGTCGGTATCACCCTGGGCCAGGCATTCACCAAAGCCATCGGCGACAAGAAAGGCATCCGTCGCTACGGCCACGCCTACGTGCCGCTCGATGAAGCGCTGTCGCGCGTGGTGATCGACTTCTCCGGCCGCCCAGGCCTGCAGATGCATGTTCCGTACACCCGTGCCACCGTCGGCGGCTTCGACGTTGACCTGTTCCAGGAATTCTTCCAGGGCTTCGTCAACCACGCCAACGTCACCCTGCACATCGACAACCTGCGTGGCCACAACACCCACCACCAGATCGAAACCGTGTTCAAGGCTTTCGGCCGCGCGCTGCGCATGGCTGTGGAGCTCGATGACCGCATGGCCGGGCAAATGCCTTCGACCAAGGGCGTCCTGTAATGCAGACAGTCGCGGTTATCGATTACGGCATGGGCAACCTGCACTCGGTGGCCAAGGCCCTCGAGCACGTCGGTGCCGGCAAGGTCCTGATCACCAGCGATGCCAACGTGATTCGCGAAGCCGACCGGGTGGTTTTCCCCGGCGTTGGCGCGATTCGCGACTGCATGGCGGAGATCCGTCGCCTGGGTTTCGATTCGCTGGTGCGTGAAGTCAGCCAGGACCGTCCGTTCCTCGGCATCTGCGTGGGCATGCAAGCCTTGCTCGAGCGCAGTGAAGAGAACGACGGCGTCGACTGCATTGGCTTGTTCCCGGGCCAGGTGAAGTTCTTCGGCAAGGATCTGGTCGAGGATGGCGAGCACCTGAAAGTCCCGCACATGGGCTGGAACGAAGTGAAGCAGAAGGTCAGTCATCCGCTGTGGCATGACATTCCGGACCTGGCGCGTTTCTACTTCGTGCACAGCTACTACATCGCCGCCGGCAATGCCCGGCAGGTGGTCGGTGGCGGTCACTACGGGGTCGACTTTGCCGCAGCGCTGGCCGAAGGCTCGCGATTCGCCGTGCAGTTCCACCCGGAGAAAAGCCATACCCATGGCCTGCAGTTGCTGCAGAACTTCGCCGCGTGGGACGGTCGCTGGTAAATGGCCGTCAAGAAGAAGCCGCCGATCCTGACCCTCACTCCCGAGCAGGAGAGCGAGGCCAATCGCAAGATCAAGCGTTTCATGGAAGATCGCTTCGAGCTCGACCTCGGTTCGTTCGAGGCGGCCGAGATTCTTGAGCTGTTTACCCGTGAAATTGCTCCGCACTATTACAACAGGGCGATTTTCGATGTGCAGACGCACCTCAAAGAGAGGTTCGAAAGCATCGAAAGCGACCTGTGGGCGCTCGAGAAAAACTGATTTCCGAGCCAAGCTGAACATTCGAATTTGAAGGTTTGCCAGATGCTGATTATTCCCGCTATCGATCTCAAAGACGGTGCCTGTGTTCGTCTGCGCCAGGGCCGCATGGAAGATTCCACAGTGTTCTCCGATGACCCGGTGAGCATGGCTGCCAAGTGGGTGGAGGGCGGTTGCCGTCGTCTGCATCTGGTCGACCTGAACGGCGCGTTCGAAGGCCAGCCGGTCAACGGCGAAGTGGTCACGGCGATTGCCAAGCGCTACCCGAACCTGCCGATCCAGATCGGCGGCGGTATCCGCTCCCTGGAAACCATCGAGCACTACGTGAAAGCGGGCGTGAGCTACGTGATCATCGGCACCAAAGCCGTGAAGGATCCGGCCTTCGTTGCCGAAGCCTGCCGTGCGTTCCCGGGCAAAATCATCGTGGGTCTGGATGCCAAGGACGGTTTCGTCGCCACTGACGGCTGGGCCGAAATCAGCACCATCCAGGTGATCGATCTGGCCAAGCAGTTCGAAGCCGACGGCGTGTCCTCGATCGTTTATACCGACATCGCCAAAGACGGCATGATGCAGGGTTGCAACGTGCCGTTCACCGCCGCGCTGGCCGCTGCCACGAAGATTCCGGTGATCGCTTCCGGCGGCATCCACAACCTGGGTGACATCAAGACCCTGCTCGACGCCAAGGCGCCAGGCATCATCGGCGCGATCACCGGCCGCGCGATCTACGAAGGCACCCTCGACGTCGCTGAAGCGCAAGCTTTCTGCGATTCGTACAAAGGCTGAGGACTGACCATGGCGCTGGCCAAACGCATCATCCCTTGCCTGGACGTGGACAACGGCCGGGTCGTCAAAGGTGTGAAGTTCGAGAACATCCGCGATGCCGGTGACCCGGTGGAAATCGCCCGTCGCTATGACGAGCAGGGTGCCGACGAGATTACCTTTCTCGACATCACCGCCAGCGTTGACGGTCGAGACACCACGCTGCATACCGTCGAGCGCATGGCCAGCCAGGTGTTCATTCCGCTGACCGTGGGCGGTGGCGTGCGCACCGTGCAGGACATTCGCAACCTGCTCAATGCCGGTGCGGACAAGGTCTCGATCAACACCGCAGCCGTTTTCAACCCGGAATTCGTCGGCGAAGCGGCGCAGCATTTTGGTTCGCAATGCATCGTGGTCGCGATCGATGCGAAGAAGGTCTCGGGACCTGGCGAAACCCCGCGCTGGGAAATCTTCACCCATGGCGGTCGCAAGCCAACCGGCCTCGACGCCGTTGAGTGGGCGAAGAAGATGGAAGGCCTGGGGGCCGGTGAGATCCTGCTGACCAGCATGGACCAGGACGGTATGAAAAATGGCTTCGATCTGGGCGTCACCCGCGCCATCAGCGATGCGTTGGGCATTCCGGTGATCGCTTCCGGTGGTGTCGGCAACCTGCAGCACCTGGCCGACGGCATTCTCGAAGGCCACGCCAGCGCAGTATTGGCAGCGAGCATTTTCCACTTCGGTGAATACACCGTTCAGGAAGCCAAGGCATACATGGCACACCGCGGGATTGTGATGCGCTGAACAAACCGCTGCAGGCCAGTGGACATCATGGCGGGCTCAGGGCACTCTTGGGCACGCCATGGATTTCGGTAGCCAGACATGTTTAAAACCATTCTTCTTGTCCTCGCCAGCGCTTCCTTGTTGCTCCTAGGTAGTGCGCGCGCGGCAGACAGCTCCGCCACAGAGCTGGTGTTGCTGACGGAAAACTTCCCGCCCTACAACATGGCCAGGAACGGCAAGAACTTCGCTCAGGACGAGAACATCAATGGCATCGCCGTGGACATCGTTCGTGAGATTTTCAAGCGCGCCGATATCAGCTATAGCCTGACCCTGCGTTTTCCGTGGGAGCGGGTCTACAAGCTGGCACTGGAAAATCCCGGCTACGGTGCATTCGTGATGGCGCGTTTGCCGGACCGCGAGCGGCTCTTCAAGTGGGTCGGGCCGATCGGTCCGGATGACTGGATCATGCTGGCCAAGGCCGACAGCAAAATCTCCCTCGAAACGCTGGAAGACGCGCGCAAGTACAGGATTGGCGCGTACAAGGGCGACGCCATTGCCATGACGCTGGCCAAGCAAGGCTTGAAGCCGGTGGTGGTGCTGCGCGACCAGGACAACGCGAAGAAACTGGTCAACGGCCAGATCGACCTGTGGGCCACCGGTGATCCGGCTGGACGCTACCTGGCGCGTCTGGAAGGCGTGAGCGGGCTAAAGACAGTGCTGCGCTTCAACAGCGCCGAGCTCTATCTGGCGTTGAACAAGGATGTGCCGGACGATACGGTGGCCAAACTGCAGGCGGCGCTGGATCAGATGCGCAAGGAAGGCAAGGTGGACGAGATCATGGCGCAGTATCTGTAAGGTAGATCAAAAGATCGCCGCCTGTTGTAGCTGCGGCAGGCTGCGATCTTTTCAGCGGTAAACCCCATCCTTTCCATGCGCAGCCGTCGCGCGATTACCGCGCACGCTGATCATCTGCTTGATATCAATCCACTCGATCCCTTGAGCTTTCAGCTTCGGCAACTCGCGCTCCAGCACCGCCAGGGTCTGCGGATACGGATGCCCGATCATCACCGCTGATCCCTGCTTGTGAGCCAGGCTGATCGCTGTCTGCAACTGGGTGTAAATTGCCGCTTCAGTGCGCTCATCATCCAGGAACACATCACGCGAAACGCTCGCCAATCCGATCTTCTGCGCCTCGGCGGCGGCCACCGTCTGTGCGCTGGTGCGGCTATCCAGGAATAGCTTGTGTCGACGCTGCAAGTCAGCCATCAACCAGGCCATGGCCGGTCGTTGGGCGGTCATGCGGCTGCCCATATGGTTATTGATGCCGGCGGTGTAGGGCACCACCTCAAGGGCTGCGTTCAGGCGTTTCTCAAGCTCGTCGATGGGCAAGTCAGGACGCCAGGCGAACGGCCCGGTGGCCGGGTCCATGGGCATGTGCAGGATGACGATCTTGCCGGCGCGATGGGCTTCGCGGGCGAATTCGGTGGCGTGGGGAGTGTCAGGCATGATCGCCGCGGTCACAGGGCCCGGCAGGGCCAGTACCTGGCGATCCCGGGGCAGGCTCTGCCCCAGGTCATCGATGATCAGCGTGATATAGGCCTTTTGCGGGGCGGGCGCTGCGTGAGCAACACTCGCCAGGCAACACAACAGCCCCAAGGCTAACCGCAGTAGCATCTCAGCGGCCGGACGTGATGCTCAGCCCTTTGAGCAGGCTCAGGGCCTGGGCCAGTTGGTAATCGTCGTCCTGCGGCATCGGCTTGGCCTTGCCGCCGGAACTGCTCGGCTTGTCGGCGCCGCCGTTGCCATTGCCCAGGTGACCCTGCAGATCGGCTTCCTTGAAGTAGTCGCCGTCTTGCTCGTTGGTGATCTTGGCCCTGCGCACTTCGATGTCCGGGATGATGCCCTGGGCCTGGATCGAGCGGCCGTTTGGCGTGTAGTACAGCGCCGTGGTGATCTTCAGGGCGCGCTCGTTGTTCAGAGGCAGCACGGTTTGCACCGAGCCTTTGCCGAAACTCGGCGTACCCATGACCACCGCACGTTTCTGGTCCTGCAGGGCGCCGGCGACGATTTCCGAGGCCGAGGCGCTGCCGCCGTTGATCAGCGTGACCATCGGCACGGCTTCGCTTTCGTCCTTGCCGGTGGCGGAGAAGCGCAGTTCGGAGTTGGCGATGCGGCCCTTGGTGTAGACGATCAGGCCCTTGGTGATGAAGTGGTCGACCACTTCCACCGCCGCTTGCAGCACGCCGCCCGGGTTGTTGCGCAGGTCGAGGATGATGCCGTTGAGTTTCTTGCCGTTGTCTTTGCGCAGCTTGGCCAGGGCCTTGGACACTTCTTCGCCGGTCTTGACCTGGAACTGGGTGATGCGGATGTAGCCATAGCCCGACTCGAGCAACTGGCTCTTCACGCTCTTCACCTGAATGATGGCGCGGGCCAGGGTCACATCGAACGGGGTGCCGCCGTCGCGGACCAGGGTCAGGGTGATTTTCTGGCCGATCTTGCCGCGCATCTTGTCCACGGCTTCGGTCATGGTCTGGCCGCGAGTGGGCTGGCCGTTGATCTTGACGATGAAGTCGCCCGCCTGGATGCCAGCCTTGGAGGCCGGCGTGTCATCGATCGGCGACACCACCTTGATGAAGCCGTCCTCGGCGCCGACTTCGATGCCCAGGCCGCCAAACTCGCCGCTGGTGCTTTCCTGCAGTTCAGCGAAATCTTCAGGGCCCAGGTAGGCGGAGTGCGGGTCAAGGTTGCTGAGCATGCCCTTGATCGCGTTTTCCAGCAGGGTCTTGTCGTCTACCGGTTCGACATACGCGGCCTTGATCCGATCCATGACCTCGGCAAAGGTGCGCAACTCTTCCAGCGGCAATGGCGCCTTGGTGGTCGCGGCAGTGCCCGCAGGCGCGACTGCCGGGGCCGGCTGAGCGGCAAACGCCAGAGGCGCGCCGATCACCAGGGCGATCGCCAGGGCCAACGAGGTAAGGCGGGACAAATACAGCATGTCGAACGAACTCCTAATGTAGGTGACTCAGCGCCTATCCTTGCGCGCGGCACCATTGCGCCGGATCACTCGGGTGACCCTGCTGACGAATCGCAAAATACAACGCTGGTGTGTCCTGCCCGCCACTGTTACCGACAGTGGAGATGGATTCACCGGCTTTTACCACGTCACCCGCAGACTTGAGCAGTGTCTGGTTGTGACCATAAAGACTCAAAAAACCGTTACCGTGGTCGAGAATCACCAGCAGCCCGGCACCGCGCAACCAGTCGGCGAACACCACGCGACCGCCATGCACCGCGTGCACGGTGCTGCCGGCAGAAGCGCCGATCATCACGCCGTCCCACTTGGTCCGGGTATCGTCGCCACGGCTTTCACCGAAGCGTGCCAACAGTCGACCATCAACCGGCCACGGAAGTTTGCCGCGGGTAGACGCAAATGCACCGCCAAAAGTTTCGCCTGAGCTTGAAACCAATGCGCCGGGTGTTGATTTAACGGGTTTGCGTGGGGCGTCATCGCTGGCATCTGCCTGCGCCTGGGCCTCACGTAAACGCTTTTTTTCGGCTTCCTGCTGGGCAATCAGCGCTTTCTGTCGCGCCTCTTCTGCCTCACGAGCCTGGCGGGCCAGGGTTTCCTCAATGGTTTTAAGGACTTTAGACAGGTCTGCCTGATCCTGCTCACGGGCTGCCAGTTTCTGGTCGCGAGCCTTCACGTCTTCGTTGAGCTTGGCCAGGACTTGCTGGCGCTCCTGGCGAACCTTCTCGAGTTCGCCACGCTGGGTTTCGAGGCTGCTCTGCTGCACCAGCAATTGCGCTTGCTGCAGGCCGATGTCTTTTTCGACATTGGCCAGCTGGCGCAGGGTTTCGTTGAAATTCTTCAGCTGCTCCAGGCGGGCCTGGCTCAGGTAGTCGTAATAAGTGAGTGTGCGGGCGAACTTCTCGGGGTTCTGCTGGTTGAGCAGCAGTTTCAAGTACTCCTGGCGGCCGTTCTGATAAGCCGCGCGGGCCTGGATGGCGATCAGTCGCTGCTGTTCAGTGCGCGCGCTCTGGAGTTTTTTTTTCTCCGCATCGAGTCGCTGCAACTCGGATTCGCTTTTCTGCAGCTCTTTTTGCAGGGCTTCGACCTGCTTTTCGAGCTTGCCCATCTCGGTCTCGGTGCCCTTGAGGTCTTTCTGTACGCCGGACTTTTCTTGCTGCAGCTTGCCCAGCAGTTTTTTCAGCTCGGCAATGTCCTGACGCGTGGCGTCCAACTGTTGCTGGGTTTGCGCGCGCTCGTCGGCGAAGGCCGGTTGGAGCAGGCAAGTCAGGGCAAGGGCTATCAGGACGCGGAGCATAGAGGCGGGCGACACCAGGGAAAGGGACGTCCTAGTATGCCCGCCAAGCGCAGCAAAAAAAATGCCCATTTCTGACTGTGTGATGACTGGACCCAAAAACACCCTAAAACCAATGTGGGAGCGGGCTTGCTCGCGAATGCGATGGGTCAGGCGACGACGATGTCGACTGATACTGCGCATTCGCGAGCAAGCCCGCTCCCACAGGGTTTTATGGTGTTCGGGATATCCTGGTCAGACCAGAATCGAAGTCCCGGTCATTTCCGCCGGTTGTTCCAGGCCCAGCAGTTTCAGCATGGTCGGTGCCACGTCCGCCAGCACGCCGCCTTCGCGGACTTTCAGGTCGCGCTTTCCGACATAGATGAAGGGCACCGGCTCGGTGGTGTGCGCGGTATGGGCCTGGCCGGTGGCCTCGTCGGACATTTGCTCGACGTTGCCATGGTCGGCGGTGATCAGGGCTTCGCCGCCGACTTTATCCAGCGCTTCGACGATGCGGCCGACGCAAAGGTCCAGGCACTCGACCGCCTTGACCGCCGCTTCGAACACGCCGCTGTGGCCAACCATGTCGCCGTTGGCGTAGTTGACCACGATCACGTCGTAACGCTGGTTTTCGATGGCGTCGACGATGCGGTCGGTGACTTCCGGTGCGCTCATCTCCGGCTGCAGGTCGTAGGTGGCGACTTTCGGCGACGGGATCAGGATGCGCTCTTCGCCCGGGAAAGGTTCTTCACGACCGCCGGAGAAGAAGAAGGTCACGTGGGCGTATTTTTCGGTTTCGGCGATGCGCAGCTGGGTCTTGCCGTTTTTCGCCAGGTAGTCGCCCAGCACGTTTTCCAGGCTGCCGGCAGCGAAGGCCGAAGGTGCAGGAATGCTGGCGGCGTATTGGGTCAGCATGACGAAGCCGGCCAGTTTTGGCTGACGGGCACGCTCGAATTCCTTGAAATCGTCTTCGACGAACACGCGGGTCAGTTCTCGGGCGCGGTCGGCGCGGAAGTTCATGAACACCACGGCGTCGCCGTCTTCGACCTTCACCGGCTCACCGATGGAGGTGGCTTTGACGAACTCGTCGCTCTCGCCACGCGCGTACGCGGCCTGCAGGCCTTCCTGGGCGGTGGCGGCGTTGAATTCGCCATGGCCGTCGACGATCAGGTTGTAGGCCTGGGATACACGGTCCCAGCGGTTGTCGCGATCCATGGCGAAATAACGGCCGATGAGGCTGGCGATGCGGCCTTTGCCCAGGGCCTGGAAGGTGGCGTCCAGCAGTTCGATCGACGATTGCGCGCTTTTCGGCGGGGTATCGCGGCCGTCGAGGAAGGCGTGCAGGTAGATTTTTTCAGCGCCGCGCTTGGCGGCCAGTTCGGCCATGGCGACCAGGTGATCCTGGTGGCTGTGCACGCCGCCATCGGACAGCAGGCCCATGAAGTGCACGGCTTTACCGGCGGCGACGGCTTTGTCCACGGCGGCGCAGATGGTCGGGTTCTCGAAAAACTCGCCGTCGCGGATCGATTTGGTCACGCGGGTGAAGTCCTGGTACACCACGCGGCCGGCGCCGAGATTCATGTGGCCAACTTCGGAGTTGCCCATCTGGCCGTCGGGCAGTCCAACGTCCATGCCGCTGCCGGAAATCAGGCCGTTGGGCACGGTGGCCCACAAACGATCCAGTACCGGCTTCTTCGCCGCAAAGATGGCGTTGGATTCAGGGCTCTCACTGTGACCGAAGCCGTCGAGAATAATCAGGACCAAAGGTTTAGGCGTGGTAGTCATGGAGTCCGCTCGTGGCTGAATTAAAAGAGGGCGATGGAAAAGGGAGTGGCAGTTTAAAGCGAAGTTCCGGCCACGTCACCGCCGGACGGGGTTTGGCCCACCATAGTGGCTGTGTATACTGGCCGACATTTTAACGCCCTGGAACCTCCTTCGATGGTTGCTCACCTGATTGAATTTGCCACTAACCACTACATCCTCGTCGGTATCTTCGTCGTACTGCTGGCGTTGCTGATCGCCTACCAGATGCAGGGCGGCGGCCGTAGCCTGAGCACTGGCGAACTGACTGGCCTTGTCAACAAGGATGCCGGCGTGGTGATCGACATTCGTCCGACCAAGGACTTCGCCGCCGGTCATATTGTAGGCGCGCTGAGCATTCCTCACGACAAACTGGCTGCACGCGTCGGCGAGCTGGAAAAACACAAGGCCAAGACCATCATCCTGGTCGACGCCATGGGCCAGACGGCCGGTACCCACGCCCGCGAGCTGGTGAAGGCAGGTTTCACCGCCGCCAAGCTGTCCGGTGGTGTGTCCAGCTGGAAAGCCGACAATCTGCCGCTGGTGAAGTGATATGAGCAACGTCGTCGTCTATTCCAGCGATTACTGCCCTTATTGCTCCCGAGCCAAGTACCTGCTCGAGAACAAAGGCGTGGCCTTCGAAGAGATCAAGGTCGATGGCAAGCCGCAGGTGCGCGCCGCGATGGCTCAGAAAGCCGGACGCACGTCCGTGCCGCAGATCTGGATCGGCAGCACCCACGTTGGCGGTTGTGATGATTTGTTTGCCCTGGAGCGCGCCGGCAAGCTCGACGCGCTGCTCAAGGCCTGAAATTCCATACCCTATAAAAGCCCAAGATCAGAAAGGATCTGAGATGACTGACCAACAGAACACTGCAGCCAGCGAAGAAGAAACCGCACCGCAATTCTCCTTGCAGCGCATCTACGTACGTGACTTGTCCTTCGAAGCCCCGAAAAGCCCGGCGATCTTCCGCCAGCAGTGGGAGCCGAGTGTCGGTCTGGATCTCAATACCCGTCAAAAGGCTCTGGAAGGCGACTTCCACGAGGTCGTGCTGACCCTGTCGGTCACCGTGAAGAACGGTGACGAAGTGGCATTCATCGCCGAAGTGCAACAGGCGGGTATCTTCCTGATCAAGAACCTGGACGACGCTTCGATGAGCCACACCCTGGGTGCATTCTGCCCGAACATCCTGTTCCCGTACGCTCGCGAAGCGCTGGACAGCCTGGTGACCCGTGGTTCGTTCCCGGCCCTGATGCTGGCTCCGGTGAACTTCGACGCGCTGTACGCGCAAGAACTGCAACGCATGCAGGCAGCGGGCGAGACGCCGACCGTCCAATAAGCGTTCCTGAAGTCGAAGCAAGTCCAATGTGGGAGCGGGCTTGCTCGCGAAAGCGGTCTATCAGTCGACATTGATGTTGAATCTGATGACCCCTTCGCGAGCAAGCCCGCTCCCACATTTGTTTCGGGGTGTTATTTGAAATCGTTTTGGCGCCAGGCCTCGTACACGGCCACCGCGACAGTGTTGGACAGGTTCAGGCTGCGGCAGCCTTCGCGCATCGGCAGACGCAAGCGTTGTTCTGCGGGCAGGGCGTCGAGCACATCGGAGGGCAGGCCACGGCCTTCCGGGCCGAACAGGAACGCATCGCCCGGTTCGAAGCTGGCGTCGTGGAACGGTCGCGAGCCCTTGGTGGTGAAGGCAAACACCCGCGGATGACCGAGGCTTTCCAGGCAGCTGGCCAAGTCCGCGTGGCGTTGCAGGGTGGCATACTCGTGGTAATCGAGGCCGGCCCGGCGCAGGCGCTTGTCGTCCATCTCGAAGCCCAGCGGTTCGATCAAATGCAGGTGGCAGCCACTGTTGGCGCACAGCCTGATAACGTTGCCGGTGTTCGGCGGAATTTCTGGTTGGAAAAGGATGACGTGAAACATGCACGGCTCCGAAGGTAAAGATGAGCGGCATTCTACGCCGCAAGCCGACCCTCGTTCGAAACTATTCCCGCGTGTGATGGCTTCACTGGCAATCGTCGGGGTCATGGTGGGGCTGATGATCGGTCGCCTGACCACTCCCGACCCCAGTCAATTGCAGCAGGTCGAGGTCACCGGTGACGGGCTGGTGATGTGGTTCAACAACGAACCCAAGACCCACGGCGAAATAGTCGATGGTAGCGTTGCTTTGCTGTTCGAGGCTGAGGGCACGGCGCAGAAGGGCCAGCTCAAGCTCCATGACAAGAACGTGAACTGGCGCGTGCGTAAAAGTGATGGGGGATTGTTGCTGACGCTGGTGGCGGCCCGGCCCCTGCAGGGGGAGTGGACCGGTAGCGAGGTCGATGACCGCTGGCGGTTGGAGATCCATCTCCGTGAGCAATAAAAGAGGGGAATCCCCGGCCTGCCTGTACCAAGGTCCCCAAAACGGGAGGGTTCGCGCATCGCGCCTGAACCCGGTGTAAAGAGGGAATCCCCGGCCTGCCTGTACCAAGGACCCCAAAACTGGGGGGCTCGTCGCTTGTGCGGTGTGAGCCCGGTGTAAAGAGGGGAATCCCCGGCCTGCCTGTACCAAGGTCCCCGAAACTGGGTAGTGATCTGAATCACTGATGAGACTATTGCAGGGGGCGTGCCAGCTTTTAACAAGTTGAAACAGAAAGTTGCCCGCAAGCGTCGAAAGCCCCGCAATCCGGGGCTTTCGTGTTTTTTCGATAGGGGTTCGATTGCGAACGCAGGGGTGATTTCAGATCAGTTGCCGTGCGCGATTGCGGGTCACTGTGCATTCAGTCGGTGCGCGCGGATCTGAATGTGGGAGCGGGCTTGCTCGCGAAAGCGGTGTGTCAGTCCACATTGATGTTGAATCTGATGGCCCCTTCGCGAGCAAGCCCGCTCCCACATTGTTCGGTGTAAACCATCGGCCCTGCTTAACCCTCATCCCCCTCATCATCATCCCCACCATCAACCTTCATCCCCAGCTCCTTGATCTTGCGAGTCAGGGTGTTGCGCCCCCAGCCCAGCAGCACGGCGGCATCCCGGCGGCGGCCGGCGGTGTGCTTGAGGGCGGTTTCGATCATGATCCGCTCGAAGGTCGGCACCGCACTGTCCAGCAGGCTGGACTGACCGCGAGCCAGGGCCTGGTCGGCCCATTGGCGCAGCGCCTGTTCCCAGTTGGTCACCGGCGCCGAATCCTGCGGAAGGCTCAGCAGCTCCGGTGGCAGGTCGCCGATGTGCACTTCGCGACCCGAAGCCATCACGGTGATCCAGCGGCAGGTGTTCTCCAGCTGGCGCACGTTGCCCGGCCATGGCAGGTTCTTCAGGTATTCCTCGGTTTCGCTCTTCAGCAGTTTCGGCTCGACGGCCAGTTCCTGCGCGGCGCGGCTGAGGAAATGCTTGGCCAGGGTCGGGATGTCTTCGCGACGGTCCGACAGGCGCGGTATGTGGATGCGGATCACGTTGAGGCGGTGGAACAGGTCTTCACGGAATTTCCCGGCATGCACCAGGGTTTCCAGGTTCTGGTGCGTTGCGGCGATGATCCGCACATCGACTTTGACCGGGACGTGACCCCCGACACGGTAGAACTCGCCGTCGGCAAGTACGCGCAGCAAACGGGTCTGGGTGTCGGCCGGCATGTCGCCGATTTCATCAAGAAACAGCGTACCGCCATCGGCCTGCTCGAAACGCCCGCGACGCAGGTTGGCCGCGCCAGTGAAGGCGCCTTTCTCATGGCCGAACAGCTCGGATTCCATCAGGTCTTTTGGGATCGCCGCCATGTTCAGTGCAATGAACGGCGAAGCCGCGCGTGGGCTGTGGCGGTGCAGGGCGTGGGCCACCAGTTCTTTACCGGTACCCGATTCGCCGTTGATCAGCACGGTGATGTTGGAATGGCTCAGGCGCCCGATGGCGCGAAACACTTCCTGCATCGCCGGCGCTTCGCCGATGATTTCCGGGGTGCGGGTCAATGCGACCGGGACTTCCAGGCCTTGCTGTTCCTGGGCGTGCTGGTTGGCGCGCTTGACCAGCGAGACCGCCTCGTCGACATCGAACGGCTTGGGCAGGTATTCGAATGCGCCGCCCTGATAGGACGCGACAGCGCTGTCCAGATCGGAGTGCGCGGTCATGATGATCACTGGCAGCCGTGGGTGTTGCTCGCGAATCCGCGCCAGGAGGTCCAGGCCGCTGGCACCGGGCATGCGGATGTCGGAGATGATCACGTCCGGCTGCTGGCGCGCCAGGCGGCTCATCACGCCATCGGCGCTGTCGAAGCTTTGCGTGGTCATGCCTTCCTGCTGCAAGGCTTTTTCCAGGACCCAACGGATAGAACGGTCGTCATCGACGATCCACACGGTTTCACTACGGCTCATGTCGATGTGGCTCCTTGTTCCAGTGGCAGAAAGATCGAGAACGTGGTGTGGCCGGGGTGGCTGTCACATTCGATCAAGCCCTGGTGCTGGCTGATGATGTTCTGGGTAATGGCCAGGCCCAGCCCGGTACCGTCCGGACGGCCGCTGACCATGGGGAAGAAGATGGTTTCCTGAAGATCCGCAGGAATGCCCGGACCGTTGTCGATGATTTCGATCTTGGTCACCAAGCGGTGGCGCACATGACCAATGGTGAACTGGCGCATGGCCCGGGTGCGCAGGGTGATGCGGCCCAGGCGCAACTCGTTCTGGCTGCTGATAGCCTGCATCGCGTTGCGCACGATATTCAGCACGGCCTGGATCATTTGTTCACGATCGATCAGGACGTCAGGAATGCTCGGGTCGTAGTCGCGCACCAGCGTGATGCAGCCCTGGCTTTCGGCCTCGACCAGATGGCAGACGCGCTCCAGCACTTCGTGAATGTTGCACATGGCCAGCGATGGCAACTTGTTCGAGCCGAGCATGCGATCGACCAGGTTGCGCAGGCGATCGGCCTCTTCAATGATGACATTGGTGTAGTCGCGCAGGCTTTCTTCCGGCAGCTCGCGTGCCAGCAGCTGCGCCGCGCCGCGGATACCACCCAGCGGATTCTTGATTTCATGGGCCAGGCCGCGGACCAGCATCTTGCTGGTTTCCTGCTTCGACAGCTGGGCCTCTTCCTTGGTGATGCGCAGCAAGCGGTCGCGGGGATGGACTTCGAGCAGGAGCAGGGTATCGCCATTGCTCAGGATCGGCGTTACCGCGTAATCGACCGTCAGGGTCTGGCCGGTGAGGGCGGTGAGCATGGCTTCTCGCTTGGTGAACGGATGCGCCTGCTGCACCGCCTGGCGCAATGAATTGAGCGCCTCGGTGGATTCGGTGAACAGCTCGCTGATGAACTGCCCATGGCTGCGCTGGCCGCTGATGGCCAGGAGCATTTCCGCCGCGGGGTTCATGTACTCAAGGCGCAGTTCGGCGTTGAGCAGAATGGTGGCGGTGGTCAGGTTGTCGAGAAGCAAGCGATGCAGTGCGTCACTGATGGTCATTCAGGACCTCTTTTGGAGCATGGCGCGCGCATGAATAAAGCGCTGATACGAGGAAAATGCAAAAACCAAACCAAGGCTCCGAAAAGAAGCGTTTAACCCCTGAAACGGGTGTTTAACGCTCGATTGCGTGGCGTTCTGCCAGCTTCAGCGGGTAATTTCGAACCAAAATGGGCTGCAATGTGCGCGGGGTGCAACCATTCGCACCAATATAGTGCGCAAGCCGGGACAAGGTAAGGAGTCCTTCAGCGCTTGTGCACCCGCTGCACGGTGAAGGTGACGGTAGGGCTTTGCTGCACGATGGTTTCGCCGCTGACGACCTGCACGGCGAGGCTGTGCAGGCCACGGTCGATGTTCACCAGTTGCAGGCTCGGTACGTTGCTGGGTTGGCCATAAGGCTGGTTATCCAGCAACAGCTGCAGTAGATGCGGGCCTTGCAGGCGCGGTTCGATCAGTACGTTGACGGTGAAGGTGCCGTTGTTGGCGCGCAGGGCTTCGGTGGTGGGCAGGCCCGTGAGTTCCAGTACGTTGTAGGCGATCCTGGGCTGATCTTGCGACTGGGTGGGGGTGGGAGGTGCTTGCGTGGGCTGGGGCTGAGCGCGATTGAGCGGTGGCAGTTCGACCGGCTGCGCGGTGACGCCATCGGGTGGTTGATTGCTATACGCCGTGTTGCCCTGGGCGTCGGTGTACTTGTAGATCTGCGCTGTGGCGGGCAGGGCGATCAGCAGCAGGATTAGGAGAAAGCCACGAGGCATGAAATCGACCGGAAGCGAAAGCGTTGGAGTGCAGCATAGGTCAGGGGGGTGGTTGTCCCAAGTGAATCAAGATCAAAAGATCGCAGCCTTCGGCAGCTCCTACTATGGGAATGGCGTGCACCCTGTAGGAGCTGCCGCAGGCTGCGATCTTTTGACTCATGAAAAAGGCCTCCCGAAGGAGGCCTCTTTTTTGTCACGCCGCGTGTCGCAGCGCTACCGGATCAGCAGCTGTAGTACAGCTCGTATTCCAGTGGGTGTACGAAGGTACGTACCTTGATTTCTTCTTCGCTTTTCAGGGCGATGTAAGCGTCGATGAAGTCGTCGCTGAAAACGCCGCCTTTGGTCAGGAACGCACGACCTTTGTCCAGCTCTTCCAGGGCTTCTTTCAGGCTGCCGCAAACTTGTGGGATCTCTTTCGCCTCTTCAGGCGGCAGGTCATACAGGTTTTTGTCAGCTGCATCGCCAGGGTGGATCTTGTTCTGGATGCCGTCCAGGCCGGCCATCAGCAGTGCGGCGAAGCACAGGTACGGGTTGGCAGCCGGATCGGGGAAGCGAGCTTCGATACGGCGGGCTTTCGGGCTCGACACGTAAGGAATACGGATCGAAGCGGAACGGTTGCGAGCCGAGTAGGCCAGCATTACCGGTGCTTCGAAGCCTGGAACCAGACGCTTGTAGGAGTTGGTAGCCGGGTTGGTGAAGCCGTTCAGGGCCTTACCGTGCTTGATGATGCCGCCAATGAAGTACAGGGCGGTATCGGACAGGCCGGCATAACCTTCGCCAGCGAAAGTGTTCTTGCCTTCTTTCCAGATGGACATGTGCACGTGCATGCCCGAGCCGTTGTCGCCGTACAGCGGCTTAGGCATGAAGGTAGCGGTGCGACCGTAGGCGTCGGCAACGTTGTGCACGACGTACTTCAGGGTTTGGGTTTCGTCGGCTTTCTTCACCAGGGTGTTGAATTTGACGCCGATTTCGTTCTGGCCGGCAGTTGCCACTTCGTGGTGGTGAACTTCGACGGTCAGGCCCATTTCTTCCAGTGCGTTGCACATGGAGGTACGGATTTCGTGGTCGTGGTCGAACGGTGGAACCGGGAAGTAGCCGCCTTTGACGCCTGGACGGTGGCCCTTGTTGCCGCCTTCGATGTCCTGGTCGGACATCCAGGAACCTTGTTCGGAGTAGATCTTGAACATGGAGCCGGAAATGTCGGACTTGAACTTCACCTGGTCAAAGATGAAGAACTCTGGCTCTGGACCGGCGAACACGGTGTCACCGATACCGGTGGATTTCAGGTGCTCTTCGGCGCGCTTGGCGATCGCGCGTGGGTCGCGGTCGTAGCCTTGCATGCTCGAAGGCTCGATGATGTCGCAGACCAGGATCAGGGTCGGCTCTTCGGTGAACGGGTCCAGGACAGCGGTGGAGTCGTCTGGCATCAGGATCATGTCGGAGGCTTCGATGCCTTTCCAGCCAGCGATGGACGAACCGTCGAACATCTTGCCGACTTCGAAGAAGTCATCATCCAGCGCGTCGCGAGCCGGCATGGTCACGTGGTGCTGAGTGCCTTTGGTGTCCGTGAAGCGCAGATCAATCCACTTGACGTCATGATCTTTAATGAGTTGAACCGACTTCGACATAGTGTCCTCCGGGTGGCTTAGGGCTGGTAGTGGATGCCCTTAATAGTTGGTGATGCCGGCGCGAATACTCTGCCAAGGCAACCTGCCTCACAAGGGAGCAAATTGCATGCCAGTGCCCCACCATGGGTTTTTTGCCCCAAATTCACGCCTGTCAGGCGGAAAAGCACATTAAAGCGTAATAATGCGCCCTACAATGTGGCGTTCATTTCAATAAATGACCTGTTTTGGTGCGCTAAAAACCTTCTGCACATTAACTGGTTAAACCTTGAGCAATTTCCGCTATAATCCGCGCCCCCCTTTTTCGGCAGGCCCTGCGCGCGCTGTTTCCATGAAATTAATCGTAAAAGTCTTTCCCGAGATCACCATCAAGAGCCGCCCGGTACGGATGCGTTTCATCCGTCAGTTGGCCAAGAACATCCGTGCCGTGCTCCGTGACCTGGACCCGGCTGTGGTGGTGAACGGTGTGTGGGACAATCTCGAGCTGGAAACCCGCGTCAGCGAGCCCAAGGCCCTGAAGGAGATGGGCGAGCGCCTGAGCTGCATGCCGGGCATCGCGCATTTCCTGCAGATCGACGAGTACCCGCTGGGTGACTTCGATGACATCGTCGAGAAGTGCAAGCAGCACTACGGCGATGCACTGGCTGGCAAGATTTTTTCGGTACGTTGCAAGCGCGCCGGCAAGCATCCGTTCAGCTCGATCGATATCGAGAAATATGTCGGCAGCCAGTTACGCCGCCAGTGCGGTGCCGCCGGAATCGACCTGAAAAAGCCTGAAATCGAAGTTCGTATCGAAGTTCGCGACCAACGGTTGTTCGTGATCCACAGCCAGTACAACGGCATCGGCGGTTATCCGCTGGGTGCGCTGGAGCAGACGCTGGTGCTGATGTCCGGTGGTTTCGACTCCACCGTCGCGGCCTACCAGATCATGCGCCGCGGCCTGATGGCGCATTTCTGCTTCTTCAACCTGGGCGGCCGTGCCCACGAATTGGGCGTCATGGAAGTCGCGCATTTCATCTGGAAGAAGTACGGCAGCTCGCAACGCGTGTTATTTGTCAGTGTGCCGTTCGAGGAAGTGCTGGGAGAAATTCTCGGAAAAGTCGATAACAGTCATATGGGCGTAGTATTGAAGCGTATGATGTTGCGCGCTTCCTCGCAGATTGCCGATCGATTGCACATCGAGGCACTGGTCACCGGTGAGGCGATCTCACAGGTATCGAGCCAGACGCTGCCGAACCTGTCCGTGATCGACTGCGTAACCGACAAGCTGGTCTTGCGTCCGCTGATCGCCAGTCACAAGCAGGACATCATCGACCTGGCCAACGAAATCGGCACTGCCGACTTCGCCAGGCACATGCCGGAGTACTGCGGGGTCATCTCGGTGAACCCCAAGACCGCTGCCAAGCGCTATCGCGTGGAGCACGAAGAGAAAGAGTTCGACATGGCAGTCCTCGAGCGTGCACTCGAGAACGCCAAACTGGTACCGATCGATCGCGTGATCGACGAATTGGGCCAGGATCTGCAAATTGAAGAAGTCAGCGAAGCGCTGGCCGGTCAGATCGTCATCGATATCCGTCACCCGGATGCCGCTGAAGACGACCCGCTGGACCTCGCTGGCATCGAGGTACAAACGATGCCGTTTTATGCACTGAACGCTCGTTTCAAGGAACTGGACCCTACTCGCCAGTACCTGCTTTATTGCGACAAAGGCGTGATGAGTCGCCTGCATGCCCACCATTTGCTCAGTGAGGGGCATGCCAATGTGCGCGTTTATCGACCGAGCTAAGTGCCCGGGGCTGTTTGCCTGTGGCTTGCGTCACCGGCCCCCCGACGCCGCCGTCAAGCTGTAACGGCAAGGCCTGACTCTACTGTAAATCGCTGCCAAGACTTGTCAGCGCACCGAATCCTCTGATCGAGATACACAAGTGATCGAAAATCTACGCAACATCGCCATCATTGCTCACGTTGACCATGGTAAAACCACCCTGGTAGACAAACTCCTGCGTCAATCCGGCACCCTGGAGCGCAACGAGCTCAACGACGAGCGCGTGATGGACTCCAACGACCAGGAAAAAGAGCGCGGTATTACCATTCTGGCGAAAAACACCGCCATCAACTGGAACGGCTACCACATCAACATCGTGGACACCCCGGGCCACGCCGACTTCGGCGGCGAAGTTGAACGCGTAATGTCGATGGTCGACTCCGTTCTGCTGCTGGTTGACGCTCAAGACGGCCCTATGCCGCAAACGCGTTTCGTGACCAAGAAGGCTTTCGAAGCCGGCCTGCGTCCAATCGTGGTCATCAACAAGGTTGACCGTCCAGGCGCGCGTCCGGACTGGGTTCTGGACCAGATCTTCGACCTGTTCGACAACCTGGGTGCCACCGAAGAACAGCTGGACTTCCAAGTCGTCTACGCCTCGGCCCTGAACGGTATTGCCGGTCTGGACCACACCGCAATGGCTGAAGACATGACCCCGCTGTACCAAGCGGTCGTCGACCACGTTCCGCCGCCGAAAGTCGACCGTGACGGTCCGTTCCAGATGCAGATCTCCGCACTGGACTACAACAGCTTCCTGGGTGTTATCGGTGTTGGCCGTATCGCTCGTGGTCGCGTCAAGCCGAACACCCCGGTTGTCGCTATCAGCGCCGACGGCAAGAAGCGTAACGGTCGCATCCTGAAGCTGATGGGTCACCACGGTTTGCACCGTATCGACGTTGAAGAAGCGGCTGCCGGCGACATCGTGTGCATCAGCGGTATGGACGAGTTGTTCATCTCCGACACCCTGTGCCAGCTGGACACCCCAGAAGCGATGAAGCCTCTGACCGTTGACGAGCCAACCGTTTCCATGACCTTCCAGGTAAACGACTCGCCATTCTGCGGTAAAGAAGGCAAGTTCGTGACCTCCCGTAACATCAAGGATCGTCTGGACAAAGAGCTGCTGTACAACGTTGCCCTGAAAGTTGAAGAAGGCGACACCGCTGACAAGTTCAAGGTTTCCGGCCGTGGTGAGCTGCACCTCTCGGTACTGATCGAAACCATGCGTCGCGAAGGCTTCGAGCTGGCCTTGGGCCGTCCGGAAGTGATCATCCGTGAAGTCGACGGCGTGAAGCAGGAACCGTTCGAAAACGTGACCATCGACATCCCTGAAGAATCCCAGGGCAAGGTCATGGAAGAGATGGGTCTGCGTAAGGGTGACCTGAGCAACATGGTGCCGGATGGCAAAGGCCGTGTTCGCCTGGAATACAACATCCCTGCTCGTGGTCTGATCGGTTTCCGTAACCAGTTCCTGACCCTGACCAACGGTGCCGGCATCCTGACCTCGATCTTCGATCGCTACGACACCGTCAAGTCGGGCCACATGTCCGGCCGTCAGAACGGCGTTCTGGTTTCGGTTGAAACCGGCAAGGCACTGACCTACTCGCTGGAAACCCTGCAGGCTCGTGGCAAGCTGTTCGTAGAACACGGCCAGGAGATCTACAACGGTCAAATCGTTGGTCAGAACAGCCGCGACAACGACCTGGGTGTAAACCCAACCAAAGGCAAGAAGCTCGACAACATGCGTGCTTCGGGTAAAGACGAAACCATCGCTCTGGTTCCACCTGTTCGCTTCACCCTGGAACAGGCTCTGGAATACATCCAGGAAGACGAGCTGTGCGAAGTAACGCCTAAGTCCATCCGTCTTCGCAAGAAGATCCTGGACGAAAGCGAGCGTACCCGCGCTGCCAAGAAAGCCAAGGCATAAGATTTAGCCCAGGCTGAACGAAAACGCCCCCGGTCGAGAGATCGGGGGCGTTTTTATTTGTCTGCAATTTAGGGGGTGTTTGTGCTGGCCCCTTCGCTGGCAAGCCAGCTCCTACAGGGTTTCGTGTCGTACGCTTTGTAGGAGCTGGCTTGCCAGCGAAGGCGGCCGATCAGCCACCGCCAAAATCAGAGATGATCAGAACCGCTCAATCGACCGCGAACTGGTTTCACGCACCACTTCTTTCGGCTTATAAGCGCAATACCCCGGCCGCGGGCCGATTTTCGGGTGGTTACGGCAAGTATCCGGGCGCTTATCATAAATAGTGCACAGACGGCTCTTACGATCCAGGTACAGGCAATCGTTGTTGCTCATGCGCTGGAGGGTGAAGATTCCTGACTTCTGATTGAAGCGCTCGACCAGACCTTCCTTTTGCAGGCGTTTGGCGATGTTCTTCGGCGGATCACCCAGCTCGAACTCATCGACCACGCCGATGCGGATCAGATCCTTGATCTTGACCTCGACGGGCAGGGTGCAGCAGCTGGACATGCACGAGCCGCACATCGGGGCAGAGTACTTGGCCCACGTATCGAGTCGGTCGATCTCCGCGGCGGCGATCAGGTTGGGCTTCATCATGTGTTGTTACCAGCGTGTGCATCAGGGCGCGCGATCATACCGGGACTGGTGGATTTTTGAACAACCTTTCGCCAGTTTTTTTTCGCGAGCATCCAGTTGCACCGTTAATCCGGCACGGCCCCTGCATTGATTCAGGCACATGACAATGTATTGCCGGCTTGACGCGCATTAACAGGAAAAACTGCCGAACCAGAGTCTATACCGTCTGTCAGACCGTCTAGTCTCAGACAATTCCAAGCTCGCTCGAGGTCCTATCGATGACTCAAGAACCACTTGTTCGCGAAGCAGAGGTGGCCGCATTCCGCGACGCCGTCTTGACCAAACTCACCTACGCGGTGGGCAAAGACCCGGATCACGCCTTCGATCATGACTGGTTCGAAGCCATTGCCCTGGCGGCGCGTGATCACATGGTCGAGCACTGGATGGACCACACTCGGCAGATCTACCGCAAAGGACAGAAGCGGGTTTATTACCTCTCCCTGGAATTCCTCATCGGCCGGCTGCTCTACGACAGCCTGAGCAATCTCGGCCTGCTCGACGTCGCGCGCGAAGCCCTGACCGAACTCGGCGTCGACCTTGAGCGCATTCGCTTGCTGGAGCCCGATGCGGCCTTGGGTAACGGTGGCCTCGGGCGACTGGCAGCGTGCTTCATGGAAAGCATGTCGACCCTGGGCATCGCGGGTCACGGTTACGGCATTCGTTACGAACACGGCTTGTTCCGTCAGGCCGTCGTCGACGGCTGGCAACAGGAGCAGACCGAACACTGGCTGGATTTCGGCAACCCCTGGGAGTTCGAGCGGCCGGAAGTGGTTTACACGATCGGCTTTGGCGGCGGTGTCGAGACCGTGACCGATGAAGCCGGCAAGTCCAAGCAGGTCTGGCACCCGGCGGAAACCGTGCGAGCCATTGCCTATGACACGCCGGTGGTCGGTTGGCGCGGGGCGAGCGTGAACACGTTGCGGCTGTGGCGCGCACGGGCCATGGAGGATTTGCACCTGGAACGCTTCAATGCCGGTGACCACCTGGGTGCGGTGGCCGAAGTGGCCCGGGCCGAAAGTATCTCGCGGGTACTCTACCCGGCGGACAGCACCGAGGCCGGGCAGGAACTGCGGTTGCGCCAGGAATACTTCTTCGTCGCCGCGTCCCTGCAGGATTTGCTGCGTCGCCATCGCAACATGCACACCTCGGTGCTGACCCTGGGCGATCACGCGGCGATCCAGCTCAACGACACCCACCCCTCGATCGCCGTGGCCGAGTTGATGCGCCAATTGGTCGATGTCTACGACGTGGCATGGGATGCGGCGTGGCAGGTCACGGTCGACACGCTGTCCTACACTAACCACACCTTGCTGCCCGAAGCGCTGGAAACCTGGCCGGTGGGCTTGATGGAGCGCATGCTGCCACGGCACATGCAGATCATTTACCTGATCAACGCCCAGCATATCGACTCGTTGCGGGCCAAGGGCATCCACGATTTCGACGTGCTGCGCGCGGTGAGTCTGATCGAGGAAGACAATGGCCGCCGCGTGCGCATGGGCAACCTGGCGTTCCTCGGCTCCCACAGTGTCAACGGCGTATCGGCCTTGCACACGCAACTGATGCGCAAGACGGTGTTCTCCGAGCTGCACAAGCTCTATCCGCAGCGGATCAACAACAAGACCAACGGCATCACGTTCCGCCGCTGGCTGTACCAGGCCAACCCGGAACTGACCTCGATGCTGGTCGATGCCCTCGGCCCGGACCTGCTGGACAATCCCGAGGAGCGCTTGCTCGAGCTGCAGCCGTTCGCCGACAAGCCGGCGTTCCGCAAGGCGTTTGCCGAACAGCGCTTGCACAGCAAAAAGGCCCTGGCCTACCTGATTCATGAACGCTTGGGGGTGGCGGTCAACCCGGCGGCGATGTTCGACGTGCAGGTCAAGCGGATTCACGAATACAAGCGCCAGCTGCTCAACCTGATGCACACCGTGGCGTTGTACCAGGCGATCCGTGCGGAACCGGAAATCGACTGGGTACCGCGGGTGAAGATCTTCGCCGGTAAAGCGGCGGCCAGTTATCACCAGGCCAAGCTGATCATCAAGCTGACCAACGACATCGCCCGGGTGGTGAACAACGACCCGACCGTACGCGGGTTGCTCAAGGTCGTGTTCCTGCCCAACTACAACGTCAGCCTGGCGGAGAGCATCATTCCGGCCGCTGACCTGTCCGAGCAGATATCTACCGCCGGCTTTGAGGCCTCGGGCACCAGCAACATGAAATTCGGCCTCAACGGTGCATTGACCATCGGCACGCTGGACGGTGCCAACGTGGAGATGTCCGAGCGTATCGGCGTCGAGAACATGTTCATCTTTGGTCTTAGCGCCCAGCAGGTTGAAGCGCGCAAGCAGAACCACGAATTCAGCGCGGTGCCGGACATTGCCGGGTCCCATCGACTCAACGATGTGCTGCAAGCCATTCGCGGCGGGGTGTTCTCGCCGGACGATCTGTCCCGTTACACCGGGTTGATCGATTCGCTGGTTGAGTATGACCGCTTCCTGGTCTGTGCCGATTTCGATTCCTACTGGAATGCGCAAATGCGCGTCGAAGCCCTTTGGCACGATTCCCAGGAATGGTGGCGCTCGGCGGTGTTGAACACCTCGCGCATGGGCTGGTTTTCGTCCGACCGGACGATTCGCGAGTACGCCACGGAAATCTGGAAGGCCTTGGAGTAACGCTGCCAGCGGTTCGATATACTGACGGCTGCAAAAGATCGCAGCCTTCGGCAGCTCCTACAGCTAGGGGTTGCCGGGGGCTGCGATCTTTTTTGGAGCTGGCTGCGCTAATCTTCCTGGATTGCGCTTAGGGATATCGACCATGCAATGGATGTTCATGCTTGTGGGCCTGGTGCTCGGCTGGATACTCGACGAGTCGTTCAGCGATGCGTTGCTGGGCGCGCTGCTCGGACTGGGTATCGGCCAGGCCGTTCACATCGGCAGGCTGGGATCGCAGGCCAACGAGCAACGCCGTCTATTTAAGCAGGCGCAACTTGCACTGCAGGCGGTCGAGCAACGCTTGGCCATGCTGGAATCCACTGGGGTCAAGGCGCCTGAATCCAGCGCAGCCGTTCCAGCTCCCGACATTGTTGTCGCTCAAGCCCCCGCCGAAACCCCGGAGCTGATCTGGGAGCTGCCGCCTGACCTTGAACCGGTCGCGACAGCGCAGCCCTTCGACGCCTGGAAATCAGCGCCCGCCAAGCCCTCTGAACCCAACCTCATCGAGCGCGCCATCAACGCTACACGTGCGTGGCTGTTGGGCGGCAATACCGTGCTGCGGGTCGGTGTGCTGCTGTTGTTCCTCGGCCTGGCCTTCCTGCTGCGCTACGCCACCGAGGGAATCGTGGTACCGATTGAGTTGCGCTACGCCGGTGTCGCGGCTGCTGCATTGGGCTTGCTCGGCCTCGGCTGGTGGCTGCGAACGCGTAACAGCGCTTACGCCTTGATTTTGCAAGGCGCCGGCATCGCCGTGCTGTACCTGACAGTATTTGCCGCCATGCGCCTGCATCCGTTGCTCGACCCCTCGGCAGCGTTCGGCCTGTTGGTGGCGGTGACGGTGTTTTCGGCGATTCTCGCCATTACCCAGGATGCCCTGGGCCTGGCTGCCGCCGCGGCGCTGGGTGGATTCGCCGCGCCCCTGCTGGTGTCCACGGGTGCCGGCAGCCACGTCGCGCTGTTCAGCTATTTCGCCTTGCTCAACGCCGGCATCCTCGTCATCGCCTGGTTCAAGGCCTGGCGCTTGCTGAATGTCATCGGCTTCACCGGCACCTTCAGTGTCGGGGTCGCCTGGGGCTTGCGCTCTTATACGCCAGAGTTGCTGTGGAGCACCGAGCCGTTCCTGATTCTGTTCTTCGTGATGTACCTGGCCATCGGCATGTTGTTCACCCGGCGAAAACTGCTGCAAATGAGCGACGCGCCCGAGGATGACGGCCGTGAAGCGCTGTTGCTCTGGTCCGCACGCAAGGGTGACTACGTCGACGGCACGCTGCTGTTCGGTCCGCCGTTGGTGGGCTTTGGGCTGCAGTTCGCCCTGGTTCAGCATCTGGAATTCGCCGCCGCGTTCAGCGCCTTGGCCTTGGGCCTGATCTATATGGGCCTGGCACGACTGCTGATGCCTGGTCGAGCGTTGCTGCTGGGGGAAACCTGTCTGGCCCTGGGCGTGATTTTCACCAGCCTGGCGATTTCGTTGGGGTTCGATGCGCGCTGGACCACAGCCGCGTGGGCGGTGGAAGGCGCGGGCATCTGCTGGCTCGGCCTGCGTCAGCAACGACCTGTAGCCCGGGCTTT
The DNA here is from genome assembly GCF_035065025.1 of Pseudomonas sp. YuFO8. Classification (NCBI taxonomy): domain Bacteria; kingdom Pseudomonadati; phylum Pseudomonadota; class Gammaproteobacteria; order Pseudomonadales; family Pseudomonadaceae; genus Pseudomonas; species Pseudomonas sp. YuFO8. The sequence continues at coordinate 129,323 of NZ_JAXDEQ010000004.1, read as the reverse complement.
TGCGTTGCTGCTGCAACTGGGGGCGGCGCTGGTATTTCTCAGCGAGTTGGGTCGCGCAGAAACCAGTCTGATCAGCGGCGTGCCTTTGGGCGCGTTGTTGCTCGGCGGCGCGCTGCTGTTCAGTTTCTACCAGTTGCGCAAAGCGTCGCCCGAGCAAACGCAGGCGTGGGAGCGCAAGGGCTTGCCGGTGCTCGCCTGTCTCGGCCTGACGTTCCTGTATCTGCTGGCGCCGCTGTTCTTCTTCAGTCATGGCACGACGATCAGTTGGGCATTGGCCGGATTGGTGACGTTGTGGGTCGGCCTGCGCCTGCCATCACGCACGTTCCTGTTCACCGCGGTTGCCGTACAGCTGCTGGCAGGTGGGTTATTCCTGTTGGCCGGGCCACCCCTTAGTGATGAGCTGCGGCCGTTGGCCCATGGCGGATTCTGGGCGCCGCTGGTGTTGGGGCTGTCTGCGTTGGTCGGAGCCTGGCGATTACAGCTCGGTAACTCCACCAAGGCGCCAGACGGATTGAACGTGCAGCGTTTGTCCCAGGTCGGGCTAGCGTGGGGCGCGGGTTGGTGGGCGCTGGCGTGGCTCAGCGAAGTACTGCGCTTTGCACCCTTGACGCTGCAAGCGACATTACTGCTGGCTGTCGCGGCCACGAGTGTTGCGTTGTGGGCGGTGTTGGCATTGCGCCTGAAATGGCCGTCGCTCGGGCTGCTCTGCACCTTGCTGATGCCCGCTGCCGCGCTGGTGTTGCTGGCGGCCTGGCACTCGCGGTATCACCCGGCGGCCCATTTCGGTTGGCTGCTGTGGCCGACGGTGTTTGTGGTGCATTTCATTTCCCTGCGGCGCCTGGCGCCGATGCTGCCGGCGCTCGCGCTGGGTGCCGCGCATGTAGTCGGTTGCTGGTTGCTGATCGGTGTGCTGGCCCTGGAGCTGCGTTACGGCCTGCTGCAGTTGTCCGAGCAGTACAACGCCTGGCGCTGGTTGGGTTGGGCGATTCTGCCGGGCTTGTATCTGTTGTTGATGGCGTCCCCGCGTGCCTGGCCTTGGCCGGTATCGGCTTATCCGCACGAGTACCGTGTATATGCCGCCGCGCCGTTGGCACTGTTGATGCTCGGCTGGTTCTGGCTGGCTAACAGCGTCAGTGACGGCACCGCCGAGCCGCTGCCTTACGTGCCGCTGATCAACCCTCTGGAGTTGGGTTTGTTGTTCGCACTGTTCGGCGTTTACGTGTGGTCGCGTAGCGCCTTGACGCAACTGGCGATTCCCAAGGCCTACGCCGCATACGCCATGCAAGCGGTCACTGGCGTGTCCCTGTTCGCATTTTTCACCGCACTGGTGATGCGCGCGGCGCACCATTGGGGCGGTGTGCCGTTCGAGCTCGACGCGTTGCTCGAGTCCATGTTGGTCCAGGCCGGCCTGTCCATCGTCTGGACCCTGATGGCGCTGGGTTTGATGATCGGCGGCCATTTGCGTCATCGCCGTGAAGTCTGGTTGATCGGTGCGGCACTGATCGGCGTGGTGGTGGCGAAACTGTTCTTTGTGGAATTGAGCAACCGTGGCGGGCTGGCGCGGATCGTGTCGTTTATCGGCGTTGGCGTGTTGCTACTGGTGGTGGGCTATTTCGCCCCGTTGCCGCCCAGGCGCGTCGAAACCGTGGCGGACACCGAGAAACCGGCACCGCAAACCGAAGGAGTGTCGTCTTGAGTCAGAAGTTGAGCCTGGTCTGGTTGGGCGTCGTTGCAATGGGCGTGGTACTGACGGCTACTGCTCAGGAAACACCGGCGGACTTCGCCACGCAAGTGCCGTTGTCCGTGAGTGGTGAAGGTCCATGGTATCGCCTTGAGCTGCCCCTGGCCGTGCAACTGAGCGCTCGGCAGACCGACCTCAGTGATGTGCGCGTGTTCAACGCCGCTGGCGAACCGCAAGCCTATGCCCTGTCACGGGCAACCGCGCAAGCTGACGACGATCCCATGCTGACCGACGTCAAATGGTTCCCGCTGTACGACTCGGCGGACGCCACCGGGCATGCCCCGAGCGTTAAGGTGCAATCGAGCGCCAATGGCACTTTGGTCCAGGTGCAGCCCTCCACTGAGCTGGAGGTGGGCGAAGAAGCTTTGCGTGGCTGGCTTCTGGACGCCAGCGCCATCAAGGCCCCGTTGCAGCAGCTGATTCTCGACTGGACCAGTGAGCGTGATGGCTTCCAGCGGTTCAGCATCGAAGCCAGCGACGATTTGCAGCATTGGCAGTCGTGGGGCGAGGGGCAACTGGCGCGATTGACGTTTGCCGATGAGCGGGTCGAGCAGCATGAGGTCAGCCTCCCGGGGCAGTCGGCACGCTATCTGCGTTTGCTGTGGGATATGCCGCAATCGGCGCCGATACTGACATCGGCGCAACTGCAAAGTGTGCGCAACTTGCCGCTGCCGTTGGTCTGGTCATACGCGTTGGCCGGCAGCAGCGTGAAAGCGGGCGAATACACCTGGCAACTGCCGAGGGTGCTGAACGTCCAGCGTTTGCAGATCGAACTGAGCCAACCCAACAGCCTGGCGCCGGTCATCCTTTCCGGGCGTCGCGACAGCACCTTGCCGTGGCAACCGTTGAGCAGTGGCCTGCTTTATCGCCTGAACCAGAGTGGCGAGGACGTGGTGCAAAACGAATTGCAGTTGCCGGGGCAGGCCGTGCAGCTGTTGAAACTGACGGTGGACGAGCGCGGCGGTGGCCTCGGCGCGCAGGCGCCAACGGTGAAGTTCGCCGTGCGCGCGACGCAATTGGTGTTTCTGGCGCGCGGACCTGGGCCCTATACGCTGGTGCTGGGCAATGCGACGGTGAAGGCGGCGAGTCTGCCGTTGTCGACGTTGATCCCCGATTACAGCCCGGCAAAGCTGGCGACGTTGGGCCGGGCGTCGGTGGATGGCGGGGTGTCGGTTACCCCGGTGTCTACAGGGCCGGTATCGACGGGCTCCGACTGGAAGAAATTCGGCCTGTGGGCGGTGCTGCTGCTCAGTGTTTTGTTTCTGGCGACGATGGCCTTCAGTCTGCTGCGCAAGCCGCCCGCCAATCCCTGAGAATGGCTGGCGCTGCGCGCCAGTTCGCGAGCAAGCCCGCTCCCACACGGGATCTGCTTCATGACATAGATAATGAGTACGCTACAGATCAAATGTGGGAGCGGGCTTGCTCGCGAATGCGGTCTGCCAGCAGCCAAAAAATAGCGAAACCTGTGACCCATCAAAGGCTCACATTCATCCCATTTCCTACTACGCTGAACCCCGCGCATGAACTCTCTTCGGCCGATCACGTCTGATAGGAGGAAATGCGCCCCGACTCGCGTTAAACTGCGCGGGTTTTTAGTCCCCCATTCCACCGGAGCCTTCCATGTCCCGCGTTACCTTGAGTCGCTATTTGATTGAGCAGACCCGCAGCAACAACACTCCTGCCGATCTGCGCTTCCTGATCGAAGTGGTGGCGCGTGCCTGCAAGGAGATCAACCACGCCGTGTCCAAAGGCGCCCTGGGTGGCGTTCTGGGCAGCATGGGCACCGAAAACGTCCAGGGCGAAGTGCAGAAGAAGCTCGACGTGATCTCCAACGAGATCCTGCTCGAAGCCAACGAATGGGGCGGTCACCTGGCCGGCATGGCGTCCGAAGAAATGGACAATGCCTACCAGATCCCGGGCAAATACCCGAAAGGCGCCTACCTGCTGGTATTCGACCCGCTGGACGGTTCGTCGAACATCGACATCAACGCCCCGGTCGGCACCATCTTCTCGGTACTGCGTTGCCCGAACGAATACCTGAGCCAGAACGAGCCCTTGAATGAAAAGGCTTTCCTGCAGCCAGGCACCCAGCAAGTGGCCGCCGGTTACGCGATCTACGGTCCACAGACCATGTTGATCCTGACTCTGGGCGACGGCGTGAAAGGTTTCACCCTGGACCGTGAAATGGGCAGTTTCGTCCTGACCCACGAGAACATCACCATTCCTGAAGCCACCCAGGAATTCGCCATCAACGCCTCCAACCAGCGTCACTGGGAAGCCCCGGTTCAGCGCTATGTCGGCGAATTGCTGGCAGGCGATGAAGGCCCGCTGAAAAAGAACTACAACATGCGCTGGGTCGCCGCGATGGTGGCCGACGTGCACCGTATCCTGACCCGTGGCGGTCTGTTCATGTACCCACGCGACAGCCGCGAGCCCTCCAAGCCGGGCAAACTGCGCCTGATGTACGAGGCTAACCCGATGTCGTTCCTGGTGGAACAAGCGGGCGGCGCGTCCACCGACGGCCACCAGCGCATTCTCGACATCCAGCCTGAAGGCCTGCACCAGCGCGTAGCGGTGTTCCTCGGCTCGAAAGAAGAAGTCGCACGCGTGACGGCCTACCACAAGGAATAAACCATGGACGCGCCCTGGCAGCCGTTGCTCGATTGGTGGTTCGGTACAGCCGAAACAGCCAGGGCAATCGCGGCTGACAAGGGCAAGTTGTGGTTCGGCAAGCGTGACAGCCAGGACCTCGAGGCGCGTGAGCGTTTCGGGGCCCAGGTCGAGCAGGCACTGACCGGCGGATTGACCGAGTGGATGCAACGTCCCGAAGGTTGGCTGGCACTGGTGCTGTTGCTCGATCAACTCCCGCGCATGATCTTTCGCGACTCCCCCAAAGCCTTTTCCGGTGACCTGCGGGCCCAGAAACTGGTCGCCCAAGGCATTGCCGCGGATTTTGATCGGCAGTTAACACCCATTCAGCGAGTGTTCATCTACCTGGTGTTCGAACACAGCGAGAACCTCGCGGTGCAGAACGAAGGCGTCTCGCGCTACATCGACCTGGTGGCGCAGCAGCCTGAGACTGATCGGGCCTTGTTTGCCGATTACCTGGATTTTGCCGAGCGGCATCAGAAGGTGATTGCGCAGTTTGGACGGTTTCCCCATCGCAATGCGGTGTTGGGGCGCGAGAGTACGGCTGAGGAATTGGTGTTTCTTTCGAAACCCGGGTCGCGCTTCTAAACGCTGCCTACGGATTGTCTTGAAGCAGCCGCTTCATCAGTAATGCTGACAGACTTTTTCGCGTATCGGCAATGATATGGACGAAGACTGTCTGTTCGCGAACCTCATAAATGGCTCTGTTCATTCCTGAGAGGATCTGTCGATACTGGCTGAGATTCAGCTTCTCGATTTCTTCCGGTATCGACTGTTGCCTTCGCTGGCAAGCCAGCTCCTACAGGGATCTTTGTTGCACCGCCGATCACTGTAGGAGCTGGCTTGCCAGCGAAGGGGCCGGTGATAGTGACTTAGATCCTGAAACTACCCACCAACTGTTTAAGCCGCGCCGCCTGCTGCTCAAGATCGGCACACGCGCGCAAGGTCGACTGCAGGTTCTCCACGCCTTCCTGGTTCAGCGTATTGATCTCGGTAATGTCGACGTTGATCGACTCCACCACGGCCGTCTGCTCTTCCGTCGCCGTCGCCACGGATTGGTTCATGCCATCGATCTCGCCGATGCGCTGGGTCACGCTGCCCAGGCGCTCGCCAGCCTGGTTGGCGATGCCGACGCTGTTTTCGCTCTGGCGCTGGCTGTCGGTCATGATGATGACCGCTTCCCGGGCGCCGACTTGCAGTTCCTCGATCATCTTCTGCACTTGCTGTGCCGAGTCCTGGGTGCGGTGGGCGAGGTTGCGCACTTCGTCGGCAACCACCGCAAATCCACGTCCGGCCTCACCGGCACGAGCGGCTTCGATCGCCGCATTGAGCGCCAGCAGGTTGGTCTGCTGGGAGATGCTGGTGATTACTTCCAGAATCTGCCCGATGTTGACGGTGTTGCTGTTGAGCGTCTCGATGTTGCCGCACGAGTCGCTGATCTTGGCCGACAGCTGGTGCATGGCCGAAATGGTTTTATCCACAACCTGCTGACCCTCTTCGGCCAACGCGCGCGCATCGCTCGAATGCTGCGAGGCGAGGGCGGCGTTCTGGGCGATTTCCTGGGCGGCGGCACCGAGCTCGTTGATCGCCGCAGCCACACTACTGGTGCGCGAGGCTTGCTGGTCGGAGTTGAACATCGACGAGTTGGAGGCGGCGACAACGCGCAGGGCCACTTCGTTGACCTGGCCCGTGGCCGAAGACACTTCGCTGATCGAGGTGTGGATGCGTTCGACGAAACGGTTGAACGACAGCCCCAGTGCGCCGAATTCGTCATGGCCATGGATGGCCAGGCGTTTGGTCAGGTCGCCTTCGCCTTCGGCGATGTCGTGCATGGCACGGCCCATGGTCAGCAGCGGCTGCATCAGGAAGCTGATCAGCATGCCCAGCAAGGTGATGATGATCAGCACTGCAATCACCATGGCGATGATCGCCGAGGTGCGGAATTCGCTCAGCATCGAGAACGCGGTGTCCTGATCCAGCACCAGCGCTACGTACCAATCCGCCGATGGCACACCGTTGACGTGGGTGAAGGAGATGAACTGGCTTTTGCCGTCGATCTCGACTTCTTTCATGCCCGGGCTGACTTTCGGCGCACCGTTGGGGTAAGCATCGCTCAGGTTCTTGAGCACCCATTTGCTGTCCGGGTGAATCAGGATCTTGCCGTCGGCGCCCACGATGAAGGCATGGCCGTGGCCGCCGAAGTTCAGCGAGTTGATGATTGCACTGACGCTGGACAGGTCGATGTCGGCGCCAGCAACGCCGATCATCTGGCCCTGGCGCTGGACCGGCGTTGCCACCGTGATCACCAGTTTGCCAGAGGAGGCGGCGATGTAGGGTTCAGTGACGATGGTCTGTTGCGCGGTGTTGGCCGCTTTGTACCAGCCGCGGGTGCGCGGGTCGTAGTCTGACGCGCGATTGCCCGCAGGGACGGAGAACATCACGCCATCGGTGCCACCGAAGTAACTCAGCTGGAAGTTGCCGGTGTAGGCGGGCAGGTCGATGACCCGTTTCAGGCTGGCGGGGGCATTGCCGTCGGCGCTGACCTGCTGGGCCATTGATTGCAGCAACTGCATGCGGCTTTCCAGCCAGGTCTGGATGTTGCTGGTGGTCAGGCTGCCCAGTTCCTGCATCGAAGCTTCGGTGCTGCTACGCAAGGTCTGGCGCTGGCGATAGTCGTTGAACAGGATGAAACAAGCGAATGCGACGGCCACCACGAGGGCGGCAGCCAACAGGATCTTGTGGCTGAATTTCATGTTTCTGGTCATGGGATGGGCTACCGCAGGAGATCGGGTCGACAAAAGGGGGGCAAAGGCCACGGACGTGGCTTTGCGTTGCTTGTATGTCGACTGAGCGGCGCCAAAGATTAGGCACTTTGAGCAAAAAACGACGAAATACCCGACAGCCATACGAAGCGGTTGATAATTCGCGCAAAGGTAGACGAGTGGCCTGACAAATAGCCCGTCGGGCAGGGAACCAGATAGGGGTTTTCTCTTCTAAGGTTCAGCTTGGCAGTCATGCCAATCCCTTCGTCCGTGGAGTTTTACATGTCGCTGCGATCCATCGCCCTGCTGTCGTTTTGCGTGTTGCTGGCTGCGTGCAGCAAGGTCAACCAGGAAAACTACTCGAAGCTGTCGTCAGGAATGGCCAAGGCCGAGGTTGAGTCCCTGTTGGGCAAACCCGCCGATTGCTCAGGCGCGCTCGGCATGTCCAGTTGCACATGGGGCGACAAGAATAGCTTTATCAGCGTGCAGTTCGCCGGTGACAAAGTGTTGATGTTTTCCGGCCAAGGCCTGAAGTAAACCGGGGCCACGCGCCCACGGGAGAAAAACAATGAAGCGGTTATTGATCATGCTTTTTGCCGGCCTGGTGTTGGCCGGCTGTGCCAGTTCTGGCCAGGATCCGTTGGCGCCCAAGACCGTCAACAGTGTCAATCTCAAGCGCTACCAGGGTACTTGGTACGAGCTGGCGCGAATGCCGATGTACTTCCAGCGCGATTGCGCGCAATCCGAAGCCCATTACACGCTCAAGCCTGACGGTAACGTCGCGGTGTTGAATCGCTGCCTGACGGCGCAGTGGCAATGGGAAGAGGTCAAGGGCACGGCGTACCCGCAGGTACCAGGCAAGAGCGACAAGTTGTGGGTCGAGTTCGATACCTGGTTTTCCAGGCTGATTCCGGGCGTGGCGAAGGGTCAATACTGGGTGTTGTACGTCAGCGATGACTACAAGACCGCCATCGTCGGCGACCCGAGCCGTCGTTACCTGTGGCTGTTGTCGCGCACCCCGACCGTCAACGGCGTAGTGCGTGAAGAATTGCTGAGCAAGGCGCGTCAGCAGGGTTATGACACCACGCGGCTGATCTGGCGGGCGTCGGATACGCAGATGGCGAAGACCTCGAACTAAAAAGATCGCAGCCTGCGGCAGCTCCTACAGGGTAAACATCAAGCCCATGTAGGAGCTGCCGCAGGCTGCGATCTTTTGCTTTTAGCCGAGCAAATCGCGCAGGACCTGGGTGAAGGCGCGATTGCTTTCCTCTTCCCCGGCATGCCGCCCGTCACGCACGACCCACTGGCCATTGACCAGCACATCGCGCACCTGGCGATCGCCACCGGCAAACAACCAACGATTGAGAATCCCGTCGCCACTGGCGGTCGCCAGGTACGGATCGTTGCCGTCCAGCACCAGCCAATCGGCACGCTTGCCGACTTCCAGTGCGCCGATCGGTTGCCCGAGTGCCTGGGCGCCGCCGTCCAGCGCCGCATCAAACAGCGTGCGGCCGACCATCGGCTGGTCCGCGCCATACAGGCGGTTGCGCCGTTGATCACGCAGGCGCTGACCGTATTCCAGCCAGCGCAACTCTTCCACCACGCTCAATGACACATGGCTGTCGGAACCGATGCCCATGCGCCCGCCCTGGGCGAGAAAATCCACTGCCGGGAAAATCCCGTCGCCGAGGTTGGCTTCGGTGGTCAGGCACAGGCCGGCGATGGCGCGACTCTTGGCCATCGACGTGACCTCTTCCGGGTTGGCGTGGGTGGCGTGCACCAGGCACCAGCGCTGGTCGACTTCGACGTTTTCGTACAGCCATTGCAGTGGACGACGGCCGCTCCAGCTCAGGCAGTCGTCGACTTCTTTCTGCTGCTCGGCAATGTGGATGTGCACCGGGCATTGCTTGTCGCTGGCCGCCAGCACTTCGCTGATCTGTTGTGGCGTGACCGCGCGCAATGAGTGGAAACACAAACCCAGGGACTGAGCCGGTTGCTGCGCCAGCAACGGTTGCAGGCGCGATTGCAGTTTGAGGTAGTTTTCAGTGCTGTTGATAAAACGGCGCTGGCCGTCATTTGGCGTTTGACCGCCGAAACCGGCGTGGCTGTAGAGCACGGGAAGCAGGGTCAAACCGATACCCGCAGAACTGGCCGCCTGGCTGATCCGCAGGGCCAGTTCGGCTGGATCTGCGTAAGGCTGGCCATCGATGTCGTGATGCACATAGTGAAATTCCGCCACCGAGGTGTAACCGGCCTTGAGCATTTCGATGTACAGCTGGCGGGCAATGACGCCCAATTGCTCCGGGCTGATTTTTCCGACGAGGCGATACATCAAGTCGCGCCAGGTCCAGAAGCTGTCGTTCGGATTGCCTGCCACTTCCGCCAGCCCGGCCATGGCCCGCTGGAACGCGTGGGAGTGCAGATTCGGCATGCCCGGCAGCAGCGGACCGCTCAACCGTTCGGCGTCATCTGCATGAGAATCGGCCTGGATATGGGTCAAGACGCCGTCGGCGCTGACCTCAAGACGTACATTGTTGGCCCATCCGTTAGGCAGCAGCGCGCGTTCGGCAAAGAAGGCGGACATGGTTCAGCACCCCATCGTGTGTTATTTGTATATACATATACAGACGTTTGCCTGCCCGGTAAACTCCGGCAAGCTAGCGACATCAACCAAACGACCAAGGATTAACCGTGCCGACTCCGCCTCCAGTCTCTCCGTTGGCCGCGAACATGGGCGACAGTCCGGCGCCCCTGTACGCTCGCGTCAAACAGATGATCACCCAGCAAATCGACAGCGGTAACTGGCCGCCGCACTACCGCGTTCCGTCGGAAAGCGAGCTGGTCAGCCAGCTGGGTTTCAGCCGCATGACCATCAACCGCGCCTTGCGCGAAATGACCGCCGACGGTCTGTTGGTGCGCATGCAGGGTGTCGGCACCTTCGTTGCCGAGCCGAAGAGCCAGTCCGCCCTGTTCGAAGTGCACAACATCGCCGACGAAATCGCCTCCCGTGGCCATCGCCACACCTGCAAGGTGATCACCCTTGAAGAGGAAGCTGCGGGCTCCGAACGCGCCCTGGCGCTGGACATGCGCGAAGGCCAGAAGGTTTTCCACTCGCTGATCGTGCATTTCGAAAACGACATTCCGGTGCAAATCGAAGACCGTTTCGTCAACGCGCTGGTGGCGCCTGAGTACCTCAAGCAGGATTTCACCCTGCAAACGCCCTACGCCTACCTGAACCAGGTCGCGCCGCTGACCGAAGGCGAGCACGTGGTCGAGGCGATCCTGGCCGAGCCGTCCGAATGCAAGTTGCTGCAGATTGAAAAAGGCGAGCCGTGCCTGCTGATCCGTCGCCGCACCTGGTCTGGTCGTCAGCCGGTGACCGCCGCTCGCTTGATCCACCCTGGTTCCCGTCATCGTCTGGAAGGTCGGTTCCACAAATGAATGATCTGAAAGTTTTACGCGCCAAAGATTACCCGCGCATGCCGTGGAAGAACGGCGGCGGCAGCACCGAAGAAATTACCCGCGATGCCGGTACCGGCCTGGATGGGTTCGGCTGGCGCTTGTCGATTGCCGATATCGGCGAGTCGGGCGGGTTTTCCACCTTTGCCGGTTACGAGCGGGTGATCACCGTTTTGCAGGGTGACGGCATGACCCTGACGGTGGATGGCCAGGGCGCTCGGCCACTGTTACCGCTGGACCCGTTTGCCTTCAGTGGTGAAAGCAAGGTGTCCTGCACATTGCTGGGTGGGCCGATTCGCGATTTCAACCTCATTTATGCGCCGCAACGTTACGCGGCGCGGTTGCAGTGGTTGAGCGGTGAGCAGCGGTTTTTCAGCGAGGCTGGGACTGTGCTGGTGTTCAGTGTCAGTGATGCGCTGGAAGTGAAGACCGGTAACACCGTCTCGCAGCTTGGTCGGCATGATTGTCTGCAGCTCGACGGTAACGCCGGGCTGCTGGAAGTATCCAGCAATAGCGCCTGCTGCGTGATCGAACTGACAACGCGCTGATCCCCTTGCAGGAGCGAGCTTGCTCGCGAAAAAACCAAGGACGCCGCGGAGCATCTGGTTTTACGCGTTATCGTTCAAGACCATCGCGAGCAAGCTCGCTCCTACAGGGGGGAGAGCTTGCTCGCGATGTCGTTTCCCCTCTCGGATTACGTTTCCCACAGCGCACCACTTTGTTACCGAACGCCCCAGCGTGGCGCAAAACCTCGCCTAAGTAACAAAATCCCCTCGCCACAAAAATCCCCCCAGAAAAATTTCATCCACGCCAGAACCCTTATTCCAGGCGCTCTCCAGCCCTTTCAGAATTTTTCTTGAATGCTCATCCAACAAGTTGGCCGCTTGATTGCATATGCTTGTATGTACAAGTAAAGACGTATGCGTATGAGTCACGAGGACTCAACCATCGTCCACTGATTTGCCGGTGTGCACTGATGCCCATTGGCTTGCTCGCCCACTGCCTGGGTTGGTTTTTGGATTGATTGCTGAGGAGTTCTTTTCGTGACTAAATTTCGTGACGTTGAAATCCGCGCTGCCCGCGGTAACAAGCTGACCGCCAAGAGCTGGCTGACCGAAGCGCCGCTGCGCATGCTGATGAACAACCTCGACCCTGAAGTCGCCGAGAACCCTAAAGAACTGGTGGTTTACGGTGGTATCGGTCGTGCGGCCCGTAATTGGGAGTGCTACGACAAGATCGTCGAAAGCCTGACCCACCTGAACGACGACGAGACCCTGCTGGTGCAATCCGGCAAGCCGGTCGGCGTGTTCAAGACCCACGCCAACGCCCCGCGTGTACTGATCGCCAACTCCAACCTGGTACCGCACTGGGCGAGCTGGGAGCACTTCAACGAACTCGACGCCAAGGGCCTGGCCATGTACGGCCAGATGACCGCCGGCAGCTGGATCTACATCGGCAGCCAGGGCATCGTCCAGGGCACCTACGAAACCTTCGTCGAAGCCGGTCGCCAGCACTACAACGATGACCTCAAAGGCAAGTGGGTACTGACCGCAGGCCTGGGTGGCATGGGCGGCGCGCAGCCTCTGGCAGCAACCCTGGCCGGTGCCTGCTCGCTGAACATCGAATGCCAGCAGGTCAGCATCGATTTCCGCCTGAAAAGCCGCTATGTCGACGAGCAAGCCAAAGATCTCGACGACGCGCTGGCCCGCATCGCCAAGTACACCGCTGAAGGCAAGGCGATCTCCATCGCCCTGCTGGGCAACGCGGCAGAAATCCTGCCGGAACTGGTCAAGCGCGGTGTGCGCCCGGACATGGTCACCGACCAGACCAGCGCCCACGACCCGCTCAACGGCTACCTGCCAGCCGGCTGGACCTGGGAGCAGTACCGCGCTCGCGCCCTGACCGAACCTGCTGCCGTGATCAAGGCCGCCAAGCAATCGATGGCCGTGCACGTCAAAGCGATGTTGGACTTCCAGAAAATGGGCGTACCGACCTTCGACTACGGCAACAACATCCGCCAGATGGCGCAAGAAGAAGGCGTGGAAAACGCATTCGACTTCCCGGGCTTCGTACCAGCCTACATCCGCCCACTGTTCTGCCGTGGCATCGGTCCGTTCCGCTGGGCGGCGCTGTCGGGTAACGCCGAAGACATCTACAAGACCGACGCCAAGGTCAAGGAACTGATCCCGGACGACGCCCACCTGCACAACTGGCTGGACATGGCCCGCGAGCGCATCAGCTTCCAGGGGCTGCCGGCACGTATCTGCTGGGTTGGCCTGGGCCTGCGCGCCAAGCTCGGCCTGGCGTTCAACGAAATGGTGCGCAGCGGCGAGCTGTCCGCGCCAATCGTGATCGGTCGCGACCATTTGGACTCAGGTTCCGTAGCGAGCCCGAACCGCGAAACCGAATCGATGCAGGACGGTTCCGACGCCGTCTCCGACTGGCCACTGCTCAACGCCCTGCTCAACACCGCCAGCGGCGCGACCTGGGTGTCCCTGCACCACGGCGGCGGCGTCGGCATGGGCTTCTCCCAGCACTCGGGCATGGTGATTGTCTGCGACGGTACCGATGAAGCGGCCGAGCGTATCGCTCGCGTGTTGCACAACGACCCGGCGACCGGCGTGATGCGACATGCGGATGCCGGTTACCAGATCGCGATCGACTGCGCCAGGGAGCAGGGGCTGAACCTGCCGATGATTACCGGTAAATAAAAAACCGGCCTTGGCCGACGCAAACCTGTAGGAGCTGGCTTGCCAGCGAATGACGCACCCAGGTGTGTCAGGAAAGATGCCTTCGCGAGCAAGCTCGCTCCTACAGGGGATCACCAACCCAGAATAACAATCCACAGAGGTTGAATCATGGCTGTCAGCAGCGAACGTGCAGGCAACAAACCGTTGATCGAGAAGCGCTCGATCGACTACATCCCGGAGGCGGAAAGACACGGTCGTCTGTTTAGCCAGTTCACCCTGTGGATGGGTGCCAACCTGCAAATCACCGCGATTGTCACCGGGGCCCTGGCCGTGGTGCTCGGCGGTGATGTGTTCTGGTCGTTGATCGGTCTGTTGATCGGCCAACTGATCGGTGGCGGCGTCATGGCGCTGCATGCGGCGCAAGGGCCCAAGCTGGGCCTGCCGCAGATGATCTCCAGCCGTGTGCAGTTCGGCGTGTATGGCGCGGCGATCCCGATCGTGCTGGTGTGCCTGATGTACCTGGGCTTCACCGCAACGGGGACCGTGCTTTCCGGCCAGGCGCTGGGCCAGTTGTTTGGCGTCAGCGACACCGTCGGTATCCTTCTTTTCGCCAGTGTCATCGTGCTGGTCACGGTGCTCGGTTACCGAGTGATCCATTGGATCGGCCGTGTTGCCAGTGTCATTGGCGTGATTGCCTTTGTGTATCTGTTCAGCCGTCTGATCAGCCAGGTTGATGTTGGCGCGCTGTTGCAGATCCGCCACTTCAGCTGGAGCAGTTTCCTGCTCGCGGTGTCGCTCGCGGCATCCTGGCAGATCGCCTTCGGCCCTTATGTGGCTGACTACTCTCGCTACCTGCCGAGCAAGGTTTCCTCGGTGAAAACCTTTTTCGCCGCAGGCGCAGGTTCGGTGATTGGTGCACAGGTGGCGATGGTCCTCGGCGTGTTTGCCGCCGCATCGGCCAACGGCCAATTCGCCGGCCACGAAGTGGCCTACATCGTTGGCCTGGGTGGTACCGGTGCCACCGCTGCGCTGCTGTACTTCAGCATCGCGTTCGGCAAGGTCACCATTTCCACGCTGAACTCCTACGGCAGCTTCATGTGCATTGCGACCATCATCAGCGGCTTCCAAGGTGACCTGAAAGTATCGCGCTTGCAGCGCCTACTCTTCGTGCTGGTCATCGTCGGTGCTGCGACCCTGATGGCGTTGCTTGGCCAGCACTCGTTCCTCGGTGCGTTCAAGTCCTTCATCCTGTTCCTGCTGGCGTTCTTTACGCCATGGAGCGCGATCAACCTGGTGGACTACTACTGCATCACCCGCGAGCGCTATGACGTGCCGGCGCTGTCCGATCCGAACGGTCGCTATGGCCGTTGGAACGCCCTCGGTATCAGCGTCTATGTTTTCGGTGTGCTGGTGCAGCTGCCGTTCATCTCCACCAAGTTCTACACCGGTCCGCTGGTGGCGGCCCTGGGCGATGTGGATATTTCCTGGATCATCGGCCTGGTGGTTCCCGCAGCCCTGTATTACCTGTGTGCGAAAAAATGGCACGGCTCAGTGCCCGATCATTTGATCCTGCCGGTCGAGCAGGACGTGGTCACAGAACAAAAGCAGACTGTCGGTCGCGCTGCGGCGCAGGCCTGATTGGACGTGGACAGGGCTGGATGCCTCTTGACTGCCGTAAGCCAATTCATGATTAGGAGCGTCACTACAATGAAATCGAACAAGACCCTGCTGACCACATTGCTATCCATGGGCCTGCTGGCCAGCGCCGGCGCCTCTCAGGCAGCGGGCTGGTGCGAGTCTGGCAAACCGGTGAAATTCGCCGGCCTGAACTGGGAAAGCGCCATGTTGCTGACCGACGTGATGCAACTGGTTCTGGAAAAAGGCTACGACTGCAAGACCGACAGCCTGCCAGGCAACTCCATCACCATGGAAAACGCCCTGGGCAGCAACGACATCCAGGTGTTTGCCGAAGAGTGGGTGGGCCGCAGCGAGGTCTGGAACAAGGCCGAGAAGGCCGGCAAGGTCGTCGGTGTCGGTGCTCCGGTCGTCGGCGCGGTCGAAGGCTGGTACGTGCCGCGCTATGTGATCGAAGGCGATGCCAAGCGTAAGCTGGAAGCCAAGACCCCGGACCTGAAGAATATTGCCGACCTGGGCAAATATGCGGCGGTGTTCAAGGACGCCGAAGAACCCTCCAAAGGGCGTTTCTACAACTGCCCGGCCGGCTGGACCTGTGAGCTGGACAACAGCGAAATGCTGAAAAGCTACGGCCTGGAAAGCACCTACACCAACTTCCGCCCAGGCACCGGCCCGGCACTCGATGCCGCCGTGCTGTCGAGCTACAAGCGTGGCGAGCCGATCCTGTTCTACTACTGGTCGCCGACGCCGCTGATGGGCCAGGTCGACGTGGTGAAGCTGGAAGAGAAACCAGGCGTGAACAAGACCGTGACCATCAAGGTCGGCCTGTCCAAGACCTTCCACGACGAAGCGCCGGAACTGGTGGCCGTGCTGGAAAAGGTCAACGTGCCAATCGACCTGCTGAACCAGAACCTGGCCCGCATGACCAAAGAGCGGATCGAGTCGCCAAAACTGGCCAAGATCTTCTTGAAGGAACATCCTGAAGTCTGGCACGCATGGGTGAGCGAAGACGCAGCCAAGAAAATCGACGCGGCCTTGTAGGTTGGGCTTCTCCGGCTGCCGACGACGGCAGTCGGATGCTTGATCGCAACCCCTTGATTGAGAGTCTCTTATGTTTCCCGAAAGCTTTACCTTTTCCATCGCCGACTGGGTCAACGGTTGGGTCGATTCGCTGGTCACCAACTACGGCGACGTGTTCCGGCACATCTCCGACACCCTGTTGTGGGCCATCGTCAATCTCGAAAGCCTGCTGCGCGCAGCGCCCTGGTGGCTGATGCTGGCCATCGTGGCGGGCGTGGCCTGGCACGCGACCCGCAAGGTCGTGACCACCGCCGTGATCGTCGGCCTGCTGTTCCTGGTGGGCGCGGTCGGCCTCTGGGACAAGCTGATGCAGACCCTGGCGCTGATGATGGTGGCCACGGTCATCTCGGTGCTGATCGGCGTGCCGCTGGGCATTCTCTCGGCCCGCAGCAATCGCCTGCGTTCGGTGCTGATGCCGTTGCTGGACATCATGCAGACCATGCCGAGCTTCGTGTACCTGATCCCGGTACTGATGCTGTTCGGCCTGGGCAAGGTCCCGGCGATCTTCGCCACCGTGATCTACGCGGCGCCACCGCTGATCCGCCTGACCGACCTGGGGATTCGCCAGGTTGACGGCGAGGTGATGGAAGCGATCAACGCCTTCGGTGCCAACCGTTGGCAGCAACTGTTCGGCGTGCAATTGCCGCTGGCCCTGCCGAGCATCATGGCCGGGATCAACCAGACCACCATGATGGCCCTGTCGATGGTGGTGATCGCCTCGATGATCGGTGCCCGTGGCCTGGGCGAAGACGTGCTGGTGGGGATTCAGACCCTCAACGTCGGACGCGGCCTCGAAGCCGGTCTGGCGATCGTGATTCTGGCCGTCGTGATCGACCGCATTACACAGGCGTACGGTCGTGCACGGCATGAGGTGAGCAAATGAACAACGCAACCGTGAGCAAGATCGAAGTCAAGAACGTCTTCAAGATTTTCGGCAACCGTTCCAAGGAAGCGCTGGCCATGGTCGGCCAGGGCAAGACCAAGGATCAGGTGCTGGCTGAAACCGGCTGCGTGGTCGGCGTGAACGATTTGTCCCTGAGCATCGGCAGCGGCGAGATCTTCGTGATCATGGGCCTGTCGGGTTCCGGCAAATCCACCCTGGTGCGCCACTTCAACCGCCTGATCGACCCGACCAGCGGCGCGATCCTGGTGGACGGCGTGGACATCCTGCAATACGACATGGAAGCCTTGCGCGAATTTCGTCGTCGCAAGATCAGCATGGTGTTCCAGAGCTTCGGCCTGTTGCCGCACAAGAGCGTGCTGGACAACGTCGCCTACGGCTTGAAGATCCGCGGCGAGAGCAAGCAGATGTGCGCCGAGCGCGCGCTGCACTGGATCAACACCGTGGGCCTCAAGGGCTACGAAAACAAATACCCGCACCAGCTTTCCGGCGGCATGCGCCAGCGTGTGGGCCTGGCCCGTGCGTTGGCGGCGGACACCGACATCATCCTGATGGACGAAGCCTTCAGTGCCCTCGACCCGCTGATTCGCGCCGAGATGCAGGACCAGTTGCTGGAACTGCAAAAGACCCTGCACAAGACCATCGTCTTCATCACCCACGACCTCGACGAGGCCGTGCGCATCGGCAACCGCATCGCGATTCTCAAGGATGGCCGCCTGATCCAGGTCGGCACGCCGAAAGAGATCCTGCATTCGCCGGCGGATGAGTATGTCGACCGCTTTGTGCAGCGTCGGGCAGCGGTGGTTTAAAGATTTGCGGTGAATGTGCTGGCCTCTTCGCTGGCAAGCCAGCTCCTACAAGGTGTACGCAATCCCCTGTAGGAGCTGGCTTGCCAGCGAAGGCGGCGGTGAAGCTGCATCAATATTTGGATGAGGTTGAAGATGTCCCAGGCTGAAAAAATCGTTATCACCGAGAAGCAGGTCACCTGGCAGGACGTGGTCGCCGTCGCCCGTCATGGCGCGCAACTCGAGCTGTCGGCGCCGATCTGGGCGCGGATTGAAAACGCCCAGGCCATCGTCCAGCGCATCGTCAGCAGCGGCGAGCGCGCCTACGGCATCAACACCGGGCTGGGCGCACTGTGCAACGTTTCGCTGCAGGACGAGCAGCTCAGCCAGTTGTCGCGCAACACCTTGCTCAGCCACGCCTGTGGCGTCGGCGCGCCGCTGAGCAACGAGCAGACCCGCTCGATCATGTGCGCCGCCGTCGTCAACTACAGCCACGGCAAATCCGGCCTGCACCGTCAGGTAGTCGAGGCGCTGCTGGCGTTGCTCAACCGTGGCATCACCCCGCAAGTGCCCTCCCAGGGCTCCGTGGGCTACCTGACCCACATGGCCCACATCGGTATCGCATTGCTGGGTGTCGGCAATGTCAGCTATCGCGGGCAGATCATTTGCGCGCAGCAGGCCTTGGCCGAAGAAGGGCTGCAACCGGTCAAGCTTGGCGCCAAGGATGGTCTGTGCCTGGTCAACGGTACGCCCTGCATGACCGGCCTGAGCTGCCTGGCTATTGCCGATGCCACGCACCTGCTGGAATGGGCCGACGTGATCGGTGCCATGAGCTTCGAGGCCCAGCGCGGGCAGATCGACGCGTTCGATGCCGAAATCATCGCGCTCAAGCCGCACCCGGGCATGCAGCAGGTCGGCATCAACCTGCGTGCGTTGCTCGACGGCAGCGAAGTGATTGCCCAGAGCAAGGGCATTCGCACACAGGATGCCTTGAGCATTCGATCGATTCCGCAGGTGCACGGTGCTGCTCGCGACCAGTTGCTGCACGCGACCCGGCAGATCGAAACCGAACTCAACAGCGCCACCGACAACCCGCTGGTGCTGGGCACCGCGGACAACTACCGCGTCGTTTCCCAGGCTAACCCGCACGGCCAGTCCGTGGCGCTGGCGGCAGACCTGCTGGCCATCGCCATGGCCGAAATCGGCTCCATCGCCGAGCGTCGTCTCGACCGTTTGATCAACCCGCATGTCAGCGGTCTGCCGGCGTTTCTGGTGGCCAACCCGGGCGTGAACTCCGGGATGATGATCGTGCAATACGTCGCTGCCTCGTTGTGTGCGGAAAACCGCCAACTGGCGCAACCGGCGGTACTCGACAACTACGTCACCTCTGGCCTGCAGGAAGATCACCTGAGCCTGGGCACCAACGCCGCGCTGAAGCTGCATCGTGCCCTGGAAAACTGCACACAGATCCTCGCCATCGAGTACCTGCTGGCAGCCCAGGCGTTCGAGTTCCTGAAAGAACAGCGTTTCGGCGCTGGCACCGATGCGGCGTGGCGTCTGCTGCGTCAGCGCGTCCCGGCTTACGATCAGGACCGTTGGCTGGCGCCGGACATCGCTGCCGCTGCTGGGGTTTTGAAAGAACCGAATTTGCTGCGCAAGGCGTTGCCGAACCTGAACTGATTTCTAAATAAGCCAGCGTGCCAAGGCGCCAGCCCCCCAAAAGGTGGGAAGCGACGGACAACGGACATCTCCGGAGCGTCTGGTTAGTTAATAAAAACTCTCAAAAGGAGAATGAATGTGACTGCGCTTAATTTGATCCCTGGCCAACTGACCCTTGCCCAACTGCGTGATGTCTATCTGCAGCCGGTGAAACTGACCCTCGACAACAGCGCCACGGCCCAGATCGAAGCCAGCGTTGCCTGCGTGGAACAGATTCTCGCCGAGAACCGCACCGCCTACGGCATCAACACCGGTTTCGGCCTGCTGGCCTCGACCCGCATCGCCAGCGAAGACCTGGAAAACCTGCAGCGCTCGCTGGTGCTGTCCCATGCAGCCGGTGTCGGCCAGCCAATCAGCGACGACCTGGTGCGCCTGATCATGGTGCTCAAGGTCAACAGCCTGAGCCGTGGTTTCTCCGGTATCCGCCGGGTAGTGATCGATGCGCTGATCGCCCTGATCAACGCCGAGGTTTATCCGCACATCCCGCTGAAAGGTTCGGTCGGTGCCTCCGGTGACCTGGCGCCTCTGGCCCACATGTCGCTGGTGCTGCTGGGTGAAGGCAAGGCTCGCTACAAGGGCGAGTGGATGGAAGCCACCGAAGCGCTGAAAGTTGCTGGTCTGACCCCGCTGACCCTGGCGGCGAAAGAAGGCCTGGCGCTGCTCAACGGCACTCAGGTTTCCACCGCGTTTGCCCTGCGTGGCCTGTTCGAAGGCGAAGACCTGTTCGCCGGTGCCTTGGCACTGGGTGGCCTGACCGTTGAAGCGGTATTGGGCTCGCGTTCGCCGTTCGACGCACGTATCCATGCTGCCCGTGGCCAGAAAGGCCAGATCGACGCCGCTGCCGCTTACCGCGACCTGCTGGGCGAGCGCAGTGAAGTCTCCGACTCTCATGAAAACTGCGAAAAGGTCCAGGACCCGTACTCCCTGCGCTGCCAGCCGCAAGTCATGGGCGCGTGCCTGACCCAGTTCCGTCAGGCCGCCGAAGTGCTGGCCGTCGAAGCCAACGCCGTTTCCGACAACCCGCTGGTATTTGCCGCTGAAGGCGACGTGATCTCCGGCGGTAACTTCCACGCCGAACCGGTGGCCATGGCTGCTGACAACATGGCCCTGGCCATCGCTGAAATCGGCTCCCTGAGCGAGCGCCGTATCTCGCTGATGATGGACAAGCACATGTCGCAACTGCCGCCGTTCCTGGTGGCTAACGGTGGCGTGAACTCCGGCTTCATGATCGCCCAGGTGACCGCCGCGGCACTGGCCAGCGAAAACAAGGCGCTGTCCCATCCGCATTCGGTGGACAGCCTGCCGACGTCCGCCAACCAGGAAGACCACGTATCGATGGCTCCTGCGGCTGGCAAGCGTCTGTGGGAAATGGCCGAGAACACCCGTGGGATTCTCGCCGTTGAATGGCTGGCGGCAGTGCAGGGCCTGGACTTGCGCAACGGCCTGAAGAGCTCGCCGAAACTGGAAAAGGCCCGGGCGATTCTGCGTAACGAAGTGCCGTTCTATGAGAAGGACCGTTTCTTTGCGCCGGACATCAACGCTGCGAGCGAGTTGCTGGCTTCGCGTTGCTTGAACGAGCTGGTATCGGCGAAGCTTTTGCCTAGCCTGTGATGGACTCATCGCCAGCAGGCTGGCTCCCACCCAACCGTGGGAGCCAGCCTGCTGGCGATTCGATTTTGAATACTGTGGAGACTAAGGGATGAAAACCCTCTGGCAACACTGCCACGTCGCAACCATGGCGCAAGGCGTCTACTCGATCATCGAGGACGCGGCCATCGTGACGTCCGGTGCGCTCATCGAGTGGGTCGGCCCGCGCGCTGAACTGCCGGCGGGCGAATACCCGGCGGTCAATGATTTGAATGGGGCCTGGGTCACGCCAGGCCTGATCGACTGCCACACCCACACGGTGTTCGGCGGTAACCGCAGCGGTGAATTCGAGCAGCGCCTGCAAGGCGTCAGCTACGCGGAAATCGCCGCCAGCGGCGGCGGCATCGCCAGCACCGTGCGTGCCACTCGCGCGGCCAGCGAAGACGAGCTGTTCGCCAGCGCCGCCAAGCGTCTGAAAAGCCTGATGCGCGATGGCGTCACCAGCATCGAGATCAAATCCGGATACGGTCTCGACCTCGCCAACGAACGCAAGATGCTGCGGGTAGCGCGTCGCCTTGGCGCCGAACTGCCGGTCAGCGTGCGCAGCACCTGCCTGGCGGCTCACGCCTTGCCACCGGAATATGCCGATCGCGCCGACGATTACATCGATCACATCTGCAGCGACATGCTCCCGGCCCTGGCCGCCGAAGGGCTGGTGGACGCGGTGGATGCGTTCTGTGAATACCTGGCGTTTTCCCCTGCCCAGGTCGAGCGCGTATTCATCACCGCCCAGGAACTGGGCCTGCCGGTGAAGCTGCACGCCGAGCAACTTTCGTCCCTGCACGGTTCGAGCCTGGCGGCGCGTTACCACGCGCTGTCGGCCGATCATCTGGAATTCATGACCGAAGACGACGCCATCGCCATGGCCAAGTCCGGCACAGTGGCGGTGTTGCTGCCCGGCGCCTTCTACTTCCTGCGCGAGACCCAGTTGCCGCCGATGGAGGCCTTGCGCAAGCACGGCGTGAAAATCGCCATCGCCACCGACCTCAACCCCGGCACCTCGCCGGCGCTGTCGTTGCGCTTGATGCTGAACATGGCCTGCACCTGTTTCCGCATGACCCCGGAAGAGGCCCTGGCTGGCGCGACCCTCCATGCCGCGACCGCGTTGGGCATGGCTGACACCCACGGTTCGCTTGAGGCCGGCAAGGTTGCGGATTTCGTTGCCTGGCACATCGATCGCCCGGCCGACCTGTGCTACTGGCTGGGCGGAGACCTGGAAAAACGCGTCGTGCGCCACGGCGTCGAATCAAGTCTGTAGGAGATCTGTTGTGGATAAGGTTCTGAACTTCAAACAAGGCCGCGTACCGCTGCTGATCAGCATGCCCCACGCCGGCGTGCGCCTGACCCCGGCGGTCGAAGCGGGATTGATCCCCGACGCGAAAAGCCTGCCGGACACCGACTGGCATATCCCGAAGCTTTACGATTTCGCCGCCGAGCTGGGTGCCAGCACCCTGGCCGCCGAGTATTCGCGATTCGTCATCGACCTGAACCGGCCGTCCGACGACAAGCCTTTGTATGTCGGCGCCACCACCGGTCTGTACCCGGCGACACTGTTCGACGGCATCCCGTTGTTCCGCGAAGGCCTTGAGCCCTCTGCCGATGAACGTGCAACCTACCTGGAGCAGATCTGGACGCCGTACCACAGCACCTTGCAGAACGAGCTGGCGCGACTGAAAGCCGAGTTCGGCTACGCGCTGTTGTTCGATGCGCACTCGATCCGCTCGATCATCCCGCACCTGTTCGACGGCAAGCTGCCGGACTTCAACCTCGGTACCTTCAATGGCGCCAGTTGCGATCCGCAGCTGGCCTCGCAGCTGGAAGCCATCTGCGCCGGTCATCCGGATTACAGCCATGTGTTGAACGGACGCTTCAAAGGCGGCCACATCACCCGGCATTACGGTAATCCGGCAGAAAACATTCACGCCGTGCAACTGGAGCTGGGGCAGTGCACGTACATGGAAGAGTTCGAGCCGTTCCGTTATCGCCCGGACCTGGCGGAGCCGACGCGGGTGGTATTGAAAGAGTTGTTACAAGGTTTGCTCGCCTGGGGTAAGGAACGCTACAAACGCTGAATGTCAACGCAATTCCCCCGGTAGGAGCTGCCGCAGGCTGCGATCTTTTGATCTTGAAAAATCAGAATCAAAAGATCGCAGCCTGCGGCAGCTCCTACAGGGGGCATGCTCATTGACGTAATTCGGGTTTATGATGCCCAACGGCAGAATAATAGAAGTCCCCCCAGGGATGACCTCGACCCCTTACGGAGCGCGCAATGCAGACTTTGTACCCACAGATCAAACCCCACGCCCGGCACGATCTGGCCGTCGACGAGACCCACACGCTGTATGTCGACGAAAGCGGTTCGCCGAAAGGTTTGCCGGTGGTGTTCATTCACGGCGGCCCCGGTGCCGGTTGCGATGCCGCGAGTCGGTGTTACTTCGATCCCAACCTGTACCGCATTGTCACCTTCGACCAGCGCGGTTGCGGTCGTTCCACCCCCCACGCGAGTCTGGAAAACAACACCACCTGGGACCTGGTCGCCGACCTCGAGCGGATCCGCCAGCACCTGGGCATCGACAAGTGGGTGCTGTTCGGCGGTTCCTGGGGGTCGACCCTGGCGCTGGCCTACGCGCAAACTCATCCGGAGCGCGTGCACGGGCTGATCCTGCGCGGGATTTTTCTCTGCCGCCCGCAGGAAATCGAATGGTTCTATCAAGCGGGCGCCAGTCGCCTGTTCCCGGATTACTGGCAGGACTACATTGCGCCGATCCCGGCGGACGAGCGCCATGACCTGCTCAACGCCTTCCACAAACGCCTGACCGGCAACGACCAGATCGCCCAGATGCACGCGGCCAAGGCCTGGTCCACCTGGGAAGGTCGCACCGCCACCCTGCGTCCGAACCCGATGGTCGTCGATCGTTTCTCCGAGCCGCAGCGTGCGTTGTCCATCGCCCGTATCGAATGCCACTATTTCACCAACAATGCCTTCCTTGAGCCGAACCAGCTGATTCGCGACATGGGCAAGATCGCTCATTTGCCAGGAGTGATCGTCCACGGTCGCTATGACGTGATCTGCCCGCTGGATAACGCCTGGGAACTGCACCAGGCCTGGCCCAATAGCGAACTGCAAATCATCCGTGACGCGGGCCATGCCGCTGCCGAACCGGGCATTACCGATGCATTGGTGCGTGCTGCCGATAAAATGGCGCGGCGCTTGCTCGACCTCGCCCCCGAAGAAGCATGAAAGGTCTGCTGCAACGCGTGCGCGGCGCGCGAGTCGAGGTGGCGGGGGAGGTGGTCGGCGCGGTCGACCAGGGTTTGCTGGTGCTGGTAGCCGTCGAGCCGGACGACACGCGGGCCAGCGCCGACAAACTTCTCAATAAGCTGCTTAACTATCGAGTGTTCAGCGACGCTGAGGGCAAGATGAACCTGTCCCTGGCGGATGTGGGTGGGGGGTTGCTGCTGGTCTCGCAGTTCACCCTGGCCGCCGACACCAAGAGCGGGCTGCGTCCGAGTTTTTCGACCGCGGCCCCTCCGGCCTTGGGCGAGGAGCTGTTCGACTATCTATTATGCAAAGCGAAACAGGTGCATGGCACTGTGGCATCAGGTAGATTCGGCGCGGATATGCAGGTGCACCTGGTCAATGACGGCCCGGTCACCTTCCTGTTACAGACCTGAAAGCGTTTGAAACATCTTTTTAAGCGCTTTTCGACTGAAAACAGGCGTTTTCCCCGATAAATACTTTGTTACCCCTGATGCGTTGTAACGCGGCCTACTAGATAATCGCGCGCTACGGGGATCAGCGTTCGTTGGTCCATTTTGACTTAGGTAGAGACTTGTCCGGATCCGATTGGGGAATCATTTTGCCCCAGCGGAGTCGGAACAATGCTCGCCAACTTGGCAAGAGTGGTCTGCAGGACCGGTTTTTTCCCACCGGATGCCTACAGGCCCTTTAACTGGCCGTTGGTTTTTTGATCTGTTTTCGGCGAGGGTTGCTCGTGATTGTTAGTCCCTGTAACGCACCAAAATTGACTGCCAAACGGTTTCGTAGCGCATTGGTAGCGGGCTCGGCACTCCTGTGCCTGCTCAGCGCCGGCCAGCTTTGGGCATTCAATCTGGATGATGTATCGGTTAAGGCAAAAGAGCTGGCCGGGCAAAAGTACGAAGCGCCGCGCAGCAACCTGCCGAACGAATTTCGCGAGATGAAATTTGCCGACTATCAGAAAATTCGCTTCCTGACTGAAAAAGCCGAATGGGCCGATCAGAAGACCCCGTTCAAGCTTTCGTTCTATCACCAGGGCATGCATTTCGATACGCCGGTGAAAATCAACGAAATCACGGCGAACAGTGTCGAAGAGATCAAGTACGACCCAAGTCGTTTCGATTTCGGCGACGTCAAGTTCGATCCAAAGGCCACCGAACAGCTCGGTTACGCCGGTTTCCGTGTCCTCTACCCGGTCAACAAGGCTGACAAGCAAGACGAAATCATGACCATGCTTGGCGCGAGCTACTTCCGCGTTGTCGGCAAGGGTCACGTCTACGGTTTGTCCGCTCGCGGCATGGCGATCGATACCGCCTTGCCGTCCGGCGAAGAATTCCCGCGTTTTCGCGAGTTCTGGATTCAACAGCCAAAACCGGGCGACAAGCACCTGGTGATCTTCGCCCTGCTGGATTCGCCACGGGCCACCGGTGCCTATCGCCTGACCCTGCGTCCGGGCAGCGACACCATTGTCGACGTCAAGGCGCAGATGTTCCTGCGTGACAAGGTCGGCAAACTGGGCATCGCACCACTGACCAGCATGTTCCTGTTCGGCGCCAACCAGCCGTCGAAAGTGCTCAACTATCGCCGTGAATTGCACGATTCCAGCGGCCTCGCAATCCATGCCGGCAACGGCGAGTGGATCTGGCGTCCGCTGAACAACCCGAAACACCTGGCGGTGAGCAACTTCTCGGTCGAGAACCCGCGCGGCTTTGGCTTGCTGCAACGTGGCCGTGACTTCAGCCACTACGAAGACCTCGACGACCGCTACGACAAGCGCCCAAGCGCCTGGATCGAACCGAAGGGCGACTGGGGCAAGGGCTCCGTCGATCTGGTAGAGATTCCGACCGCCGACGAAACCAACGACAATATCGTGGCTTTCTGGAGCCCGGAGAAGATGCCGGAGCCAGGCCAGCCGCTGGACTTCGCCTATCGCATGCACTGGACCATGGACGAAGCGGCGCTGCACGCACCGGACAGTGCCTGGGTCAGCCAGACCCTGAAATCCACCGGTGACGTCAAGCAGTCGAACCTGATTCGTCAGCCGGACGGCAGCGTTGCCTATCTGGTGGACTTTGAAGGTCCTTCCCTGGCGGCACTGGCACCGGATACCGATGTGCGCAGCCAGGTCAGCGTCGGCGAAAACGCCGAACTGGTCGAGAACAGCGTGCGCTACAACCCTGAAACCAAGGGCTGGCGCCTGACCCTGCGCATGAAGATCAAGGACCCGAGCAAGTCCACCGAGATGCGTGCTGCACTGGTGCAGAACATCGTGCCAGCCGATCTGGCCAAGACTTCGCTTCCAGTGTCTAACTCTTCCGTTGCCAAGGCAGACAAGGTTGCTGCCAAGCAAGCGGAGAAAGCCGACAAGGAAGCGAAGGCCGCCGAAGCCAAGCAGGCCGAAGCCAAGCCAGTTGCAGATGCCAAGGATGCGGCGAACAACAAAGACGCCAAGCAGCCTGCTGCTGCTGACGCGGCCCAAGCCACACCGGAATCGGCATCGACTGAAGAAGTCCTGACCGAGACCTGGAGCTATCAGTTGCCTGCCGATGAGTAATTCTCAAGTACAGCCAGAGACGCTTTCCGAGTATCTGGCACATCTGCCAATGACCGACCAGCAGCGCGCGGAACTCGCGGGCTGCCGGTCCTTCAGCGAATTGCACGAGCGTCTGTCGTCTTCCACATTCGACGCTCCGGCCGAGGCCGCCCAGGCATCGGTCGGCAAGCGCCTGACCCTGAGCACCGCCGAAGAATTGCAGGACGCCGAAATGCTGGCTCTCGACGTCAGTGGTCGGGTCGTCCTCAAGGCGACCCCGCCAATTCGCCGGACCAAGGTCGTGCCGGAACCGTGGCGGACCAATATCCTGGTGCGAGGCTGGCGACGCCTGACCGGCCGCACCAACCCGCCGAAGCCGCCGAAGGATGAGAACGTATTGCCGGCAGCGCGCTGGCGCACGGTCGGTTCGATCCGTCGCTACATTCTGTTGGTACTGATGCTCGGCCAGACCATCGTCGCCGGCTGGTTCATGAAAGGCCTCATGCCGTACCAGGGCTGGTCGTTCGTCGACCTCGAAGAAGTCCTGCACCAACCGTTGCTGCAAACCGCCACGCAGGTGCTGCCATACGCCTTGCAGACCAGCATCCTGATCCTGTTCGGGATTCTGTTCTGCTGGGTCTCGGCCGGGTTCTGGACCGCGCTGATGGGCTTTCTCGAGTTGCTCACCGGTCACGATAAATACCGTATCTCCGGTAAAAGTGCCGGCAACGAGCCGATTCCGAAGGACGCGCGCACTGCATTGGTGATGCCGATCTGTAACGAAGACGTGCCTCGGGTATTCGCCGGCCTGCGTGCAACGTTCGAGTCGGTAGCCGCCACGGGTGACCTGGATCGCTTTGACTTCTTTGTCCTCAGCGACAGTAACGACGCCGACATCTGCGTCGCCGAACAGCAGGCCTGGCTGGACGTCTGCCGCGAAGCCAAGGGCTTCGGCAAGATCTTCTATCGCCGTCGCCGTCGCCGTGTGAAGCGCAAGAGCGGCAACCTCGACGACTTCTGCCGTCGCTGGGGTGGTGACTACAAGTACATGGTCGTGCTCGACGCCGACTCGGTGATGAGCGGCGAGTGCCTGACCAGTCTGGTACGCCTGATGGAAGCCACGCCGGACGCCGGGATCATCCAGACCGCGCCACGTGCGTCGGGCATGGACACCCTGTATGCACGCATGCAGCAGTTCGCCACTCGTGTGTACGGTCCGCTGTTCACCGCCGGCCTGCACTTCTGGCAGTTGGGCGAATCCCACTACTGGGGTCACAACGCGATCATCCGCATGAAGCCGTTCATCGAGCACTGCGCCCTGGCGCCGTTGCCGGGTAAAGGCGCGTTCGCCGGTGCGATCCTGTCCCACGACTTCGTCGAAGCTGCGCTGATGCGCCGTGCCGGCTGGGGCGTGTGGATTGCCTATGACTTGCCGGGCAGCTACGAAGAGCTGCCGCCGAACCTGCTGGACGAACTCAAGCGCGACCGTCGCTGGTGCCACGGCAACCTGATGAACTTCCGCCTGTTCCTGGTCAAGGGCATGCACCCGGTGCACCGTGCGGTGTTCCTGACGGGCGTGATGTCCTACCTGTCGGCGCCGTTGTGGTTCTTCTTCCTGGTGCTGTCCACCGCGCTGTTGGCAGTCAACACGCTGATGGAGCCGCAGTACTTCCTCGAACCTCGCCAGCTTTATCCGCTGTGGCCACAATGGCATCCGGACAAGGCGATCGCGCTGTTCTCGACCACAGTCGTGCTGCTGTTCCTGCCGAAGCTGTTGAGCATCATCCTGATCTGGGCCAAGGGCGCAAAAGAGTTCGGCGGCAAGTTCAAGGTGACGCTGTCGATGTTCCTGGAAATGCTGTTCTCCATGCTGCTGGCGCCGGTGCGGATGATTTTCCACACCCGCTTCGTGCTCGCCGCGTTCCTCGGCTGGGCCGCGACCTGGAACTCGCCGCAACGTGACGACGACTCCACGCCGTGGAGCGAAGCGGTCAAGCGTCACGGGCCGCAGACCTTGCTGGGCTTCTTCTGGGCCTTGCTGGTGATCTGGTTGAACCCGAGCTTCCTGTGGTGGCTGGTGCCGATCGTCGGATCGTTGATGCTGTCGATCCCGGTGTCGGTGATTTCCAGCCGTGTCGGCCTGGGCCTCAAGTCCCGTGACGAGAACCTGTTCCTGATTCCTGAGGAATACAATCCACCGCAGGCACTGCTGGCCACCGACCAGTACACCCACGAAAACCGCTGGCATGCGTTGAACGACGGCTTTGTCCGTGCGGTGGTCGATCCACAGCAGAACGCCCTGGCGTGCTCGCTGGCGACCTCGCGTCACCGTGAGGCCGAGCCGATCGAATGGCTGCGGGTCGAGCGTGTCCGCCACGCCATGAAAGTCGGGCCTGAAGGCCTGACCAACAATGAGCGTGTACAGCTGCTGAGCGACCCGGTGGCATTGGCTCGCTTGCATGAGCAGGTCTGGAGCGAAGGTCATCCGGAGTGGCTGGGCGCATGGCGCAAATCGGTCCAGGCCGATCCGCATGCACCGCTGTTGCCGCTCAAGCCATTGAGTGTGCAGGCACAGTTGGCATAACGAAAAAAACCGCTCCGTAAGGAGCGGTCGCTCAAGAAAAGATCGCAATCTTCGGCGGTTCCTACGGATTTCCTCTGTAGAAGCTGCCAAAGGCTGCGATCTTTTGCTTTAAGCCACTAAATCCCGCATAAACCCTTAAACATGCGAACCAGCATCAGCATTCATGCCAGGACCATTTGTGGTCGTCCGGATGACGCTCTTTACCTCCGAGCGCCTCCACTCCAGACGGTAGCTACTGGTTATCGCGCTGCTCTGGTCATGTGCCCGAACCAAAGGCGTCAAGTCGCAGGGGGTCGGAGTCACTGTAGTTTGAATTATTATCCAGCGCTCTTACTATATATGTACAAGGTCTGACACTGTCTTCGGTTACGAAGCCCTGCAAATCAAGATCTAAATGATCTGTCGAGCCTAATAGGCTGGCGTCTCGACGAATTTCATATTTTACGACCTTGACGTTGTCAGTTGAACTGTTCCACACCAGGTAATCTTTGCCCCCCATGGAGATTACTTTAAGGTTGGTTGGCTTGCTGGGGGCTCCTCCGTCGAGTGTGCGTGTAAACAGGAATTCAGAGTTGGTAAAGTTTCCAGCGGCATCCAATGCGCGAATTTGGTGAGCGTATGTCGTAGATCCGTCGAGGCCTCTGTCGAAAAAAGAAGTGCTGGTAACTCTGTCGATCGGGTCGCCGTTGCGGAGAACGTCATAGCCAGTAACTTTAACGTTATCAGTAGAAGCCTCCCACTGCAGATTAATAGAGTTGGCCGTAACTGCAGTTGCTTTAAGGTTGTTCGGTTTGGAGGGAGCAATCCCTTCTGGCGTGGTGATATCGAGTGGATCGGAGTTGGTTTCGTTTCCTCCATAATCGAATGCCTGAACGATGTATCTGTAGTTCGTAAGTGGGGTAAGGGAACGGTCAACATATGAAGTTGCGGAGGTCGTGTCGATTGGTGTGGTGTTGCGGTAGATTTTATAGCCGGCTATGTCGCCGTTATCAGTTGACGGAGTCCAATTCAGGGTGGTGGAACGGGCCAGGATTTCGGATGCTGTAAGGTTGCCAGGTTTGCTGGGGGGGGTAGTGTCTGTATTTCTGACTTTGATTTCGGAAGGGTTGCCGTCTCCAGAGGCAAAGTGAGCCACTACTTTATAATGGTATTCCCTGCCGGGCGTTAGCTCATGGAATGTATATTCATTGTTTTCAATGTTGAAAGCATATCCATCGATAAATAACTTGTAGTACTCAACCTGCTCGCTATCCTCTGGTTTACTCCAGACTAACGTTGTCGAGGTATCTGTCACCTCGCGAGCCCGAAAATTCAAGGTGGTGCTTTGATGAGCGGCCAACGCCCTTGCTCGCGTGGCGCTGATGCATCGGTCGACTACTCCTGTTGATGCAAAAAAATCAATGTTGATCATGTTGCCTTTAGTTGGCGTTCTATAACGACCAGACCCAATGCTGCTAAAGAAATAGTCCCAATGTATTTCGTTCGGTGTAAAGCGGGTGGGTCCTCCTATTGGAGTGTAGCCAGCAGCAAGCATCGACCATAGCTGATTCTTTGGTGGGTCGGCCATGATTTCAATCATATGGTTTTTTAGTGTGGTCGGTGTATTAGTGTTTTGGCTGTTCCAAGTCTGATAAACTTTCCCCCAAAGATACAGTCTCGATGGATCCCAATCATCCCAGGCAATAATAATATTCCTGCCAGGGTATTGCTGCCGGATTTGCCCGATCGTCAAGCCCCGTGCGGCCCACGGAATACAACGATCACTGAGAGCAGCTTCTAGCATGTCTTTGACGCGGTTGACCGCGTCGGGGAGAACCTTTTCATGAAAATCCATTATCACGATTTCTAAAGGATTTTGTATTGCAAATTGACGAACTTCTTGAATGCAGTTGTGCAAATAGCGGCTGGCATGGTACCTCTCGTGTTGAAATCTAAACTCTTGAATAGTGCCCACGTGATCTATGTGTCTGTAAACTCTTAAGTCCAGAACTCGCATGCCGCCTTGTAGTTGATTGGTGAATGTTTTATCTTGACAGGCGCCCCACCGAACACCTGGAAATCCTGACCCTTCCTTGTCCACGCCAGCATTATGGGCTTCTGGCAGTATCAGTTCGTGTATTTTCAGAAGTTCTATGAGTGGGCCACTATCTGTCATCCATCGGCTGTAATTTGTCGAGGCTTCATTGTGTCGGAATTCCAAGTGGTGACGAACGACGTGGAGTGAGTGTTCATTTAGAGTGCCGTCGGTACTTATCATCAAGATCATTGTGATCTTGGTGTTGTCACCAAGCTTGGAAAGTTGCTCAAGCGGTAGTTCGCAGGTGAATGCTGTTTCGCCTGTCGAAACGCCAATGGATACTGCTTCGGCCAAGGTTAGAAAGCCAGGATATCCATTGGCGTAAGTGCATTCACAATGCAGCCATAGCTTTGTTTTGCTATTGAAGCCAGTCAGCGACTGGACGTTGATAGTTGGGCCCTTCACCAAGTGGTTGTAGATTAAAACATCGTTTGCTGTGTCAGATACGGTAAGGCGGGGTAGAAAATCATCTGAAAGGTCAATGTCGGAGGTTTGGCTCTGCTGCTGAATGGTCATATTGGTCACCGCTCAAATGTAGGCGGGAATAAGTGGAGCACAAGTAACGTCGTTTGAGACCTATCAGTTCTGATAGGCGGTCCAAAGCCTGATAATGATTTAGTATTCAAAGTTTTTTAGGCGGATTTTAGTGTTATCGATTTCCCTGATCGCCAAGGTCGCGCGCAACAGTCTGCAAGTCGCCCAAGGCGATGACGTGCCCGAAATCAATGTGATTGGCGTCACTCGTCTTAGGGTCGCCGGCCGCCCTTTCGACCATTACATCGAGCGAACGAGGTAATAATGACTTCATGAGCGCTGTTGAGCAGTTCGGTAATCCCGCACATGACCGTACTGGAATACCTCTGCCTGGCTAAATGCATCACCTCGGTCCGTAGTGAACCGAGGCAGGTGAATCACCTCAAACCTTGAACCGCCCCACCAGCATCTGCAAATGCGTCCCCAGGCGCGCCAGCTCAATGCTGGACGCCGCCGTCTCTTCACTTGCTGCGGACGTCTGATCCGACACATCACGCACGTTCAGCACGCTGCGGTTGATCTCTTCGGCCACGGCGCTCTGCTGTTCGGCGGCGGCGGCAATCTGCTGGTTCATTGCCTGGATCGCCGACACCGTGCGGGTGATGTTCTCCAGTGAGCCGCCGGCGCGACGGGTCAGTTCCACGCTGCTGTCGGTCAGGGCGCGACTGTTGTCCATGATTGTCGCCACTTGCTGGGTGCCGTTTTGCAGGCCGACGATCAGCTCTTCGATCTCCTCGGTGGATTTCTGTGTGCGTTGCGCCAGGCTGCGTACTTCATCGGCGACCACGGCAAAACCTCGCCCGGCTTCGCCGGCACGGGCCGCTTCGATGGCCGCGTTGAGCGCCAGCAGGTTGGTTTGCTGGGCGACGGACTTGATCACGTCGAGCACGCTGCCGATCTTGTCGCTTTCGCGCTTGAGTTC
The DNA here is from genome assembly GCF_035065025.1 of Pseudomonas sp. YuFO8. Taxonomy (NCBI): domain Bacteria; kingdom Pseudomonadati; phylum Pseudomonadota; class Gammaproteobacteria; order Pseudomonadales; family Pseudomonadaceae; genus Pseudomonas; species Pseudomonas sp. YuFO8. The sequence goes on along the minus strand of NZ_JAXDEQ010000004.1, from coordinate 96,346 downwards.
GCCCATGGCTTCGGTGGAGTGACCCACTTCCTTGGCCAGGCGCTCGATCTGTGCGATGGCTTCACCCACCACCTTGTCGCCTTCGCGGGCCTGTTGATCGGCGGCGACGGCGGCCTCTGAGGCTTCCTCGGCGTTACGCGCGACTTCTTGCACCGTGGCGGTCATTTCATTCATGGCGGTGGCCACCTGGTCGGTCTCGACCTTCTGGCTGGTGACGCCGGCGCTGGTTTGCTCGGTGACGGCGGACAGTTCTTCGGCGGCGCTGGCGATTTGCGTAACGCCGTCGCTGATGCCACCGATCAGTTCACGCAAGCCTTGGGTCATGCGCTGGATGGCCCGTTGCAGCTGGCCAAGTTCGTCCTGGCGCTGGGAGAGCAGGTTGTGGGTCAGGTCGCCGGCAGCGATGCGCTCGGCCGCTTTGAGGGTCTGGTTCAGCGGAATCACGATCTGCCGAGTGATTGCCCAGGCCGCAAACAAGCCAAAGACCAGCGCCAGGACGGTGGCCAGCAACAGCATGTTCTTGGCGTGCGCTACGTCGGTATCGCGTACCAGGGTTTGCGAGACGGTGAGCTTGTTGCTGACCTCGAGCAGGATCTCGCCCTGGGCGGCCATGCGTTTGAAGGCGTCGGCGCTGGCGGTCTGGGAATCGCGGTACTGGCTGACCGCGGCGCGGTAGGCCTTGAGCGAGTCGGTCGCTTGCTGCAGGTTGCCAATGTGTTGTTCCGGCAGCTGCGACGGCAGGCTTTGCAGGTATTTCAGGGCGTTGTCGATGGCGTCCAGCGCCGGCTGCTCGGCCTCGGCCTTGCCGCTGTAGGTGTAGCCACGCACCTGGAAGCGCGCTTGCTGGATCAGTTTGCTCAGGTCGATCACGCTGTTGAACTGCGCCACGCTGTCGCCTTGCAGCATGGCTTTTTCCACTTCGGCCACTTTGGCCACGGCATTGTCGGCGGTGGAGCCCAGTTTGCTGCGGGCGTCTTCGCGGCTGGCGCCGGCCTGGGTCATGGCGGCGAAGGCTTGCTTGTATTGGCTGACGGCGGCCAGTTGCTGGTCGATCATGGCCACGTCGGCGGGTTGCTCGATCATCTTGCGAGCCGCTTGCAGGCTGGTGTCGAGCTTGCCCAGCAAATCACTGACGGCGCCGGGGCCTTGTTCGCCGCGACGCATTTCGTAATCCAGGCGGGCGATGCGCAGGTCCTTGGTCATCCCGTTGATCTCGGAGATGAACCCCAGCCCATCACCGCGACGGGTGACGTCGCTCAGGCCGGTCCAGCCGGTGAAGGTGATCAGCATCGTAAGCAGCAGCACAAGACCGAAGCCGACGCCCAGCTTGCGGTTTACGCTCACGTTACCCAGTTTATCGGCCAGCCATTGGTACATGCTGCAACTCCCTTGGACCACACATTGGTTTCATGGGAGGTGTATCGGCAGAGGCGCTGGGTTCTGTAGGCGCTGCCCGATGGGCGGATAGATGATGAGCCTGTGGGAGCGTCTGGATTTAGAAGAGTCGTGCCAGCAGTGCCGTGACGGCAGTTTCCACGCGCAGGATGCGCTCGCCCAATTGCACCGGTTGCAGGCCGGATTTGCCCAGCAAGTCGATCTCGTAGGGGATCCAGCCACCTTCCGGGCCGATGGCCAGGGTCACCGGCTCGGTCAGGGCGCGGGGGCAGGGCGGGTATTGGCCCGGATGGCCAACCAGGCCGAGGGTGCCCTCGGTGATGGCAGGCAGGCGATCTTCGACGAACGGTTTGAAGCGCTTCTCGATCACCACTTGCGGCAAGACACTGTCCCTGGCCTGTTCGAGACCAAGGATCAATTGCTCGCGAATGGCCTCGGGCTCCAGGAATGGTGTCTGCCAGAAGCTCTTCTCGACGCGATAGCTGTTCACCAGCACGATTCGTGGCACACCCATGGCCGCGACGGTCTGGAACACCCTGCGGAGCATCTTGGGCCGTGGCAGGGCCAGGACCAGGGTCAGCGGTAGCTTGGCGGGCGGTGGCTGGTCGAGGGTGACGCGCAGTTCCGCCTCGCTGGCGTCCAGGCGCAGGACCTCGGCCGAGCCCATCAGGCCACCGATACGGCCGACACGCATGCTGTCACCGACTTCACAGCGGTGGACTTCCTGCATGTGGGTCAACCGGCGATCACGCAGCACGACCCGGTCGGCCGCAATGAAGTCGGCCTCTTCAAGGAGCAGCAGGTTCACGGTTGGGTCGCTGGCGGCTGGTCGTTGTGATCGTCGACAGGCTGGTCGTCCGGGTGTTCGCCACGCTTGCTGATCAGGCTGCCAAACAGGATGCCGATCTCGAACAGCAGCCACATCGGTACGGCCAGCAGGGTCTGCGAGAAAATGTCCGGCGGGGTCAGGATCATGCCGACCACGAAGCAGCCGATGATCACATACGGGCGGATTTTCTTCAGGTACTTGACGTCGACCACGCCGATCCACACCAGCAGCACCACGGCCACCGGGATCTCGAACGCCACGCCGAAGGCGAAGAACAGCGTCATGACGAAATCGAGGTAGCTGGTGATGTCGGTCATCATTTCCACGCCGGCCGGGGTGGCGGCGGCGAAGAATTTGAAGATCAACGGGAACACCAGGAAATAGGCGAACGCCATGCCGGCGTAGAACAGCACGATGCTCGAGCACAGCAAGGGCACGGCGATGCGCTTCTCGTGCTTGTACAGGCCCGGTGCGATGAAGCCCCAGATCTGGTGCAGGATCACCGGGATCGCCAGGAACAGCGACACCATCATGGTCAGCTTCAGTGGCGTCAGGAACGGCGACGACACATCGGTGGCAATCATCGTCGCGCCGGCGGGCAGGTACGCGCGCAGTGGTGTCGAGACGAAGGTGTAGATCTGCTGGGTGAATGCAAACAACCCGGCGAAGATGATGAAGATCGCCGCTACGCAGCGCAGCAGGCGGGTACGCAACTCGGTGAGGTGCGAAACCAGCGGCATGTGCTGGTCGTTTTCAGGAAGATCGCTCATGGGGCTCGCGGCGGCAGTGTTGGGTCATGAGGGGCCGGCGCAACGGGCGCAGCCGCGGGTGCAACGGGCGCGACCGGCGTCGCTGCGACAGGTGCAGCTTGCACAGGCGCAGATTCAACGGCAGGCGCATCAACCGTCTGCGTCGCCACAGGCTCGACGGGCGTCGGCTGCTGCTGGGTCGGCGAGAAGATCTTTCGGGCCTCCTGTTCAAGCGACAGGATGTGCTCGTTGTGCAGTTGCCGACGAATCTCGTCGGCACCGATTTCACGTTCAACTTCCTGTTTGATCGCATTGAAGCTGCGCTTGAGGCGCCCAACCCACAGGCCGGCGGTGCGCGCAGCGCCCGGCAGGCGCTCGGGACCCAGCACGAGCAGGGCGACGAGGCCGACGAGCAGCAGTTCAGAGAAGCTGATACCAAACATTAGTCAGTGCTCACACGTCTTTGCGGATCGGCTCTTCGACTTTCTGCGCCTGCACGTCGATGGTGTGCGGCTGGTTCACCGAAGCCTGAGGCTGTACCGGCGGCACCGGTTGGGCCGGGGTCACGGTTGGCTCGGCGGGTTTTTCGTCGTCGTTCATGGCTTTCTTGAAGCCCTTGATCGACTCGCCGACGTCGGTGCCGAGGTTTTTCAGTTTCTTGGTGCCGAACACCAGAACCACGACGACCAGGATGACGACCCAGTGTTTCCAGTCAAAAATGCCCATGCTGCTGCTCCTCTCTAATCGTTATTCAGGCGGACGGGCGCGAGGCTTTCTCGGCGTGTCCGGACAGACCGAAGCGACGGTCCAGTTCATCGAGTACAGCCTGGGGATGCTGCCCCAACTGGGCGAGCATGACCATGCTGTGGAACCACAAATCGGCGGTTTCGTAGATGACATCGCTGCAGTCGCCGCTGATGGCGGCGTCCTTGGCGGCAATGATGGTCTCGACCGACTCTTCGCCGACTTTTTCCAGAATCTTGTTCAAGCCCTTGTGGTACAGGCTGGCGACGTACGAGCTGTCGGCGGCGGCGCCTTTGCGCTCTTCCAGCACCTGGGCCAGGCGGGTCAACGTGTCACTCATGTTTGTGTCCTGCGCTATAGATGGCGTGCGGATCTTTCAGTACCGGGTCGACGGTTGTCCAGTCGCCGTTCTCATAGACGCGGTAGAAGCAGCTCTGGCGGCCGGTATGACAGGCGATGTCGCCGATCTGCTCGACCATCAGGATGATCACGTCGGCGTCGCAGTCCAGGCGCATCTCATGCAGGGTCTGCACGTGGCCGGACTCTTCGCCCTTGCGCCACAGCTTGCCACGCGAGCGCGACCAGTAGATGGCGCGGTTCTCGGCCGCCGTCAGTTGCAGTGCTTCGCGGTTCATCCAGGCCATCATCAGGACGCGCCCGGTCTCGTGGTCCTGGGCAATCGCCGGCACCAGGCCGTCGGCATCCCATTTGATCTCGTCCAGCCAGTTGTTCATCTTCAGTTCCTGAAGCAGCTTTAAGCTTAAAGCTTCAAGCTGCTAGTAAAAGCCAGTGCGCTTCGGTCTTTCGTAATGTGTAACACACGTATCTACAGGGTGAATCAAACGTGAGTGCTATGAACATCGCTTGAGGCTTGCAGCTTATAACTTGCAGCTCAATCCTGCTATCGACGAACGACCAGATACAAGCCGACGGCCATCATGATGCCCGCCGGCCAGTAGGCCAGATCGTTCAGCGGCCCACCCGCGGTGAGGATCGCGCCACCGGCCAAATGCGCTGTGCCGAGCAGGCGCAGGAACCAGTCGTCGCGGCGACGGTGCCAGGGTGGCGGCGGGTCGTAGGCGTGCGGCTGGGACATGCGTTCGAGCAGGTCGCGGGCCATGTTGGCCAGGTGCGGCAGTTGCTCGAACTGGCTCTGCACGTTGCCGAGCAGGGCTTTGGGGCTGACGCGTTCGCGCATCCAACGTTCGAGGAAGGGTTGCGCGGTGTTCCACAGGTCGAGGTCCGGGTACAGCTGGCGGCCCAGGCCTTCGATGTTCAGCAGGGTTTTCTGCAGCAGGACAAGCTGCGGCTGCACTTCCATGTTGAAGCGGCGCGCCGTCTGGAACAGGCGCATCAGCACCTGGCCGAATGAAATATCTTTTAACGGTTTTTCGAAGATCGGTTCGCAAACTGTCCGGATCGCCGCTTCGAATTCGTTGAGTTTGGTTTCCGCCGGCACCCAGCCTGAATCGATGTGCAGCTGTGCCACACGCCGGTAATCACGCTTGAAGAAGGCGAACAGGTTGCGCGCCAGATAATCCTGGTCTTCCGGGGTCAGGCTGCCGACGATGCCGCAGTCGATCGCAATGTACTGCGGGCTCCACGGATTGACGGTGCTGACGAAGATGTTGCCGGGGTGCATGTCGGCATGGAAAAAGCTGTCGCGGAACACCTGGGTGAAGAAGATCTCCACGCCGCGTTCGGCGAGCATTTTCATGTCGGTGCGCTGGTCGGCCAGGGTTGCGAGGTCAGTGACCTGGATGCCGTAGATGCGCTCCATCACCAGCACTTTCGGCCGGCACCAGTCCCAATAGACTTGCGGCACGTACAGCAGTGGCGAACCGTCGAAGTTGCGCTTCAGCTGGCTGGCGTTGGCTGCTTCGCGCAGCAGGTCGAGCTCATCGTAGATGGTTTTTTCGTAGTCCTGGACCACATCTACCGGGTGCAGCAGGCGCGCATCGGCCGAGAGTTTTTCGGCGGCGCGGGCGAGGATGAACAGCCACGCCAGGTCCTGGGCAATCACCGGCTTGAGGCCCGGGCGGATCACCTTGACCACCACTTCTTCGCCGGTTTTCAGCTGCGCGGCGTGCACCTGGGCCACCGACGCCGAGGCCAGCGGTTCGACGTCGAAGCGGCTGAATACTTCACTGATTTTCTTGCCCAGCTGTTCTTCGATCAGCTTGACCGACAGCTGCGAGTCGAACGGCGGCACGCGGTCCTGCAACATCATCAGCTCGTCGGCGATGTCTTCCGGCAGCAGGTCGCGGCGGGTGGACAGGATCTGCCCGAACTTGATGAAGATCGGTCCCAGGTCCTGCAACGCCAGGCGCAAGCGCGCGCCACGGCTCAGCTCCAGCGTCTTGCGCGGGAACCAGCGCCACGGCAGGGCATAACGCAGGGCCCGCAGAAACCAGGGCAGCGGCAGGGCGAACAGCAGGTCATCGAGGCGGTAGCGGATCACGACGCGCTGGATGCGCAACAAACGGCGGACGGCAAGCAGCTTCATGCGTTATCGCTTGGGTCGAGGGATCGGGAAAGGCGCTCGAAACGCGCCTCGAGACGTTCCAGATCGAGTTTGATCTGGTCCAGTTCACTGAAACGGGCTTCGGCTTCGCGCTGACCGACAAGGGTGCGCGACTCTTCGGCCAGGTATTCGCCCAGGTTCTGGCCCAGGCTGGCGAACCCTTGCTGATACCAGCGGGCACGACTGCGCAGGTGACCGCCGAGCAGTTGCGTGGCGACCGGCCCCAGCCAGCGCGAGAGTTCGTACTCCCAGTCCAGCTCCAGGTCCTGAAGGATCGCCGCCAGTTCCAGCAGCACGCCGCTGTCGCCGTCGAGTTCGACTTCAGGGCTGTGCAGGATCGCGGTCTTGTCCTTGCTCATGGCCAGTTTCAGCAGGCTCGAAGCCGGTGCGCGCAGGGTGCAGTCGGCGCCGGTTTCCCACTGAGAGGCGAGCATCAGGCCTTCGTCGCTGGGCAGGATGAACACCTGCAACGCCGGGCTGCGGCAATCGACGGCAATCACCCTGCCGCTCAAATGCGCCAGCCGCGGCAGCGCCGTGCTGTCGAGACGCAGCACCCGGTTCAGGCCGAGTTCTACGCTGGCGAGCAGGCCGGCGAGCAGCATCAGGGCTTGATGCCGCGGTGCAGGGCGACGATGCCTGCGGTCATGTTGTGATAGGTCACGCGGTCGAAACCGGCCTCGACCATCATCGACTTCAGGGTTTCCTGGTTCGGGTGCATGCGGATCGATTCGGCCAGGTAGCGGTAGCTTTCCGAGTCGTTGGTGATCAGCTTGCCCATCAGCGGCATGAAGGCGAACGAGTAGGCGTCGTAGGCCTTGGACATCAGCGCATTGGTCGGCTTGGAGAATTCCAGCACCAGCAGGCGACCGCCTGGCTTGAGCACGCGCAGCATGGAGCGCAGGGCATCTTCCTTGTGCGTCACGTTGCGCAGGCCGAAGGCGATGGTCACGCAGTCGAAATGGTTGTCCGGGAACGGCAGTTTTTCCGCATCGGCCTGGACGAATTCGACGTTGCCGGCCACACCCAGGTCCAGCAGGCGATCACGACCGACCTTGAGCATGGATTCGTTGATGTCGGCCAGCACTACCTGGCCGGTCGGGCCCACGAGGTGCGAGAATTTGCGGGTCAGGTCGCCCGTGCCACCGGCGATGTCCAGCACCCGGTTGCCGGTGCGCACGCCCGACAGTTCGATCGCGAAACGCTTCCACAGACGGTGCATGCCGCCCGACAGGAGGTCGTTCATCAGGTCGTACTTGGCGGCTACCGAGTGGAAAACCTCAGCGACTTTTTCCGCTTTCTGGCTTTCCGGAACGTTTTTGAAGCCGAAGTGAGTGGTGGGTTCGGCGTCGTTGCCTTTGCGCTGATCAGTCATATCGCTGTCACCAAAAGAGAATGCGCGACATTCTAATCCCCAAGGCATGCTTTGTCTTGGCAAGGCTGAAGGTAAGATGGGCAACCATCGGGACGTTTTGACGCAGCAGGGGTCAAGATGTCTCGGGAAAGCATTCATAAAGCAGGAGTCATTCGATGGCCCATATTAGTGTTGAACGGGCCCACGGCCTGGGTAAGGAAGCGGCGCGCGAGAAGGCCGACAAGCTGGCGCAGAAACTTCACGATCAGTATGGCCTGGAGCCGCAGTGGTCGGGTGACACCCTGAATCTCAAGCGTTCGGGTGTGAAAGGTGCGGTGCATGTCACCGATGATTCGATCAAGGTCGATGTGGAACTGGGCCTGATGATGTCGGCCATGAGCGGCATGATCAAAGCGGAAATCGAGAAGGCGCTGGATAAAGCCCTCGTCTGATTCCCAAGTCGAACCACATCCCCTGTGGGAGCCAGCCTGCTGGCGATAGCGGCGCATCAGTCAACATTGATGTTGATGGATAAATCGCTATCGCCAGCAGGCTGGCTCCCACATTTGTTTTGAGGTGCGCCTGAGCTTTCATGTCAGTTGTTAGGGTGCCGTTTCTAATTTTTCTCCCTACTTTGTGCCTGAGCCCGACACTTTCGCGGGCAGTTCCTCAAACCTTCTGCGCGTGAGGTGCACCATGGCCAAAGTAATTTTGAAGAAAAAAATCGACGCATCGGCGACCGCTGTGCGTGACGTCAAATCCTATGCACGCCGGATCTGGCTGGCAGGCCTGGGTGCCTACACCAAGGTCGGCCAAGAAGGTAGCGAGTACTTTCAAGAGTTGATCAAGGCTGGGCAAGCAGTTGAAACCAAAGGCAAAAAAGTAGTTGCCGAGAAGCTTGAAGCGGCCAATGCCGAGATCGATGAAGCCAAGACTGAAGTCAGCACTTTCAAAGGCAAGGTCGAAGTTCAGCTCGACAAAGTCGAGAGAGTGTTTGACTCGCGTGTCGCAAGTACCTTGAATCGTATCGGCATTCCGTCTAAACATGACGTTGAGACACTCTCTGCCAAGCTCGATGAGCTGACGGCACTGCTCGAACGCGTCGCGCGTAAATCTTAAGGAGAACGGGATGGCTGGTAAAAAGAACACCGAAAAAGAAGGCAGCTCGTGGATCGGGAAAGTCGAAGACTACTCCCGCAAAATCTGGCTGGCTGGTTTAGGCGTGTACTCGAAGATCGACACTGACGGCAGCAAACTCTTCGACTCACTGGTTAAAGACGGCGAGAAAGCCGAGAAGCTGACCAAGAACGCTGTTGGCAAAACTGTCGACGCCGCCAAGGACTCCGCTTCTTCGGCCAAGTCGCGCATCAGCGGCGTGAAAGATCGCGCAATGGGCAAATGGGATGAGCTGGAAGGGGCTTTCGACAAGCGCCTGAACAGCGCCATTTCGCGTCTGGGCGTACCAAGCCGCAATGAAGTCAAGGCGCTGCACAGCAAGGTCGATACCCTGACCAAGCAAATCGAAAAACTCACCGGTGCCAAGGTTGCGCCTGTTGCGGCGAAAACCGCGGCAGCCAAGCCGGCCGCCAAAACCGCAGCCAAGCCATTGGCCAAGCCTGCGGCTAAAACCGCTGCCGCCAAACCTGCTGCAAAAACTGCCGCTGCCAAGCCAGCCGCCGCCAAACCAGCGGCCAAACCGGCAGCCGCTAAAACCGCCGCCAAGCCTGCAGCGAAAACCGCTGCCGCCAAACCGGCAGCCAAGCCAGCGGCAAAACCTGCTGCTGCGAAGAAACCAGCAGCGAAAAAACCGGCCGCTCCCAAAGCTGCCGCACCCAAACCAGCAGTGGCTGCCGCCAAACCGGCAACCCCGGTAACGCCGGCAAGCACCTCGAACTCCGCTACCGCGCCGACCCCTGCTGTGACCCCGACTGCCGCGCCAGCTCCATCGACGCCAACCAGTCAGTCCTGATTCCAGGGCTCAAAAAAACGCCCGGCCTGCCAAGGTCGGGCGTTTTTGTTTGTGCAAGATTCCCTGAGCGCCACAGGCCTCTGTGGGAGCGGGCTTGCTCGCGAAGGCGGTGTGTCATTCAACGTAGATGCCGACTGACACACTGCCTTCGCGAGCAAGCCCGCTCCCACATTTGTTAGTCGTGATCTTCCAGGTACTGCATCGCCATTCGCTCGGTCGCCGCCTTGATCGGCGGCAACAGGTGTGGCGCCACCAGCATCATGATCTGATAAACCACCAATCGCACTTCGCCTTCACGGCCGAGAATCCGCTGGTAGTCCAGTGAGAACAGCAGCGTCAGGGTGATTTGCTCCACCAGTTGCCCCAGCGCCTGGGTGTCGCTGACCAACTGCCCCAAGGCCTTCAATCGGGCCAGCAATGACGCCAGGGTGCGCTTGAGTGCATTGAGCAGGTTGCGAATGCCCTTGGCCAGTTTCGGCAAGCGCCCGGCCAGGTTCGACAGGTCCTGGAACAGAAAGCGATAGTGGGACAGGCGTTCGACGATCAGGTGCAGGAACAGCCAGTAATCCTCGGGGGCCAGTTCGACGTCGGCCGGTGGGTCGAGCAACGGCGACAGTTCGGCCTGGAAACGTTCGAACAGGCCGAGAATCAGTGGTTCCTTGCCGTGGAAGTGGTAGTACAGGTTGCCCGGGCTGATGCCCATTTCGTTGGCGACTTCCATGGTGGAAACATTCGGTTCGCCCTTCTCATTGAACAATTGCAGGGCACATTCGAGGATCCGGTCGCGGGTTTTCATCCAGTCTTCTTATGATCGGGTCATGCCACGGCCGGCAGGGGCCGTGGTCGTTGAACATCAGCGCACGCGCACGTAGGTTCCGGGCGCCGCTTCCATCGGTGGATAATTCTGGTTGCCGAGGGCCATGTGGGTTTCTTTCTGCGCGCCCGAGCGCTCCTGAATCCAGCTCAGCCATTGCGTCCACCAGCTACCGGCGACGGGCTTGGCGTCGTAGTACCAGGCCCTGGGGTCGCTGCTCAGTTTTGTGCCTTCGACGTAGTTGGCTTTCGGATTGTTCGGCGGGTTGAGAATGCTCTGTATATGACCGCTGTTGGACAGGACGAAGCGGCGCTCTCCACCGAGCAGCAGGGTCGAGCGATACACGGCGTCCCACGGTGTGATGTGGTCGTTGATGCCGGCCACGCTGAAACTGTCGACATTGACCTTCTGCAAATCGATCGGGGTGCCGCACACTTCCAGGCCACCGGGATGGCTCAGCGGGTTGTGCTTGAAGAAGTCCAGCAAGTCACCATGCAGGGCGGCCGGCAGGCGTGTGTTGTCGTTGTTCCAGTAGAGAATGTCGAACGCCGGCGGCTCCTTGCCCATCAGGTAGTTGTTGACGAAGTAGCTCCAGATCAAATCGTTGGGACGCATCCAGGCGAACACCTTGGCCATGTCGCGGCCGTCCAGGACGCCTTTCTGGTAGGAGCGGCGCTTGGCGGCTTCCAGGGTCTGTTCGTCGGCGAAGAGCGTGGCCGGGCTGTCCAATTGACTGTCGAGCAGACTCACCAGGTAGGTCGCGCTGGAAACGCGGCGCAGCTGGCGCTTGGCTTGCAAGTGACCCTGCAAAGCGGCAATGGTCAGCCCGCCGGCGCAGGCGCCCATCAGGTTGACTTCGCGCGCGCCGGTGATCGCCCGGCACACGTTCATGGCTTCTTCCACTGCTTCAACGTAAGTCGACAGGCCCCATTCGCGATGCCGCACATCCGGATTGCGCCAGCTGATCACGAAGGTCTGCAGGCCGTTCTTGAGCGCGTACTGGACGAAGCTGTTGTGCGGGCTGAGGTCGAAAATGTAGTACTTGTTGATCTGTGGCGGCACCACCAGCAGCGGTTTCGAATACTGCTTTTCGCTCATCGGCTTGTATTGGATCAGCTCCAGCAGTTCGTTGCGAAACACCACGGCGCCGGTGGTGGAGGCGACGGTCTTGCCGACCTCGAATGCGTGCTTGGTGACCTGCCGGGGCAACCCGTCGTTGTGCAGGAGGTCATCGACCAGATGGCCGATCCCGCGCACCAGGCTGTTGCCGCCGGAGTTGAAGATTTCCTTGATCGCCAGGGGATTGAGCAGGCTGTTGGACGGCGACACGGCATCGTTGAGCAGGGCGAACGCGAAGTGCGCGCGGGCGCGATCGTCCGGGTTCATGTTGCTGTCGTCGATCCAGCTTTTGACCTGCTTCTGCCAGCTCAGGTAGGCCTGCAGGCTGCGACGGTAAAAGGGGTTGAGGCTCCACGCCGGATCGTCGAAACGACGGTCTTGCGGGTTGGTCGGGTGCAGGGTGTCGCCCAGCAGCACGCGGCCCAGTTGACCGCCCAGTTTCAAGGCGTGTCGAGCAGTGTGCACGGGGTTGCGCAGGCCATGGGCGGCCACACTGCGCAAAGTCGAAACCAGATCCCGGCCGCGCAGGCCGGTAATCGCACTTTGTGCGTTGATGAACGCGGCGGGAGTGGGTAGTGACTCCCTCGCAGTTTTATCGCGCATGACTCAACACTCCTTCGTCTTCCAGGCCAAATACAAAACACCGAACCAGAACACCATAGACGCTGTAACGGGTTGTTGCGCGGTGCGATGTGCCGCCGCCCCCTCTTTCCTATACAAAAAATGGGCCGATCAGCTCAGTGGCGCCGGATGCGGGTGCATCACTGCACGCAGGCGCTCCTCCTCGAGGAACTTCATGATGATCGGTGCCACCGCTTCGGCCCGGGTAATCAGGAACAGATGGCCGTCATCGATAATGTGCAACTGGGCATTGGGAATCCGCCAGGCGAGCAAGCGCATGTTGATCAGCGGGATCAGTGGATCGTCGTCGCCGGCCAGGACCAGGGTCGGCTGATTGATCTTGTGCAGCCAGTGGATGCTGGTCCAGCCGAAGCCGGCGAATAGTTGCCAGTAGTAACCGAGCTTGCCTGCCGAACGGACCTTCGCTGCATGGCTCGCGGCCAGCGTCGGGTCGCGACGGAACGCGCCGCCGTAGATCATCGGCGCAATGCGGATCACATGGGAGGGCTGGATGTAGCGCCGTGGGCTGGCCATCATCCACAAGACTTTCGGCTTGCCCGGCACCATCACCGCGCCCGCTGCCGTCGCTGCCAGGACAAGCTTCTTGCAACGCTCCGGATAGTCAAAGGCGAACTGTTGCGCAAGCGCACCACCCCAGGACACGCCGATCACATTGACTTGCCCGTAATCGAGGTAGTCGAGCATGCGTGCCGTGAGTTTCGCCAGGCTTGGAAAGCGATAGGGAAGATTCGGCGTCGACGAACCGCCGACACCGGGTACGTCGAAGGCGATGACTTCCAGGTCCGGGTCCAGCGCTGCGACGAATGGAAACACCAGCTCCAGGTTGGCGCCGATGCCGTTGAAAATCAGCAAGGGCGTCAAGTGAGGCTTGCCGGGGCGCACCGCCGTGCGGAGGGTCTGGCCATCCAGGTCGACGGTGCGGAATATGAACGGTTGCGGCATGCTTCTGGCCCTGTGGGTGGATCTTGGTTCCTGACACACATCCTGTAGGAGCCGGCTTGCTGGCGATGCGATCACCGCGGTTTGCCAGTCTCACCGTGGTGATGCAATCGCCAGCAAGCCGGCTCCTACAGGTTTGTGGGTTTAACGCTCGTGTACGTAAGTGCCTGGCGCCGCCTCGCCTGCCGGGTAAGCCTTGCTGCCCAGCTTTACCGGGGACTTTTTCAGCTCGCCCGAGCGCTGGGCCTGCCAGGCCTGCCAGTGCAGCCACCAGGAATCGGTGTGCTTGGTGGCATTCTGTTGCCATTCATCGGCACTGCTCGCCGGTTCGGTGCTGGTCATGTAGCGGGATTTCGGATTACCCGGCGGATTCAGGATGCTCTGGATATGTCCGCTGCTCGACAGCACGAATTCAACATTGCCGCCGAACAGTTGCGACGACTTGTAGCAGGACCGCCACGGGGTGATGTGGTCGTTGGTGCCGGCCAGGGAAAAGATGTCGGCCGTCACTTGCTTGAGATCGATGGCGGTACCGCACACTTCCAGTGCATTCGGGCGAATCAACGGGTTGTTTTTGAACAGCTCGATCAGGTCGCCGTGGAACGCGGCGGGCAACCGGGTGGTGTCGTTGTTCCAGAACAGGATGTCGAACACCGGCGGTTCGTTGCCCAGCAGGTAATTGTTGACCCAGTAGTTCCAGATCAGGTCGTTGGGACGCATCCAGGCGAAGACTTTCGCCATGTCGCGGCCTTCCAGTACGCCGGCCTGGTACGAGTGGCGCTTGGCGGCTTCGAGGGTCTGCTCATTGACGAACAGGGCAACGTCGCTGTCCAGGGTGGTGTCCAGCACGCTCACCAGCAAGGTCAGGGCATTGACCTTGTTCTCGCCGATCGCCGCATAGTGGCCCAGCAGCGCGGTGCAGGTGATGCCGCCGGAGCAGGCCCCGAGCATGTTCACGTCTTTGCTGCCGGTGATCGCAGTGACGACGTCAACCGCTTCCTTGAGGGCTTCGATGTAGGTCGACAGGCCCCACTCGCGCTGTTCCTTGGTCGGGTTGCGCCAGCTGACGATGAAGGTCTGCATGTTGTTGCGCAGGCAGAACCGCGCCAGGCTCTTGTCCGGGCTCAGGTCGAACACGTAGAACTTGTTGATCTGCGGCGGCACCACCAGCAATGGTCGCTCGTGTACCTGCTCGGTGATCGGCTTGTACTGGATCAGTTCCAGTACATCGTTGCGGAATACTACCGCGCCTTCGGTCACGCCCAGGCTCTTGCCGACTTCGAACGCACCCATGTTGACCTGGCTCGGCATGCCGCCGTTGTGCACCAGATCCTTGGCCAGGTGCGAGAGACCATCGAGCAGGCTCTTGCCGCCGGTTTCGAAAAAGCGTTTGACTGCCGCCGGGTTGGCCGCGGTGTTGGTCGGCGCCATGGCTTCGGTCATGAGGTTGATCACGAAGTGCCCGCGCGCCACATCGCTGGGGCTGAGGGTGCTCTCGTCGATCCAGGCGTGGAGCTCCTTGCGCCACGCCAGGTAGGTTTGCAAATAACGTTTGTAGAGCGGGTTCTGACTCCAGGCCGGATCGGCGAAGCGACGGTCATCGCTGGTCGGTTGCAGCCCGGATTTGCCAAACAGCACGTTCTTGAGTTCAAGACCAAAATGCGCGACATGCTTGACGCTGTGCACCGGTTGCCTGATGGCCTGCCTGAGCACCATTCGAGCAGAAGCCAGTAGATCCTTTCCACGCAGCCCAACGACAGGATTGAGCCCCAAGGTGTTCTCCGAGGCTTGATACTTCAACTCATCGTTACTCTTGTCACTCATCTACGACGCTCCATTGCCCTGAGACGAGTACCTTGGTCCTGCTGTGTAGTCACACAGCAACGGCCAGGTACTACTGCTCGGGTGACGTTAATTCTGCATCACTGCTTTTTAGTTCAGAGAGCACTGCAGGGAACTTGCCAATCCATTGGTTACCCGAGTTTAATTTTTTTCGCAAGCGGGCCAAGCGTCGGCCCTGAAGCCGAGCATTCAAACAGATGAAATTAGAAAATGCCCTCTAAAGAGCAAGAGGCTCGGGCTAGAGCATCAGCTTGACGACGGATTCGTTCGGGTCGCGGGTTTTTCCTGCGGCTTTGAGCTCGCCAAGATAATCCTCCCAGAGTGCGTCATGACGTCGCCCCAGTTCGTAGAGGTATTCCCAGGTGAACAGGCCGCTGTCGTGGCCATCGTCGAAGGTCAGTTTCAGTGCGTACTGACCGGCCGGTTCTATCTTGCTCAGTCCTACGTTGATCTTGCCAAATTGCAGGATGGGTTTGCCGTGGCCCTGGACCTCGGCGGAAGGGGAGTGCACGCGCAGGAATTCGGCGGGCAGGGTGTATTCCTCGCCGGACGCGTATTTGAGCGTGAGGGTTTTCGAGGCTTTGTGCAGCTTGATGTCGGTGGGGAGTTGGGTCATGAGCGCCGTTCCGTTTTGGATGGAACCCGGTAGGAGCAAGCTTGCTCGCGATGGACGTTAACGATAACGCGTTTTCTCTGAAGAAACGCGTCGCTCTCAAGTTCATCGCGAGCAAGCTCGCTCCTACAAGTATGGCTTACAGGATATAACGGGACAGGTCTTCGTTCTGCGCCAATTCGCCCAGGTGGCTGTTGACGTAGTCGGCGTCGATCTGGATCACCTTGTCGTCATGCACGCTGGCCAGGTCGCCGGCACTGAAAGACACTTCTTCCAGCAGGCGTTCAAGCAAGGTGTGCAGGCGACGGGCACCGATGTTTTCGGTTTTCTCGTTGACCTGCCAGGCGATCTCGGCGATGCGCTTGATGCCGCTCGGCAGGAACTCGATACCCAGGCCTTCGGTTTTCAGCAGCGCGCAATATTGTTCGGTGAGCGAGGCGTGAGGCTCGCTGAGGATGCGCTCGAAATCTTCAGGGCTCAGGGCCTTGAGTTCGACGCGGATCGGCAGTCGGCCTTGCAGCTCGGGCACCAGGTCGCTCGGCTTGCTCAGGTGGAAGGCACCGGAGGCGATGAACAGGATGTGGTCGGTCTTGACCATGCCCAGCTTGGTGTTGACGGTGCAGCCTTCGATCAGCGGCAGCAGGTCGCGCTGCACGCCTTCACGGGACACATCGACGCCGCCGGAATTACCACGCTTGGCGACCTTGTCGATTTCGTCGATGAACACGATGCCGTGCTGCTCGACCGCTTCCAGGGCCTTGGCCTTCAACTCTTCATCGTTGACCAGGCGGCCGGCTTCTTCGTCGCGCACCAGCTTGAGCGCTTCCTTGACCTTGAGCTTGCGGGCTTTTTTCTTGCCCTTGCCCATGTTGGCAAACAGGCTTTGCAGCTGGTTGGTCATTTCTTCCATGCCCGGTGGCGCGGAAATATCGACGCCGGCCATTTCGGCGACTTCGATCTCGATCTCCTTGTCATCCAGCTGGCCTTCACGCAGGCGCTTGCGGAACAGCTGGCGGGTGTTGGAATCGGCAGACGGGGTATCGTCGTTGCTGAAGCCCATGCGTGCCGGTGGCAGCAGGGCATCAAGGATGCGCTCTTCGGCGGCGTCTTCGGCGCGGTGGCGAACCTTGACGATTTCCTGTTCGCGCAGCAGCTTGATCGCGGCATCGGCCAGGTCACGAATGATCGATTCGACGTCGCGACCGACATAGCCGACTTCGGTGAACTTGGTCGCTTCGACCTTGATGAACGGCGCGTTGGCCAGTTTGGCCAGGCGACGAGCGATCTCGGTTTTACCGACACCGGTCGGGCCGATCATCAGGATGTTCTTTGGCGTTACTTCAACGCGCAGCTCTTCTGGCAGCTGCATGCGGCGCCAGCGGTTGCGCAGGGCAATGGCGACGGCGCGCTTGGCATCGTCCTGGCCGATGATGTGGCGATTGAGTTCGTGGACGATTTCACGGGGAGTCATGGACATAATATTCAAAGGACCTCAAGCAAGAATGAGCCGTGGCACGGGGCCGAATCAGGCTTGCTCGGCGCAGTCCTGCTCCTCAATGGTCTGGGTGTGGTTGGTGAATACACAGATGTCGCCGGCAATGCCGAGGGCGGTTTCGACGATTTCCCGGGCCGACAGGTCGGTTTTTTTCAGCAGTGCGCTGGCGGCCGCCTGGGCGTAGGCGCCACCGGAACCCATAGCGATCAGGCCGTTTTCAGGCTCGACCACGTCGCCGTTGCCGGTGATGATCAGGGAGGCGTCTTTGTTGGCGACCGCGAGCATGGCTTCCAGCCGGCTCAGGGTGCGGTCGGTGCGCCATTCCTTGGCGAGCTCGACAGCGGCGCGTACCAGGTGACCCTGGTGCTTTTCAAGCTGGCCCTCGAAGCGTTCGAAGAGGGTAAAGGCGTCAGCGGTGGCGCCGGCAAAACCGGCAATGACCTGGCCGTGGTACAGGCGACGAACTTTTTTCGCGTTGCCTTTCATCACGGTATTGCCAAGGGAAACCTGGCCGTCGCCGCCCATGACGACTTTGCCGTGGCGGCGAACTGAAACGATGGTGGTCAAGGGAAGAGTCTCCACGCTGCGGGGCGAAAATGCCTTATGCCCATTCATATGGGGGTGGTGGAGTGGATTTCAACTGTGGGGCGGTAGAGGGGACGGGCGGTGTTTGTCAAAAGGGGACATGTGATGTTGTACATGATGCCATCGCCAGCAGGCTGGCTCCCACAGAGGGCTGCGCCAACCCTGTGGGAGCCAGCCTGCTGGCGATGAACGATGATGCGGTGCTGCTGACGGAATCAGCGACTCTGGCGTTGTTGTAACAACAAATTGCTGAAGCCTGCGCCCGCCAATTGTTTCTGCGCAGTGGTCAGTTGCTCTCGATTGCTGAACGGTCCAACCAGCACCCGATACCAGGTCTCGTCCTTCACCGTGCCGGATTCAACCGCCACAGCCTGCCCCAGCAGAATGATCTGCGCGCGAACCTTGTCCGCATCAGTCTCTTTGCGGAAGGAGCCCGCCTGCAGGAAAAACTTCGTCACCGGCGCAGCCTTGACCGGTGGCGCAGGTGGCGGAGTAATTCCGGACAAAGCAGCCTGGGCGCGCGCCGTATCGATCTTCGCCGCTTCCGCCGGTGTAACCGGTGTCGTCGGAATCGCAGGCACTTGCGGCGTCGGCAGGGTTTTTTCCGGTACGGCGTCCGGCGGCACGATGACTTCCGATTCCGGCAGCAAAGTGTAGAAGTCGTATTTCGGCTTCACCGGTTGCGTCGGGCTCGGCGGGGTCTTGTTGGCCTCGGCGATCTTGGTGGCTTTCTGTTGCTGTTCCACCTTCTCGCGCTTGACCGTGTCGCTGCCCTTGCCCGGCTCCAGTTTCATCAGGAACACGATGAATGCACCGACCGTGAGGCCGATGGCCATCCACAGCCAACCCGGGATCGGTTGCTTCGCTGGAGCTTGGTAACGGCTGGCGCCACGCTTGGGTGCAGGTTTTTTCTTGGCAGCCAACTTACATACGCTCCAGAGTTTCCAGGCCCAAGAGTTCCAGGCCTTGCTTGAGAGTGCGACCGGTCAGCGCGGCGAGGCGCAGACGGCTCTGCATTTGCGCCGGGGTGTCGGCGGCGAGGATCGGGCAGTTCTCGTAGAAGCTGGAGAACAGGCCGGCGACGTCGTACAGGTAAGTGCAGAGGATGTGCGGCGTGCCTTTCTCGGCCACATTGTTCAATACTTCGCCAAACTGCGCGAGTTTTGCCGCCAGCTCGTGTTCGTGCGCTGCTTCGAGCACGATCTGGCCTTCGACTTCGCTGAAGTCCTTGCCGAGTTTGCGGAACACGCCAGCCACGCGGGTGTAGGCGTACAGCAGGTAGGGCGCGGTGTTGCCTTCGAAGTTCAGCATCAGGTCGAAGTTGAAGCTGTAGTCGCTGGTGCGGTGCTTGGACAGGTCGGCGTATTTCACCGCGCCGATGCCCACAACCCTGGCGATGTTGCGCAGCTCTGCTTCAGCCAGTTCAGGGTTCTTGTCTTTCACCAGGGTGTAGGCGCGTTCCTGGGCTTCGGTCAGCAGGTCGATCAGCTTCACGGTGCCGCCATCACGGGTCTTGAACGGACGGCCGTCAGCGCCGTTCATGGTGCCGAAGCCCATGTGTTCCATTTCCATCGGATGGGTCACGAAACCGGCCTTGCGGGCCACGGCGAACACCTGCTGGAAGTGCAGGGCCTGACGCTGGTCGACGAAGTACAGCGCGCGGTCGGCCTTGAGCTTGCCGCTGCGGTAGCGCACGGCAGCCAGGTCGGTGGTGGCATAGAGGTAGCCGCCGTCGGCCTTGACGATGATCACCGGCAGCGGGTCGCCATCGGCGTTCTTGAACTCGTCGAGGAACACGCACAGGGCGCCGTTGCTCTCGACCAGCATGCCGGCGGCCTTGAGGTCGTTGACCACGTTGATCAGGTCGTCGTTGTAGGCGCTTTCGCCCATCACGTCGGCCATGGTCAGCTTGACGTTCAGCAGTTCGTAGATCTTCTGGCAGTGGGACAGCGAGATGTCCTTGAACTTGGTCCACAGTGCCAGGCAATCGGCATCGCCGGCCTGCAACTTGACCACCAGGCCACGGGCGCGGTCGGCGAATTCTTCGGATTCATCGAAGCGTTGCTTGGCGGCGCGGTAGAAGTTTTCCAGGTCCGACAGCTCGTCGCTGGTGATCGGGTTTTCCTGCAGGTACGCCATCAGCATGCCGAACTGGGTGCCCCAGTCGCCGACGTGGTTCTGGCGGATCACTTCGTCGCCGAGGAATTCGAGCACGCGGGCCACGCCGTCGCCAATGATGGTCGAGCGCAAGTGGCCGACGTGCATTTCTTTGGCCAGGTTAGGGGCCGACAGGTCGACCACGGTGCGCTGGACCGGGCCGGCCTTGCGCACGCCGATGTTGGCGTCGGCCAGGGCGGCGTCCAGGCGCGAAGCCAGGGCGTCGGTGTTCTGGAAGAAGTTCAGGAAGCCTGGACCTGCGATTTCGGCCTTGGAGACGTTTTCGTCAGCTGGCAGCGCGGCAATGATTTTTTCCGCCAGGTCGCGCGGCTTCATGCCGGCCGGTTTGGCCAGCATCATGGCGATGTTGCTGGCGAAGTCGCCGTTCTTCTTGTCGCGGGAGTTCTCCACCTGGATCGCCGGCGACAGGCCTTCAGGCAACACACCTTCGTTGACGAGTTGGGTGATGGCTTGTTGGATCAGCTGGCGAATGGTGTCTTTCATGGTCTTCTCTTTCGACCGCTGGCGCGGCGGCGCATCGTGCGCTGGTGGAAAAACTGGGCATTATCCGTTGCCGGGGCGGGCTTGCCAACCTTAGCAGGCAGGTTGTGGATATGTGGTAACAATTAGGGCCCCTTCGCGAGCAAGCCCGCTCCCACAATGAATCTGCGGTGTTCATACCTTATGTGTCAGGCACAAAACCCATGTGGGAGCGGGCTTGCTCGCGAATGCGATCTCAAAATCAATACAAATCGACGGGATCCACATCGAGCGACCAACGCACCGCCCGCCCACTCGGCATTTGCTCCAAAACCAGCAACCAACTGGCAAGCAACCGATGCAGCGGCGCCCTTGCCGTAGCCTGCAACAACAACTGCGCACGATAACGTCCGGCTCGACGCTCCATCGGCGCCGGCACCGGCCCCAGCAGTTCGATGCCGGTCAGATTCTGTTCGGCCAGCAGGCGTTCGGCCTCGCTGCACGCTTCATCCAGAAAGCCTTCGGCCTGGCCCGGCTTGTGCGCCTCGGCCCGCAGCAGCGCCAGATGCGCAAACGGCGGCAATCCCGCCGCTCGCCGCTCGCTCAAGGCCTGCTCGGCAAAGGCGAAGTAACCCTGTTCGGTCAATTGCACCAGCAGCGGATGGTCGGCCAGGTGTGTCTGGATGATCACCTTGCCCGGCTCTTCCGCCCGGCCTGCTCGACCGGCGACCTGGACAATCAGTTGCGCCATGCGCTCGCTGGCGCGGAAGTCGCCGGAGAACAGCCCGCCATCGGCATCCAGGATCGAGACCAGGGTTACCCGTGGAAAGTGGTGGCCCTTGGCGAGCATCTGCGTGCCGACCAAAATGCAGGGCTGGCCTTTCTGGATGGTCGCGAACAACTGGTTCATCGCGTCCTTGCGCGAAGTGCTGTCGCGGTCGACCCGCAGCACCGGATAGTCCGGGAACAGGATCCCCAGGCGTTCCTCGGCCCGTTCGGTACCGGCCCCCACGGGGCGCAAGTCGACCTTGTTGCACTTGGGGCACTGGCGCGGCACGCGTTCGACATAGCCGCAGTGGTGGCAGCGCAGCTCGCCGTAGCGCTGGTGGACGGTCATGCGTGCATCGCAGCGTTGGCACTCGGACATCCAGCCGCAGTCGTGACACAGCAGGGTCGGCGCAAATCCGCGGCGGTTGAGGAATACCAGCACCTGCTGGCCGGCAGCGAGTGTCTGGCCGATGGCTTGTTGCATGGGCCCGGAGATGCCGCTGTCCAGTGGACGGCTTTTCACATCCAGGCGCAGGAAGCGTGGTTGCTTGGCGCCGCCCGCGCGTTCGTTCAGCCGCAGCAGGCCATAGCGGCCGGTGTAGGCGTTGTGCAGGCTTTCCAGGGAGGGCGTGGCGGAGCCCAGGACAATCGGGATGTTTTCCTGACGAGCCCGTACCAGCGCCAGGTCGCGCGCGTGGTACCGCAAGCCTTCCTGCTGTTTATAGGAGCCGTCGTGCTCTTCGTCGATGATGATCAGCCCCGGGTTTTTCATCGGCGTGAACAGCGCCGAGCGGGTGCCGATTATGATGTCGGCTTCGCCGTCGCGGGCGGCGAGCCAGGCTTCGAGGCGTTCGCGATCATTGACCGCCGAGTGAATCAGCGCGATGCGCGCGTTGAAACGCTGCTCGAAGCGCGCCAAGGTCTGCGGGCCGAGGTTGATTTCCGGGATCAGCACCAGCGCCTGCTTGCCGGCTTCCAGGGTTTCGCGGATCAGTTGCAGATAGACTTCGGTCTTGCCGCTGCCGGTAACGCCGGCGAGGAGGAACGCGTGGTAACTGTCGAACCCGGCGCGAATGGCTTCATACGCGGCCCGCTGTTCCGGATTGAGTGGCAGTTCGGGTTGGGCCAGCCAGTGTTCGTGGCGGGCGCCAGGGGCGTGCCTGCGGATTTCGACCTGGACCAGTTCCTTGGCCAGCAACAGATCGAGGCTGTCCTTGCTCAGCATCAGCTTGCTCAGCAACTGATGGGCGACGCCGTGGGGGTGCTGGGCCAGCGTTGCCAGGGCTTCGCGCTGGCGTGGGGCACGGGCGATTCGCGGGTCGTCGAGGCTGGCGCCTGGTGCGGCGGACCAGAAGCGCTCCTGGCGCGCCTCGGCCAGTTCGCCCTGGCGCAGCAACACCGGCAGCGCCCAACTCAAGGTGTCGCCGAGGCTGTGCTGGTAGTACTGCGAGGTCCATAGGCACAGCTTGAACAGCGCGGGCGGCAACGGCGGCGTGGCATCGAGCAGTGCGAGGGCGGGCTTGAGTTTTTCCGCCGGCACTTCGCTGGTGTCGGTGACTTCCACCAGGATCCCGATCATTTCCCGCCGGCCGAACGGCACCCGCAAGCGCATGCCGGGGTGCAATTGCGCACGCAGCACGCCGGCCGGCGCCCGGTAGTCGAACAGGCGGCGCAGGGGCGAAGGCAAGGCGAGGCGCAGAATGGCGTCGGGCACGCGGGGGAGTCTCGATTAACAGGCAATGAAGGGTTTGACACATAACCACAAGGATCGCGCTTTGGGTCGGGAGCCTAGCAGACGACCGGTTTGAGGGACAGCTTGCGTGATTGGCATTGTCTGGTAGAATCCGCGGCCTAATTACGTGCGGTATTCAACAATAGTGTTGGGTGGCGGCACGCTAGCCTGAGGAAAACACCATGAAAGCTGATATCCATCCAGAATACCCAGCAGTTGCTGTTACCTGCAGCTGCGGCAACAAGTTCGAAACCCGTTCGACCTTCGGCAAAGCCCTGGCGATCGACGTTTGCAACGAATGCCACCCGTTCTACACCGGTAAGCAGAAGACTCTGGACACTGGCGGCCGCGTTCAGCGCTTCGCAGACCGTTTCGGTGCTTTCGGTGCGAAAAAGGCCTAAGGCCGATCAACCT
The DNA here is from genome assembly GCF_035065025.1 of Pseudomonas sp. YuFO8. NCBI lineage: Bacteria > Pseudomonadati > Pseudomonadota > Gammaproteobacteria > Pseudomonadales > Pseudomonadaceae > Pseudomonas > Pseudomonas sp. YuFO8. The sequence continues at coordinate 73,185 of NZ_JAXDEQ010000004.1, read as the reverse complement.
GGGAAAACGTCACTGTTTTGCCATGCTGATGAAAAAGGCGTCCCCCGGGACGCCTTTTTTGTGTCTGTGATTTGGCTGCAAGGGCCAATCTCAAAATATTGTAGACATTTTTTAAGGGGATTGTGAACAGTCTATCCCTTGTGTTCCGTGGCTCTTGGCCCAAAGTCGTAGGGGCGGGCGCTTGACAGGGGTGACCGGTCAGTCTTGTGGGGATTTTGCCAGGCGCGTATCCTCGCTGACCAGTCTGTCCAACAGTAAAAGCGGAATGCCAAAATGTCTGATCTGAAAACTGCCGCTCTCGAATATCACGCCAATCCTCGTCCAGGGAAGCTGAGTGTCGAGCTCACCAAGGCCACCGCTACCGCCCGCGACCTGTCGCTGGCCTACAGCCCCGGCGTAGCTGAACCAGTACGCGAGATCGCCCGCGATCCTGAGCTGGCCTACAAGTACACCGGTAAAGGCAACCTGGTTGCAGTCATTTCCGATGGCACCGCGATTCTGGGCCTGGGTAACCTCGGCCCATTGGCCTCCAAGCCAGTGATGGAAGGTAAGGGCGTGCTGTTCAAGCGCTTCGCCGGCATCGACGTTTTCGACATCGAAGTCGATTCCGAAAGCCCGCAAGCCTTCATCGACACCGTCAAGCGCATCTCCATCACCTTCGGTGGCATCAACCTGGAAGACATCAAGGCACCTGAGTGCTTTGAGATCGAACGTGCCCTGATCGAGCAGTGCGACATTCCGGTTTTCCACGACGACCAGCACGGCACCGCCATTGTGACCGCGGCCGGCATGATCAACGCCCTGGAAATCGCCGGCAAAACCCTGGCTGACGCCAAGATCGTCTGCCTGGGTGCCGGTGCGGCCGCCATCTCCTGCATGAAATTGCTGGTGAGCATGGGCGCCAACATCGAAAACATCTACATGGTCGACCGTACCGGCGTGATTCACTCCGGCCGTGACGACCTGAACCAGTACAAGGCCGTCTTCGCTCACGCGACCGACAAGCGCACCCTGGCAGACGCCCTGCAAGGCGCAGACGTGTTCGTCGGCCTGTCTGGCCCGAACCTGCTGAGCCCGGAAGGCCTGAAGTCCATGGCAGCCAACCCGATCGTGTTCGCTTGCTCGAACCCGGATCCGGAAATCTCCCCGGAGCTGGCGCACGCCACCCGTGACGACGTGATCATGGCCACCGGCCGTTCGGACTACCCGAACCAGGTCAACAACGTCCTGGGCTTCCCGTTCATCTTCCGTGGCGCCCTGGACGTTCGCGCCAAGCGCATCAACGAAGAGATGAAAGTGGCTGCGGCCAACGCCCTGCGCGAACTGGCCAAGCTGCCAGTACCTCAGGAAGTGTGCGACGCGTACGGCGGCATCGCGCTGGAATTCGGTCGTGAGTACATCATTCCGAAACCAATGGACGCTCGCCTGATCACCGTGATCTCCGATGCCGTGGCCAAGGCTGCAATCGAGACCGGCGTTGCAACCCTGCCGTATCCGAAGAACTACCCGCTGAAAAGCGTGGATGACGTGTTCAACGGCTAAGTCGTTGTAGCGCTTCAACCAAAAGCCCCGGCTTGTGAAAGTCGGGGCTTTTTTATGCCTGATGGTTTTGTATTGTCTGTCAGGCCATCGCCAGCAGGCTAGCTCCCACATTGGAATGCGTTCCCTGTGGGAGCCAGCCTGCTGGCGATGGTCTGGCAGGAAGCCCGGGTAAAAAGAAGCCCCGCTTTCTGAAGAAGAGCGGGGCTTTCTGTTGGTCCTGCGATCAGAACAAATCGATCGGTGCCGCTTCATCCGCCGGCAGCGGGCTGCCTGGCGCATTGCCGTTGCCCAGTTCATTGCCCGTCGGCGGCGTATCTTCGACCTTGAACAGTTCGAAGTAGGCCCCTGGCGTGCCTGGAGTGGCTGCACGGCCACTGACAGGGTCTACCCGCAGGCTGAGGATGCCTTCCGGCTCTGGCTGGGTGTGTGGCGGCATGTCTTTGAGCGCAGCGCCCATGTAGTTCATCCAGATCGGCAGGGCGACGGTGCCGCCAAACTCCTTGCGACCCAGGCTCTCGGGCTGGTCAAAGCCCGTCCAGACGGTGGTGACGTAATCGGCGTTGTAGCCGGAGAACCAGGCGTCCTTGGACTCGTTGGTGGTGCCGGTCTTGCCGGCGATGTCGCCACGACCCAGGGCCAGCGCGCGACGGCCAGTACCGAGTTTGATCACGTCTTCGAGCATGCTGTTGAGGATGTAGGTTGTCCGTCCATCGACAATGCGCTCAGCCACGGCAGGCGTTTGCGCTGCCGATTGCTCGCCCGGCGCCTGGCCAGGTGTTGCATTGACCGTAAAGGCTTCGGCGGCAGGTGCGGCGATTCCGTCGGTCGCGACAGCGCCTTTTGGCACGCTGGGCGGGTTGGCGACGAACAGCGTGTCGCCGTTGCGGCTTTCGATCTTGTCGATGATGTACGGGGTGATCTTGTAGCCGCCGTTGGCGAAGGTGCTCCAGCCCGTGGCGATTTCCATCGGCGTCAGGGTCGCGGTACCCAGGGCCAGGGACAGGTTGGGCGGCAGGTCCTGCTTGTTGAAGCCAAAGCGGCTGATGTAGTCGATGGTCTTGCCAACGCCCATCGCCTGTAGCAGGCGGATCGAAACCAGGTTGCGCGACTTGTAGAGCGCTTCGCGCAGGCGGATCGGACCGAGGAAGGTGTTGGTATCGTTTTTCGGACGCCAGACCTTGTCCAGGTACTCGTCGACAAACACGATCGGTGCGTCGTTCACCAGGCTGGAGGCGGTGTAGCCGTTATCCAGTGCCGCGCTGTAGACGAACGGCTTGAAGCTCGAACCCGGCTGGCGCTTGGCCTGAAGGGCGCGGTTGTAGTTGCTCTGCTCAAAGGCGAAACCGCCGACCAGCGAGCGGATGGCGCCGTTTTGCGGGTCAAGGGAGACCAGTGCGCCCTGGGCCTGGGGGATCTGGCTGAATTTCAGCGAGTTGTCCGCCTGGCGCTGCACGCGAATCAGGTCGCCGACCTGGGCTACGTCCGACGGTTGTTTCGGATTGGCGCCCATGCTGTTGGTGTTCAGGAACGGGCGAGCCCATTTCATGCTGTCCCAGCCAACGTGTTCGCTGCCGGTGCGGGTCAGCACCTGCAGGCCGCTCTTGTCGACCTGGGTGACGATGGCCGGTTCAAGGCCGCTGATGGTGCGTTGCTTGGTCAGTTCGGTTGCCCACGCCTCGCGCGTCTTGCCCGGCTGGCGGGACTCGGGGCCCCGATAGCCATGACGCTGGTCATAGGTCATCAAGCCTTCGTGGACGGCGGTGTTGGCCATTTCCTGAAGGTTGCTCGGCACCGTGGTGGTAACGCGGAAACCTTCGGTGTATGCATCGCTGCCATAGCGACCGACCATTTCGGCGCGGGCCATCTCGGCGATGTAGGGCGCGTTCACTTCCGGCGTCGGAACGTGATAGCTGGCGTTCAGGGGCTCGTTGACGGCGGTGGTGTAGTCGGCTTCGCTGATCTTGCCCAGCTTGTACATGCGCCCCAGGATCCAGTCGCGACGCTCCTTGCTGCGGGCCGGATTGGCCAGCGGGTTGAAGCGTGAAGGAGCCTTGGGCAGGCCGGCGATCATCGCCATCTGCGCCAGGCTGATGTCGCGAATCGACTTGCCGTAATACACCTGCGCCGCCGCTTCGATGCCGTAGGCACGGTTGCCCAGATAGATCTTGTTGACGTAGAGCTCGAGGATTTCGTCCTTGGTCAGCTGTCGTTCGATCTGCAGGGCCAGGAGGATCTCGGTGGTTTTGCGCGAGAAGCTGCGTTCGCTGGTCAGGAAGAAGTTTTTTGCCACCTGCATGGTGATAGTGCTGCCGCCGGACTGGATATGGCCGCTTTTCACCAGTTGCGTGGCAGCGCGCATCAGGCTGCTGGGATCGACGCCGTAGTGGTTGGCGAAGTTGTCGTCTTCAGCACTTAGTAACGCATTAATGAAATTGGGGGGAATGTCGGCGAAACGGATCGGTGTGCGGCGCATTTCGCCGAATTCTGCGATCAACTTGTTATCGCTGCTGTAGACCCGCAAAGGGATCTGCAACTGGATGCTTCTCAGTGCCTCTACGGACGGTAATCCGGGACTAAGGTAAAGAAACGCCCCACTCAGACCCAGAAGCAGTCCGCAGAATACGGCGACGATGGACCAACCGAAAAATTTCAGCAGACGAATCAAGGCTTTTGGACATCCAGGGTAAAAAATGAATTTGGCATCAGGGTTCAGGCTAAAGGCGAACGACCCGCGCTTGAGAAAAAGCGGAAAAAAACGCTGGGCATTATAAGCATTTTTCCGTCCATGGCGTTATTTGCGCTGCTGTCAAGACGGGTGGTTTGAACGCAACCCCCGTTATGGAGTCCGTAACACACGGAAAGTCATAGGGAAATTGGTAGTGCCAGGACTCTTCAATAAAAAGGCCAGGTCGCTCCTGGGCATCGATATCAGCTCGACATCGGTGAAGCTGCTGGAGCTGAGCCGGCAGGGCAATGGCTATCGTGTCGAAGCCTACGCGGTCGAGTCGTTACCCCCCAGTGTGGTCATCGAGAAAAATATCGCCGAGCTCGATGGCGTGGGCCAGGCCTTGACGCGTGTGCTGGCCAAGGCTCGCACCAGTCTCAAGGGCGTTGCCGTGGCCGTGGCCGGTTCGGCGGTGATCACCAAGACCATCGAGATGGATGCCGGCCTTTCCGACGACGAGATGGAAGACCAGCTGAAGATCGAGGCCGATCAGTACATTCCTTATCCGCTGGACGAAGTGGCCATCGATTTCGAAGTCCAGGGCGCCTCAGTGCGCAATCCTGAGCGGGTCAACGTGTTGCTGGCCGCCTGTCGCAAGGAAAACGTCGAAATCCGTGAGGCAGCCCTGGCCCTGGCGGGCCTGACTGCGCGCGTGGTCGACGTCGAGGCCTATGCCCTGGAGCGATCGTTCAGCTTGCTGAAGAGCCAGGGAGGGGGCTTGCAAGGGCGACTGGTGGCGGTGGTCGATGTTGGAGCAACCATGACCACCCTGAGCGTGCTGCATGACGGGCGGATCATCTACACCCGCGAGCAATTGTTTGGTGGCCGCCAGCTCACCGAGGACATTCAGCGCCGATACGGCCTGACCGTCGAGCAGGCCGGCCTGGCGAAGAAGCAGGGCGGTTTGCCGGACGATTATGTCAGCGTTGTGTTGCAGCCGTTTCGTGAGGCCCTGGTGCAGCAAGTGTCGCGTTCGTTGCAGTTCTTCTTTGCTTCGGGCCATTACACCGCGGTCGACCACATACTGCTGGTGGGCGGGACCGCGTCGGTGTCCGGTCTGGACCAGTTGATCGAGCAGCAATTGGGTACGCCGACCCGGGTGGCCAATCCGTTTGCCGACATGACCTTGAGCAGCAAGGTCAACGCCGCGGCCCTGGCCAGCGATGCGCCCGCGCTGATGATTGCTTGCGGGCTGGCCCTCAGGAGTTTCGACTGATGGCTCGGATCAATCTATTACCCTGGCGCGAAGAGCGGCGTGAGCAGCGGCGCAAGCGCTTTCTCCTGGTGTTGGTGGGTGTGCTGGCGGGATCGGCAGGTGCATTGCTCATGGCCAACCAGGTCATCAGCAGCGCCATCGAGCGGCAGATTGCGCGTAACGATTACATCGGCAAGCAGATCGCCGTGGTCGACGAGCGGATCAAGCAGATCAGTGATCTCAAGGCTCGTCGTCAGCAGTTGGTCGAGCGTATGCGCATCATCCAGGACCTGCAGGGCAATCGCCCGATCAGCGGGCGAATTTTTGATCAGCTGGCGCGGACCTTGCCCGATGGCGTGTATTTCACTGAAGTCAAAATGGCCGGCAAGACCTTGTCAATCACCGGTGCGGCGCAATCGAACAACCGTGTTTCAGACCTGATGCGTAACCTGGACCAGTCCGACTGGTTCGATGCGCCCAGTCTCACTGAAGTCAAGGCGACGACCGCGGGGCAAGTCGACCAGACCAACGTTTTTCAGTTGACCGTTCGTCAGACCCAGCCTGCGGCTGGGGAGGACAGCGAATGAGTCCGTCCGAATGGATCGAAGGGTTGCGCCGGATCGACATCAACGAGCTGGACACCAGCAACATGGGTTCCTGGCCACCCGCGATCAAAGTCCTGATGGGCATTGTGGTCGCGATCCTGGTGCTGTCGATCGGCTACAACTTTTCCACGAGCGAGCTGGAACATCAGCTCGAACTCAAGCGCGAGGAGGAATCTACCCTCAAGGAGCAATTTGCCAGCAAATCCCACATGGCGGCGAATCTGCAGCTCTACACCCAGCAGATGAAGGAGATGGAAAACTCCTTCGGCGTACTGTTACGGCAACTGCCCAGCGACACCGAAGTCCCCGGCTTGCTGGAAGACATCACGCGAACGGGGCTGGGCAGTGGCCTGGAGTTCGAAGAGATCAAGCTGCTGCCGGAGGTCTCCCAGCCGTTCTACATCGAGTTGCCGATCCAGATCACGGTCACCGGCGCCTATCACGACCTGGCCACGTTCGTCAGTGGCGTGGCCGGATTGCCGCGTATCGTCACCCTGCATGATTTCGACCTGGCGCCGATCAATCCCGACGCCGGTCCGAAGTTACGCATGAGCATCCTGGCCAAGACCTACCGTTACAACGACAAGGGGCTGCAATGATGAGCCGGCTTCGTGGTTTTTCGCCGGTGATGTTGATGGTCGTATTGGCGGGCTGTGGCGGCGGCGATGATGTCAGTGACCTGGACGCCTACATGAACGAAATGCGCCTGCGGGCACCGGGCAAGATTGAACCAACGCCGACATTCCGGTCTTACCCCACATTCACCTATAACGCCGCCAACCTGCGCAGCCCGTTTTCCCGGCAGATCAAAGTCGATCTGGCACTCAAGCAGGGCGCGCGTTATGTCCAGCCGGACCCCAACCGGGTAAAGCAGTACCTCGAGGGCTTCAATATCGAGCAGTTTGAAATGGTCGGTACCCTCTCCAATGCCACGGGCTCCTTTGCCTTGTTGCGCGGCGCCGGTGGGGTGCATCGGCTGAAAGTCGGTGATTACCTGGGGCGTAACGATGGCCGGATTGTCGCCATCAGCGGTTCGCAAGTCGATGTGGTGGAAATCGTTCCCGACGGCGAAGGTGCCTGGCTGGAGCGACCGCGGACCCTTCCTTTGAAAGAGCATTCATAGTGGAACCCGTACGATGAACAGGATTTTCTCCGCCCTCGGAGTATCGCTATGGATAGCGTTGCTGTCGCCGATGGTACAAGCGGCCACCCTCAAGACGCTGGATGTCGCCGCGTTGCCGGGAGATCGCGTCGAGTTGAAGCTGGTGTTCGACGAGCCACCCCCGGCGCCCCGTGGCTACACCACGGAATCTCCCGCCAGGATTGCCCTGGATCTTCCCGGCGTGGTCAGTCAGCTGGCGAGCAAGACTCGCGACCTGGGCAATGGCAATGCCCGCAGCGCGACGGTGGTAGAGGCCAAGGACCGTGCGCGGCTGATCATCAATCTGAACCAGTTGAGCCCCTACGACTTCCGGGTCGAAGGCAACAGCCTCTTTGTAGTGGTCGGGCAGGGTGGCAAAAGCCCGACCCCGCGGGCGGCCGCTACCGCCGTCCCGGTTCCGGCGCCCAAGCGCGCGGTTGCGCCGGCGAGCAAGGCCATTCGTGCAGTGGATTTCCAGCGTGGTACCCAGGGCGAAGGCAATGTCGTGATCGATCTGTCGGACCCGTCCATTGCACCGGATATTCAGGAACGCGAAGGCAAGATCATTCTCGGATTTGCCAGGACCCGATTGCCCGAGCCATTGCGCGTACGCCTGGACGTCAAGGATTTCGCCACCCCGGTTCAGTTCGTCAATGCCAGTGCCAGCGGGGATAAGGCGACGATCACCATTGAACCCGGCGGCGCCTTCGATTACTCAACCTATCAGACCGACAACAAGCTGACCGTCAGCGTCCGCCCGATGACGGTCGACGACCTGCAAAAGCGCAACGCCGACCGCAATGCCTACACCGGTGAAAAGCTCTCGCTGAATTTCCAGGACATCGACGTGCGCTCAGTGCTGCAACTGATCGCCGATTTCACCAACCTCAATCTGGTCGCCAGTGACACGGTGCAGGGGGGCATTACCCTGCGCCTGCAAAATGTACCCTGGGACCAGGCACTGGACCTGGTGCTGAAAACCAAGGGCCTGGACAAGCGCAAGGTGGGTAATGTGCTGCTCGTCGCGCCAGCCGACGAAATTGCGGCCCGTGAACGTCAGGAGTTGGAGTCGCAGAAGCAGATTGCCGACCTGGCGCCGCTGCGTCGGGAGCTTTTGCAGGTCAATTACGCCAAGGCGGCCGATATCGCCAAACTATTCCAGTCGGTGACCAGTGCCGAGGCGAAAGCCGACGAACGGGGATCGATCACCGTCGATGAGCGCACCAACAACATCATTGCCTACCAGACCCAGGACCGTCTCGACGAACTGCGGCGAATCGTTGCGCAGCTGGATATCCCGGTGCGTCAGGTGATGATCGAGGCGCGCATCGTCGAAGCCAACGTAGATTATGACAAGAGCCTCGGCGTGCGCTGGGGTGGCGCGATCAAGAAAGGCAACTGGAATGCCTCCGGGGTCGGTAACGGCGCCAACGACAGCAGCGCCAGCTCGCCGTTCGTCGACCTGGGGGTCGCCAACAATACGTCGGGCATCGGCATTGCCTTCATCACCGACAACGTCTTGCTGGACCTTGAATTGACGGCCATGGAAAAGACCGGTAACGGCGAAATCGTCTCGCAACCCAAGGTGGTCACCTCCGACAAGGAGACCGCGAAGATCCTCAAGGGCACCGAGATTCCCTACCAGGAAGCCAGCTCCAGCGGCGCAACCTCGGTCTCGTTCAAGGAGGCGTCGCTGTCGCTGGAGGTGACGCCGCAGATCACGCCGGACAACCGGATCATCATGGAGGTCAAGGTCACCAAGGATGAGCCGGACTACCTGAACAAGGTCCAGGATGTGCCGCCGATCAAGAAAAACGAGGTCAACGCCAAGGTCCTGGTCAACGATGGCGAGACCATCGTCATTGGGGGTGTTTTCTCAAATACTCAGAGCAAGGTTGTAGATAAGGTGCCATTTCTTGGCGATGTGCCGTATCTTGGCCGCCTTTTCCGGCGCGACGTGGTTTCGGAGAAAAAATCCGAGCTGTTGGTGTTTCTCACTCCGCGTATCATGAATAACCAGGCGATTGCTGTGAGTCGTTGATTCTGTGCGAAATTTGATACTTGTAGGACCGATGGGGGCTGGAAAAAGCACCATCGGCCGATTGCTGGCCAAAGAGTTGCGCTTGCCATTCAAAGATTCCGATAAGGAAATTGAATTACGCACGGGCGCCAATATCCCATGGATCTTCGACAAGGAAGGCGAACCGGGCTTTCGTGAGCGCGAGCAGGCAATGATCGCCGAGCTGTGCGATTACGACGGCGTGGTGCTGGCGACCGGCGGCGGGGCAGTCATGCGCGAAGCCAATCGTCGGGCGCTGCGCGCCGGCGGACGGGTGGTCTACCTGCATGCCTCTGTCGAGCAGCAGGTCGGCCGCACGTCCCGCGACCGCAATCGGCCATTGCTGCGCACGGCCGATCCGGCCAAGACCCTGAGGGATCTGTTGGCGATCCGTGACCCCCTGTATCGGGAAATTGCCGATCTGGTGGTGGAAACGGATGAACGACCGCCGCGAATGGTCGTGCTCGATATCCTGGAGCGTCTGCAGCAATTGCCGCCTCGTTAAAGCGCCGCCCGAAATGCGCTATCCTCGGCGTCCAGCCATGACCGCTCAAGGTAGTGGCGAACGGCCGACGAACGGCGTCACACAACAGTGGCCGTAGACATTCGTTAACTCAAGGCAGGTTGCCTGATTCCATCTTCACTGTGGGGACACATGCAGACACTCAAGGTCGATCTAGGCGAGCGCAGCTACCCGATTCATATTGGCGAAGGTTTGTTGGACCAGCCCGAGCTGCTGGCCCCGCATATTCGCGGACGGCAAGTGGCGATCATTTCCAATGAAACCGTCGCGCCGCTCTACCTCGAACGTCTGACCCGCAGCCTTGCGCAGTTCTCGGTGATTTCCGTGGTGCTGCCCGACGGCGAAGCCTTCAAGACCTGGGAAACCCTGCAGCTGATCTTCGATGGCCTGCTGACCGCGCGGCATGATCGACGCACCACGGTGATCGCCTTGGGTGGCGGCGTGATTGGCGACATGGCCGGTTTCGCGGCGGCTTGCTACCAGCGCGGTGTCGACTTCATCCAGGTTCCGACCACGCTGCTGTCGCAGGTCGACTCTTCGGTGGGTGGCAAGACCGGGATCAACCATCCGCTGGGCAAGAACATGGTCGGTGCCTTCTATCAGCCGAACGTCGTACTGATCGACACCGCCTCCCTCAATACCCTGCCGGCCCGCGAGCTGTCCGCCGGCCTGGCCGAAGTCATCAAGTACGGGCTGATTTGCGACGAGCCGTTCCTCACCTGGCTCGAAGAAAACGTCGACCGCCTGCGCAATCTGGATCAGCAAGCCCTGACCTATGCCATCGAGCGCTCCTGTGCGGCCAAGGCGGCCGTGGTCGGCGCCGACGAGAAGGAGACCGGCGTGCGGGCAACGCTCAACTTGGGTCACACCTTCGGTCACGCCATCGAAACCCATATGGGCTATGGTGTCTGGTTGCATGGAGAGGCAGTGGCTGCTGGCACTGTAATGGCTCTGGAAATGTCCGCGCGCCTGGGATGGATCACCGAACAGGAACGCGATCGCGGCATTCGCCTGTTCCAGCGCGCCGGCCTGCCGGTCATCCCGCCGGAAGAAATGACGGAAGCTGATTTTCTCGAACACATGGCAATTGACAAGAAAGTGATCGACGGTCGTTTGCGCCTGGTGCTGCTGCGCCACATGGGCGAAGCGGTGGTGACCGACGATTATCCGAAAGAGGTTCTACAGGCCACGCTGGGAGCGGATTACCGCGCCCTGGCTCAGCTTAAAGGTTAATAAGAACGCGATGACTAGTTTGCATGCCGACGAGGCTTTCCTCGGCCACTACCAGTTGAGTCATGACCCTTTTGCTCCACGGGTCCCTGGCTTCAAATTTTTCCCAGCCCAGCGCAAGCCGGTGCTGGGGCAGTTGCACCATCTGGCGCGGTATAGCCAGTTGCTATTGGTGGTTACAGGTCCACATGGCAGCGGCAAGACCCTGCTGCGTCAGGCCCTGGTGGCCAGCACCAACAAGCAGACCGTGCAGAGCGTGGTGGTTTCCGCCCGTGGTGCCGGTGATTCGGCTGGCCTGTTGCACCAGGTCGCCCAGGCACTGAACGTTGCCCAGGCCGAGATCGGTGCAATCCTCAAGCAGGTGGTGCAGCTGGCTCTCACCGGGCAGGAAGTCTATCTGCTGGTCGATGATGCCGAGCAGCTCGACGAGTCCGCGCTCGAAGCCTTGATGGCCCTGGCCGCGGGTGCGCCGGAAGGCCGTCCACATGTATTCCTGTTCGGCGAGTCGTCGATGATCGCCCAGCTCGAGGCTTTGCAACTCGAGGAAGAGCGCTTCCACGTCATCGAGCTGCAGCCTTACACCGAAGAGGAAACCCGCGAATACCTCGACCAGCGGCTCGAAGGCGCTGGCCGGGGTATCGAACTTTTCACCGCAAATCAGATCTCTGATATTCACGAAAGCTCCGAGGGTTGGCCTGGCAACATCAACCAGGTTGCCCGCGATGCGATGATCGAAGCCATGATTGCCAGCCGCTCCGCGGTAAAGCGTCCAAGTATGGGGTTCAATATGCCGAAGAAACACGTATTGGCGATTTCCGCCGTCGTTGTGGTCGCGGTAGCTGCCGCCTGGTTGATGCCGGGTCGCAGCAAAGCACCGACCACGGGGGCGCCTGCCAACGAACAGGCGCAACTGCCGCTCGGCCAGGGTTCGCCACAAGCGGGTGGTGCTCCGGCCGTTGAATTCGCCGGCAACACGCAGCCAACGCCATTGCCGTTGGTCGGCAATTCGCAACCGGTCATGCGTGAGCCGCTGGCCGAAGCGGCGGGTGGCATCACCGAGGGCGATGACGGCGTGCCGGTCGAGGGTTCCAGCGCGACACCGCCGACCGTGACCACCATTGCACCGCCAGCAGGCGTTCCGGCCGGTCCTGCGCCAACGCCAACCGCCAAGCCGGCGCCAGCGCCGACCCAGGTCGCTACCGCCAAGCCAGCGCCAGCACCGGCTGCCAAGCCTGCTCCGGCCCCAGCGCCGGCCAAGCCAGCCGCCGCTGCCGCCAAACCGGCCGAGAAACCAGCGACCGTCGCCAAGGCAGCCGGTGGCACCTGGTACACAGGTCAAGCGCCGGGTAACTACGTGGTGCAGATCCTCGGCACCAGCTCCGAAACGGCCGCGCAAAGCTTCGTCAAGGAGCAGGGCGGCGAGTACCGTTACTTCAAGAAAGTCCTCAACGGCAAACCGCTCTACGTGATCACCTACGGCAGTTTCGCCAATCGTGATGCAGCCGTTTCCGCCATCAAGGCCTTGCCAGCGAAGGTTCAGGCTGGTAAACCTTGGCCACGCTCTGTCGCCAGCGTCCAACAGGAACTGGCAACAGCTCGCTGAAGATTCGGCGGCCTTACCCAGGCCGCCTCTCCAAGCACCTCAATATTTCTGCACGGCATGCCGCCTCTACAGGCCGCGTGCCTTGTGGTGTCTGCGTCACAGTAGTCTTTGAGTCGTTGCGGTCAAAATTAAAAAAGTTTTGACTAGCACAGCGGATCGCTTTAAACCTTTCACAAATGCGACATAGATTTGCGACATTTCGTCGCCAAATTTGTGAGGCCAAGTGTCGGTGTGTACAATGACCTCCCTTTTGCCCCCGCAAAGCTGGCGTACGTTCGGCGCGGATGGTAAGTGGTTGAATTGAAAAGAAATTTGCCTCGACAAGAGGCAGCCTGGTGAGAAAGTGTCTATGAAAGCAGGTCTGTACCAACCAGATGAATTCAAGGATAACTGCGGTTTCGGCCTGATTGCCCATATGCAGGGCGAGCCCAGTCATACCCTTTTGCAAACGGCCATCGAGGCCCTGACCTGCATGACCCACCGCGGTGGGATTAATGCTGACGGCAAGACCGGTGACGGTTGCGGTCTGCTGATTCAAAAGCCGGACGTATTCCTGCGAGCCATCGCCCAGGAAACGTTCGGCGTCGAACTGCCCAAGCAATACGCGGTGGGCATGGTCTTCTTCAACCAGGACCCGGTCAAAGCCGAGGCTGCTCGCGAGAACATGAACCGCGAGATCCTGGCTGCCGGCCTGTCCCTCGTCGGCTGGCGCAAAGTGCCGATCGACACCAGCGTCCTCGGCCGCCTGGCCCTTGAGCGCCTGCCACAGATCGAGCAGGTGTACATCGGTGGCGAAGGCCTGAGCGACCAGGACATGGCCGTCAAGCTGTTCACCTCCCGTCGTCGTTCATCGGTGGCCAACGCCGCCGATACCGACCACTACGTCTGCAGCTTTTCGCACAAGACCATCATCTACAAAGGCCTGATGATGCCGGCGGACCTGACCGCCTTCTATCCAGACCTGAGCGATGAGCGCCTGCAAACTTCGATTTGCGTGTTCCACCAGCGCTTCTCCACCAACACCCTGCCGAAATGGCCGCTGGCTCAACCGTTCCGCTTCCTGGCGCACAACGGCGAAATCAACACCATCACCGGCAACCGCAACTGGGCCGTGGCCCGTCGCACCAAGTTCAGCAACGACCTGATGGACCTGGAAGAGCTCGGCCCGCTGGTCAACCGCGTCGGTTCCGACTCCTCGAGCATGGACAACATGCTGGAGCTGATGGTCACCGGTGGCATCGACCTGTTCCGTGGCGTGCGGATGATCATTCCGCCTGCGTGGCAGAACGTCGAGACGATGGACCCGGACCTGCGTGCGTTCTACGAATACAACTCGATGCACATGGAACCGTGGGACGGCCCGGCCGGCGTGGTAATGACCGACGGTCGCTACGCGGTGTGCCTGCTCGACCGTAACGGTCTGCGTCCGGCGCGTTGGGTCACCACCAAGAACGGTTTCATCACCCTGGCGTCGGAAATCGGTGTCTGGAACTACCAGCCTGAAGACGTGATCGCCAAGGGCCGCGTTGGCCCGGGCCAGATCTTTGCCGTGGACACCGAAACCGGTCAGATCCTCGACACCGATGCGATCGACAACCGCTTGAAGTCCCGTCATCCGTACAAGCAATGGCTGCGCAAGAATGCCCTGCGCATCCAGGCGACCATGGAGGACAACGACCACGGTTCGGCGTTCTACGACGTCGATCAGCTCAAGCAATACATGAAGATGTACCAGGTCACGTTCGAAGAGCGCGACCAGGTGCTGCGTCCACTGGGCGAGCAAGGCTACGAAGCCGTAGGCTCGATGGGCGACGATACGCCGATGGCCGTGCTGTCCCAGCGCGTGCGTACGCCGTACGACTATTTCCGCCAGCAGTTCGCGCAGGTGACCAACCCGCCGATCGACCCGCTGCGTGAAGCCATCGTCATGTCGCTGGAGATCTGCCTCGGTGCCGAGCGCAACATCTTCCAGGAGTCGCCGGAACACGCTTCGCGCGTGATCCTCAGCTCGCCGGTCATTTCCCCGGCCAAGTGGCGCTCGCTGATGAACCTCGATCGTCCGGGCTTCGAACGCCAGAAAATCGACCTCAACTACGACGAAAGCATCGGTCTGGAAGCTGCGATCCGCAACGTTGCCGATCAGGCTGAAGAAGCCGTGCGCGCCGGTCGTACGCAGATCGTCCTGAGTGACCGTCACATTGCCCCGGGCAAGTTGCCGATCCACGCCTCCCTGGCCACTGGTGCGGTACACCACCGCCTGACCGAGAAGGGCCTGCGTTGCGACTCCAACATCCTGGTGGAAACCGCAACCGCGCGTGACCCGCACCACTTCGCCGTGCTGATCGGTTTCGGCGCCTCTGCCGTTTATCCGTTCCTGGCGTATGAAGTGCTGGGCGACCTGATCCGTACCGGTGAAGTGCTGGGCGACCTCTACGAGGTGTTCAAGAACTACCGTAAAGGCATCACCAAGGGCCTGCTGAAGATCCTGTCGAAGATGGGTATCTCGACCATCACGTCGTACCGTGGCGCTCAACTGTTCGAAGCCATCGGCCTGTCCGAGGAAGTCTGCAACCTGAGCTTCAAGGGCGTACCGAGCCGCATCAAGGGTGCGCGTTTCGTCGATATCGAAGCCGAGCAGAAAGCCCTGGCCACCGAAGCCTGGAGCCCGCGCAAGCCAATCCAGCAGGGCGGCCTGCTGAAATTCGTCCACGGTGGCGAATATCACGCCTACAACCCGGATGTGGTCAACACCCTGCAAGCCGCTGTGCAGCAGGGCGACTACAGCAAGTTCAAGGAATACACATCGCTGGTGGACAACCGCCCGGTGTCGATGATCCGCGACCTGCTGAAAGTCAAAACCCTCGACACGCCATTGGATATCAGCGAGATCGAACCGCTGGAGTCGGTGCTCAAGCGCTTCGACTCCGCCGGTATCTCCCTGGGCGCCCTGTCGCCTGAAGCTCACGAAGCCCTGGCCGAAGCCATGAACCGCCTTGGTGCGCGTTCCAACTCCGGTGAAGGCGGCGAAGACCCGGCGCGCTACGGCACCATCAAGAGC
Source organism: Pseudomonas sp. YuFO8 (assembly GCF_035065025.1). Lineage (NCBI taxonomy): Bacteria > Pseudomonadati > Pseudomonadota > Gammaproteobacteria > Pseudomonadales > Pseudomonadaceae > Pseudomonas > Pseudomonas sp. YuFO8. The sequence continues at coordinate 57,504 of NZ_JAXDEQ010000004.1, read as the reverse complement.
TCGAAAATCAAGCAGGTTGCCACCGGCCGTTTCGGTGTGACTCCGGAATACCTGGTCAACGCTGAAGTGCTGCAGATCAAGGTCGCCCAGGGCGCCAAGCCAGGCGAGGGCGGTCAGCTGCCAGGGGGCAAGGTCAACGGTCTGATCGCCAAGCTGCGTTACGCAGTGCCGGGCGTGACCCTGATCTCGCCGCCACCGCACCACGACATCTACTCGATCGAAGACTTGTCGCAGCTGATTTTCGACTTGAAACAAGTCAACCCGAAGGCGCTGGTCTCGGTGAAGCTGGTAGCGGAAGCGGGCGTCGGCACCATCGCTGCCGGTGTGGCCAAGGCCTATGCGGACTTGATCACCATCTCCGGCTACGATGGCGGTACCGGTGCATCGCCGCTGACCTCGATCAAATACGCGGGCGCTCCGTGGGAACTCGGCCTGGCCGAAACCCACCAGACCCTGCGCGGCAACGACCTGCGCGGCAAAGTCCGGGTACAAACTGACGGCGGCCTGAAAACCGGCCTCGACGTGATCAAGGCGGCAATCCTCGGCGCTGAAAGCTTCGGCTTCGGCACTGCGCCAATGATCGCCCTGGGCTGCAAATACTTGCGCATCTGCCACCTGAACAACTGCGCCACCGGCGTCGCGACCCAGAACGAGAAGCTGCGCAAGGACCACTACATCGGTACCGTCGACATGGTGGTGAACTTCTTCACCTACGTCGCCGAAGAAACCCGTGAGTGGCTGGCCAAGCTGGGCGTGCGCTCCCTCGAAGAGCTGATCGGCCGTACCGATCTGCTGGAAGTCCTCGAAGGACAGACCGCCAAGCAGCATCACCTCGACCTGACTCCGTTGCTGGGCAGCGATCACGTGCCGGCGGACAAGCCACAGTTCTGCGGCGTGGAACGTAACCCGCCGTTCGACAAGGGTCTGCTGGCCGAGAAAATGGTCGACATGGCCACCTCGGCGATCAACGACAAGAGCGGCGCCGAATTCGCCCTGGATATCTGCAACTGCGACCGTTCCATCGGCGCGCGGATCTCCGGTGATATCGCGCGCAAGCACGGCAACCAGGGCATGGCCAACGCGCCGATCACCTTCCGCTTCAAAGGCACGGCCGGTCAAAGCTTCGGTGTGTGGAACGCCGGCGGCCTGAACATGTACCTGGAAGGCGACGCCAACGACTACGTCGGCAAGGGCATGACCGGCGGCAAGCTGGTGATCGTTCCGCCCAAGGGCAGCATCTACAAGACCCAGGACAGTGCCATCATCGGCAACACCTGTCTGTACGGCGCCACCGGCGGCAAGCTGTTCGCCGCCGGTACCGCGGGTGAGCGTTTTGCCGTGCGTAACTCCGGTGCCCACACCGTCGTGGAAGGCACTGGCGATCACTGCTGCGAGTACATGACTGGTGGTTTCGTCTGCGTCCTGGGCAAGACCGGTTATAACTTCGGCTCTGGCATGACCGGCGGTTTCGCCTACGTGCTCGACCAGGACAACACCTTCGTTGACCGGGTCAACCACGAACTGGTGGAAATCCAGCGGATCAGCGGCGAGGCGATGGAAGCCTACCGTAGCCACCTGCAACGCGTGCTGAACGAGTACGTCGAGGAAACCGACAGCGAGTGGGGTCGTGAGCTCGCCGAGAACCTCGATGATTACGTGCGTCGTTTCTGGCTGGTCAAGCCCAAGGCTGCCAACCTGAAGTCGTTGCTTTCCAGCACCCGTGCCAACCCGCAGTGATATGCGCCTGAAGAGTTTGATGAGGTTTTAAAATGGCTGAACGTCTGAATAATGACTTCCAGTTCATCGAGGTCGGGCGCAAGGATCCGAAGAAGAAACTGTTGCGTCAACGCAAGAAAGAGTTCGTGGAAATCTACGAACCGTTCAAACCCCAGCAGTCGGCCGACCAGGCCCACCGCTGCCTGGGTTGCGGTAACCCGTATTGCGAATGGAAGTGCCCGGTGCACAACTTCATTCCCAACTGGCTGAAGCTGGTGGCCGAGGGCAACATCCTCCAGGCCGCCGAGCTGTCGCACCAGACCAACACCCTGCCGGAAGTCTGTGGCCGGGTGTGCCCGCAGGACCGTCTCTGCGAGGGTGCCTGCACCCTCAACGACGGCTTCGGCGCGGTGACCATCGGTTCGGTCGAGAAGTACATCACCGACACCGCGTTCGCCATGGGCTGGCGCCCGGACATGTCCAAGGTCAAGCCGACCGGCAAGCGTGTCGCGATCATCGGTGCGGGCCCGGCGGGCCTGGGCTGTGCCGACGTGCTGGTGCGCGGCGGCGTGACCCCGGTGGTGTTCGACAAGAACCCGGAAATCGGCGGTCTGCTGACCTTCGGCATCCCCGAGTTCAAGCTGGAAAAGACCGTGCTGAGCAATCGCCGCGAAGTCTTCACTGGCATGGGCATCCAGTTCCGCCTCAACACCGAGGTGGGCAAGGACGTGACCATGGAGCAACTGCTCGAAGAATACGATGCCGTATTCATGGGCATGGGCACCTACACCTACATGAAGGGCGGCTTCGCCGGTGAAGACCTGCCGGGCGTGTACGACGCGCTGGACTTCCTGATCGCCAACGTCAACCGCAACCTGGGCTTTGAAAAGTCGCCGGAAGATTTCGTCGACATGAAAGGCAAGAAGGTCGTGGTACTGGGCGGTGGCGACACGGCGATGGACTGCAACCGTACGTCGATCCGCCAGGGCGCCAAATCGGTGACCTGCGCCTATCGTCGTGACGAAGCGAACATGCCAGGCTCGCGCAAAGAGGTGAAGAACGCCAAGGAAGAAGGCGTGAAATTTCTCTACAACCGCCAGCCGATCGCCATCGTTGGCGAAGACAAGGTCGAAGGCGTGAAAGTGGTCGAGACCCGTCTCGGCGAACCGGACGCCCGTGGCCGTCGCAGCCCCGAGCCGATCCCGGGCTCCGAAGAGATCATCCCGGCCGACGCCGTGGTCATCGCCTTCGGTTTCCGCCCAAGCCCGGCGCCGTGGTTCGAGCAGTTCAGCATCCAGACCGACAGCCAGGGCCGCGTCGTCGCCCCGGAACAAGGTCAGTACAAGCACCAGACCAGCAACCCGAAAATCTTCGCCGGTGGCGATATGGTGCGCGGTTCCGACCTGGTGGTGACGGCGATCTTCGAAGGCCGTAATGCGGCTGAAGGGATTCTGGATTACCTGGGCGTCTGATCAACTTCCAATCCTGGAATGCAATACCTGTGGGAGCTGGCCTGCCGGCGATGCAGGCACCTCGGTTTATCTGACAAACCGAGGTGTCTGCATCGCCGGCAGGCCAGCTCCCACAGTGTTTTGGGGTGCTGCAAAGCCTGCATTTCAGCGCGACAAATTGACCCGATAGACAAAAGGCTGACCTGCATCCGTGCCTTTTACGTCCGGCTCTGAGAAAATGCCCGCACTTTTTTTCCGGATGCCGACATGACTGCCCTGAAGAACGACCGTTTCCTGCGCGCCCTGCTCAAGCAACCCGTAGACGTCACCCCCGTGTGGATGATGCGTCAGGCCGGTCGCTACCTGCCTGAATACCGCGCCAGCCGTGCCAAGGCCGGCGATTTCATGAGCCTGTGCATGAACCCGGCGTTCGCTTGCGAAGTCACGATGCAACCGCTCGACCGCTATCCGCAGCTGGACGCGGCGATCCTGTTCTCCGACATCCTGACCATTCCCGATGCCATGGGCCAAGGCCTGTACTTTGAAACCGGCGAAGGTCCGCGCTTCAGGAAAGTCGTCAGCACCCTGGCCGACATCGAAGCCCTGCCGATTCCTGATCCGCACAAAGACCTGGGCTATGTGATGGACGCGGTCAGCACCATCCGCCGCGAACTGAACGGCCGCGTGCCGCTGATCGGCTTCTCCGGCAGCCCGTGGACCCTGGCCACCTACATGGTCGAAGGCGGCTCGTCGAAAGACTACCGCAAGACCAAAACCATGCTCTACGATAACCCGCAAGCCTTGCACCTGCTGCTGGACAAGCTCGCGCAGACCGTCACCAGCTACCTCAACGGCCAGATCATGGCCGGTGCGCAAGCGGTGCAGATCTTCGACAGCTGGGGTGGCAGCCTCTCGGCGGCGGCGTACCAGGAATTCTCCCTGGCCTACATGAAGAAAATCGTCAGCGGCCTGATCCGCGAGCACGAAGGCCGCAAGGTGCCGGTCATCCTGTTCACCAAGAATGGTGGCCTGTGGCTCGAAAGCATCGCCGACGCTGGCGCGGATGCACTGGGCCTGGACTGGACCTGCGACATCGGCAGCGCCCGTGAACGTGTCGGCAGCAAAGTTGCCCTGCAAGGCAACATGGACCCAACCGTGCTTTACGCCAAGCCGGAAGCGATCCGCGCCGAAGTCGGACGCATCCTCGCCAGCTACGGCAAGGGCAGCGGCCATGTGTTCAATCTCGGCCATGGGATCACCCCGGAAGTCGATCCGGAAAACGCCGGCGCCTTCCTGCGCGCGGTGCATGAGTTGTCGGCGCAGTATCACGAATAATTGCGTTCAAATTGTATATAGCCCGTCCGGCCTGGTGCCGGACGGGCTTTTTTATACTAAGTTTTTCTCTCCAATCTAATGGTTGCCTCTTGTAAGATTTTTTTCATTCTGTGTCAGATAAACAATTAAATGGAAAAGTCCTCGTGTAAGTAGCGATTTTCCCTACATATAAATCGCTTTCATCCAAGTAGATTTACAGATCAGTGCTCACCATTGTTGAGCTCAATTGCATTTAACGGCGCAAGCAATACGCGCCCTGATCTTCGATAAGCAGTCTGGAATTTATTGGATGAAAAATACTAACTACAAGGGAAGTGCATCGGCCGCCTGCACTTCTTCAATGATCCTGTTATCGGCAATGTTGGCGTCACAAAGTGTTTCCGCGCATGGCTATCTGGAAGTACCGCCTTCCCGTGCACTGCTTTGCCAAAAAGGCGTGAATACCAATTGCGGTGGCGCCCAATACGAACCTCAAAGTGTCGGTGAAACCTTCAAGGGTTTTCCTGCAGGTGTTGGCGGCGCGCCTCTGCAAGGGCCGGTCGATGGCAAGATCCCGAGTGGTGGTCACTCGTTGTTCTCGGCGCTGGACGCCCAATCGGCCACCCGTTGGCAGATGACGGAAATCAAGGATCGCAACATCGATTTCCAGTGGCGCTACACGGCTGTGCATCCGGCCACCAAACATGAGTATTTCATCACCCGCAACGGCTGGAACCCGAACGAAGCACTCAAGCGGGCAACGTTCGAAAGCACGCCGTTCTGCACCATCGATGGCAGCAACCAGAGGCCGGAGTCGGGTGCCAAACACAACTGCAACATCCCCAACGACAAAACCGGTCAACACGTCATCCTGGCGATCTGGACGGTCGGTGATACCGATGCAGCTTTTTATAATGCCGCGGATGTGAACATCCTTGCCGAGCCGGAACTTCCGGGCGGTTGGTCTTCCGTGGGCAGTATCGCGCCGTCAACCTCGTTGCTGGTCGGTGACAAGGTCAAGGCCCGCGCGTTCACCGCTAATGGCGAAAGCCCCGACTACAGCGTTGAAATCTCCATCAATAGTGCAGAGGAAGGCGCGCCAAACAACTGGTCGTTCAAGTTGGCAGAAGCCATCAACAAGGCTCATGCCCTTATCCGTGCGGGCGTCCGAGATGAAAACGGCACGATCGAACCGGTCAAGGGCAACAACAGCGTGTATGCGCAAAAAGACAGCGGCGTAATACGCTACGAAGTGCAGTTGAAGATGCAGGAAGATGCTGCGGCTCGACTGTCGGTCGCTTCCCGGCAAGCTGAGTATCTGTTGGAAAAAGGTGTGGCCAGGATCGATTTCAGTATCCTTTCCAATCGCAAGATGAACGTCGAAGCGACGCTGTTCGATGAGGGCAACAAGCCGGTAGGTTCCACTTCCGCGCAAGCGGACAGCGGCTCGTCCTGGCTGGCCATCGATGTTCGCAGCAACCCCGGCAAGCACACCCTGACGCTGGTCGGCACGACCCTGGATGGCCGGACCATCCGCCAGGATACCCAGGTGACCCAACTGACCGGTGAAGGCGCCGGTGCCGACTACGACTTCGTGTTCCCGGAAGGCCTCAGCGAGTACACCGCCGGTACCAAGGTGTTGCAGCCGAAGACTAATGAAGTCTTTGAGTGCAAGCCATTCCCCGCGTCCGGTTATTGCAAGCAGTACAGCCCGTCTGCCAATGGTTTCGAACCTGGTACTGGCATCGGTCCGCATTGGCACATGGCCTGGGACAAACTCTAAGTCCCTCGCAGTACTTCAGGTGACCTGAAAAGGTTGCCTGAAGCTTCACTTTTTTATCGAGTTGCAAATGACGGTTTCGGGTTATCGAACGGCTCGAGTGAGCCACTCGTGAAGAATTCGGGGAAGGTGATGAGCCGTCTTGGCCTGCTGGTCATGCCGCTGGGTTATGCAGCGCTGCTGATCTGGCAGGAGTGGCACTTCCGTGAGCGCCTCGCCTCGCCGCCTCTGCCGGTGGTGGCGCCAGCCTCTGTTCCCGCCCCTGTAGCGCTGGATGCCACTGCAGTGGCATCGGTGCTGGGGCTGACGCAAGGCACCTCATTGCTGGCCAGTGCCGAGCCGCTGACCTTGCAGGCCAGTTTTATCCTCAGCAACGGTTTGTCCAAAGCGTTGCTCGCCGATGCCCAAGGCTCGCGTATGTACCTGGTGGGCGAACGCTTGCCCGGTGGCAGCGTCCTGCGTCGCGTCGAAGCCAATCAAGTTGTGCTGTGGAACAAGGGGCGGGAAGAGCGATTAACGCTGCAACCGCCTGTCGCGCGTTTCCTTCGCCGACTCGGGTCGCCAGGCGACAGCCAGGCTTCGGCTATTTCTACGCGTTATCTACGCCCGGTTTCCGGGCCGTCAGAGTGATCAACATCATGAACTGTTTCATTGGCGTGCAGGCCTTGCGCTCCATGCTTGTACTTGTCGTTCTGGCGAGCTTGGCCTTGTCGGGTACGTCGCAGGCGGCGCAAGAAAAGTGGCAGCTGGCGATGAACAACGCCGAGCTGCGCGACATCGTCGAAGAGATCTCCGGCATTTTGGGAACCACCGTGGTGCTTGATCCCAGGGTCTCCGGACGCATCACCGTCATGTCTCAACAAGCCCTTGATCGCGAAGGCGTCCGCCGCTTGTTCTACGGGGTGCTCGACGCCCACAACTTCACGGTGATCGATGAAGGTGACCGGATCCTGATCACGCCAGTAACCGAAGCCAGGACGCGCGCCGGCACCAGCCCTGCAAAAAACGCAACGCCCTCGCAATTTGTCACCCGGGTGATCGAGCTCAATAACAGCAGTGCCGCCGACATCGCCGGGCTGGTCCGGCCATTGGTCTCGGCCAACGGTTATGTCGGGCCATCCGTGTCGGCCAATGCGGTAGTGGTCACGGAGACGGCGGCCAACGCGCATCGCATCGTCCAGGTCATCCGCCAACTGGACTCCGGACAAGGCAACATGCACGCGGTGGTGCAATTGCGCCACGCCCGGGCCAGTGACGTGGCCCCCGTGATGGAAGCTTCCCTGGGCAAGCGCACTGCCGAGAGCGCGATCCAGGTATTGGCCGACAGCAGAACCAACCGCCTGATCCTGATTGGCCCGTCAGCCGTTCGCCAACGCTTGGCCGAGTTGGCACGCGGTCTCGATGTTCCTGCCACGGCGACTGCGGACAATGCCCGGGTGATCCGCCTGCGTCACAGCGATGCCAAGCAATTGGCGGAAATTCTGGAAAGCATGGGACAAGGCCGAAAAGCGCCTCCAGCCCTTGGCAGCAGCAAGGACACAGCGCCTGGCACGGCCTTCATGATCAAGGCCGACGAAAGCCAGAATGCGCTGGTGCTGATCGCCGAGCCGGAGCAGGTCAGGACCATCGAAAGCATCGTGCGCCAGTTGGACCAGCCGCGCGCGCAGGTACTGATCCATGCCGCCATCGTCGAGATTTCCGGGGACATCGCCGAGGCCGTTGGCGTGCAATGGGGCTTTAGTACGGGGGATGCGAAAGGCTTCATCAATTTTCCCGGCACCGATATCCCGATTGTTGGCGGCCTGAATTTCGACGAGAAAAAATCCGCACCCGAAGGCGCGATTTTGCGCCTGGGCAGTGATCGTTTTGGCGCGTTGATTTCGGCCCTGGCCAGCAACACACACAGCAACCTGCTTTCTACACCAAGCCTGTTGACCCTGGACAACCAGGAAGCGCACATCATCGTCGGCCAGAACGTCCCGTTCAAGACCGGCTCCTACGCCACCAACAGCAACGGTGCGGACAATCCGTTCACCACCGTCGAACGCAAGGACGTGGGCATCAGCCTGAAGATCAAGCCTTACATCAACGAAGGCTCGACGCTGCGGCTGGAGGTCGAGCAGGAAGTGTCGGACATCGCACCCTCGGTATCAGGCATCGACTCTTCGGACCTGATCACCAACAAGCGCGCCCTCAAGAGCACCATCCTGGCCGACGATGGCGAAATCATCGTGATTGGCGGGTTGATCAGGGACAGCGTCAGGACCCAGAAAAGCGGGGTGCCGCTGCTGCGGGATATTCCCTACCTGGGCGCTCTGTTTCGCTGGAACCGGGACACCCAGAGCAAAAGCAATCTCATGGTGTTCCTGCGGCCCACGATCGTGCGCAGCAAGGAAGACCTGAGCGGCATCAGCCAGCAACGTTACAACGCGCTGCGTGATTTGAGCCAGTCGGGGGCGCTGGATAACAACTCGTTGCTGCTGCCGGCGGATTCACGTCAGCTGTTCGAACCGGTTTCCGATGCGCCGATGTTCGACCTGCGCAAGCCGGCGCCGAACACGCCATGACCCAACTGCCCTTTGGTTTCGCCCGTCGGTTCGGTGTGCTGCTGGAGTGCGAAGGCGGCGAGTCGAGCCTTGCGGTGCGGGCCGATACGCCGCTCACCGCTTTGGCGGAAGCCCGCCGGGTATGTGCTCGCGAGCTGCCGCTGCGGGTGCTGGCCTCCGAGGTATTTGCCACACGCCTGGCGGCCGCCTACCGCGAGGGCCAGAGTGCCGCCGAGCAGGTGGCCCAAGGGCTCGACGAAGAGCTTGACCTGCTCAGCCTGGTGGACAAGGTGCCGCAAACCGCTGATCTGCTGGAACAGCAGGGCGACGCGCCGATCATCCGCTTGATCAATGCGCTGCTCAGCGAGGCCATGCGCGAGCACGCTTCCGATGTGCATCTGGAAACCTTCGAGCAGTACCTGTCGGTGCGCATGCGGGTCGACGGACAATTACGGGAAATGCTCCGGCCTCGACGCGAATTGGCGACGCTGCTGGTGTCGCGCATCAAGGTCATGGCGCGCCTGGATATCGCTGAAAAACGCGTGCCCCAGGATGGCCGGATGGCCTTGCGCCTGGCCGGGCATGAAGTCGATGTGCGGGTCTCGACCCTGCCCTCGGCACACGGCGAACGGGTGGTACTGCGCTTGCTCGACAAACAGGCCGGGCGCCTTGAGTTGTCGCGCCTGGGCATGCCGGAGGACATCCTGCGGGACCTGCGTCACTTGCTGGGCAAACCCCACGGCATTCTGCTGGTGACCGGGCCCACCGGCTCCGGCAAGACCACCAGCCTGTACGCCGCTCTCAACAGTCTGAACGACCAGACCCGCAACATCCTCACGGTCGAAGATCCCATTGAGTACCACCTGCCGGGCGTGGGGCAGATGCCGGTCAACCCGAAAGTCGACATGACCTTTGCCCGGGGCTTGCGGGCGATCCTGCGCCAGGATCCGGACGTGGTGATGGTCGGCGAAATCCGGGACCGCGAGACCGCTGAAATTGCCGTGCAGGCTTCCCTGACCGGTCACCTGGTGCTCTCGACGCTGCACACCAACAGTGCGGTCGGCGCGGTGACGCGCCTGGTAGACATGGGGGTCGATGCCTACCTGCTGGCTTCGTCGCTGGTGGGGGTTTTGGCCCAGCGATTACTGCGCACATTATGCCCTCATTGCAAGGCGCCTTATAGCGCGGATGCGACTGCCTGCCAGCGTCTGGGGCTGGGCGCGGAGCCGTTGCAACTGTTCCGCGCCGTGGGCTGTGAGCAGTGTCAGCACGGTTATCGCGGGCGCGTTGGCATCTATGAACTGATCAGCGTGACCCCGGCATTGGCCGCGCTGATTCACCAGGGCGCCAGTGAACAGGCCATGGCCAACGAGGCGCGCCAGATGTCGCGCAGTCTGTTCCAGGACGGTCGCCAACGGGTGCTGGACGGGCTGACCAGTCTCGACGAGCTGCTGCGCGTGACTCGGGAGGACTAGTCAGTGCCGACATTCGAGTACCGCGCCGAGGACGATCAGGGCAGGCGGCGCAAGGGGCGGCTGGAGGCCGATAATCCCCGGCATGCGCGGCAACTGTTGCGTGAGCGCGGATTGTGGCCGCGCGACATCAAGGAAATCCGCGTCGCTGCTGGCGACAACAGGCCTGGGCGGTTGAGCACCGCCGACCTGGCACTGCTGACCCTGCAGTTGTCCACGCTGGTGCAGGCCGGTTTGCCCCTGGAAGAGTCCCTTGAGGCCGTGGCTAAACAGAGTGCCAAGCGCCGGGTTGCCAGTCTGCTCTCAGCGGTCAGGAGCCGGGTCATGGAAGGTCATGCCCTGGCCACTGCATTGGAGCAGTTTCCCAAGGCGTTCCCCGAACTGTTCCGCGCCACCGTGGCCGCCGGCGAACGTTCCGGTCATCTGGGCCATGTACTGGAGCAATTGGCCGCGTATACCCAGGCCCGCCAGGCCTCACGGCAAAAAATCCAGATGGCGCTGGTGTACCCGTTGATCCTGATGTTGGCAAGCGTAGTCATCGTTGGCTTTCTGCTCGGCTACGTGGTGCCGGACGTGGTGAAGATTTTCGTCGACAGTGGCCAGGCGTTGCCGTGGTTGACTCGGGCGTTGATCCGCACCAGTGACGGCTTGCGCCACCATGGCCTGTTGTTGATCGTCGCGCTGGCGCTGTTGATCGCCCTCTGGCGCTGGAGTTTGAGGCAACGGGCCTGGCGCCTGCGCTGGCATCGCCTGGCGTTGAACCTGCCGGTCTGTGGCGACGTGCTGCGCGCGATGGAAGCCGCACGATTTGCCAGCACCCTGGCCATCCTCGGCAAAAGCGCCGTGCCCCTGGTCGATGCACTGGAAATCGCTGCTGCGGTGATCGGCAACCTGACCATCCGCGCGCGCATGGCCGATGTCGCCCGCTCGGTCCGCGAGGGTGGAACCCTGACCCATGGCCTGGAATTGAGCGGCGACATCCCGCCGATGATGCTGCACATGATCGCCAGTGGTGAACGGGCGGGCGAACTCGATCGCATGCTGGCCCGTGCCGCCGAACAACAGGAAAGCAGTCTGGCAGCGCGTATCGCCCTGGTGGTGAGCCTTTTCGAGCCGGCCATGCTCGTGCTGATGGGCGGCGTCGTGCTGCTGATCGTCCTGGCCATTCTGCTTCCGATTCTCAGCCTCAACCAATTGGTGAATTGACCCATGAATGCTCTGCGTCACAGAACGTCCCAGCACGGTTTTACCCTGATCGAGATCATGGTGGTGGTGGTCATCATCGGCATCCTGGGGGCCATCGTGGTGCCGCAGTTTATGAGCCGTCCCGATCAGGCCAAGGTCACCGCCGCCAGAGTCGATCTACAGGCCATCGGCACCGCCCTGGAAATGTATCGCCTCGACAATCTCCACTACCCCTCCACGCAACAAGGGCTGGAGGCCTTGAGCAAGCGTCCTTCCGGGGTGCCGACGCCGCGGAGCTGGAACCCGCAGGGTTACCTGAAAAGCTTGCCCGTTGACCCGTGGGGCACGCCCTATCAGTACCTCAATCCCGGCGTGAAATCGGACGATGGCGGCTATGACCTGTATTCCCTTGGCTCCGATGGCGTAACGGGTGGCGAGGGGCACGCGGCGGAAATCGGCAACTGGGGTGGTTGAAGCATGCCACGCCGATGTCGGGGATTTACCTTGCTGGAAATGATGATCGTGATCGTCCTGATCGGCGTGCTGGTGGGCATGGTGAGTCTGGCTGCTGGCGTTAACCCGGCTCAGCAAGCCAGGCAGGAAGCGGGTGCGCTTGCTGGTTTCATCCGCCAACTGCGTGAACAGGCAGTGCTCGAGGGGCGGGAATACGGTGTGCGACTGAGCGTCGAAGGATACCGGGCAATGCGCCTCGATGGGCGTGGCTGGGAGCCGCTGGCAGCCTTCTACCGATGGCCCGACGGCTTGCGCCTGAGCCTTGAACAGGAGGGCTATTCCATGAGCCTGGGCGCTGATGCCGGTCAACCCCAGATTCAGCTGTACAGCAGCGATGAAACCAGCACCTTCTCCCTGACGTTTGCTGGCAAAGACAGAGTCTGGGCGAGCCTGTCCAGCGATGGCGTCGGCGAGGTCATGATCGATGACTGAGCCATCGCGCATGGGTGGCTTCACCTTGCTTGAAGTCATGGTGGCCCTGGCGATTTTCGCAACCCTGGCCACCGCCGTGCTGTCCGCCAGCCAATACGTGGTGAGACAGGCGGGCGCTGCCGAGGAGCGCCTTCTCGCGGCCTGGGTGGCGGACAACCAACTGAACGAGTTGCGCCTGCAATCGTCCCCGGTGATTTCACAGTCCCAACGGGTGGTGAGCATGGGAGATCGCGACTGGGTTGTACGTCAATCCGTACGTATGGCGAGTGATCCGCATGGGTTGGCGGTCGAGGTCGAGGTCGGCCTTGCCGGTCGTGACCACAGCCTGTTCCGCGCCACCGGCTGGATGGCCAATCGGCATGAATGAGCAGGGCGGATTCACCCTGCTGGAACTGGTTATTGCCATTGCGATTTTCGCATTGCTGGGGCTGGCCAGCTGGACGCTGTTCGACAGTGTGGTGCGCGTGCAGCAGGGCACCCAGAGCCACGAACGAGAACTCAGAAAGCTGCAACGCGCCGTGGCAGTGATCGAACGCGACCTGCTGCACATCGCCCAACAGCCTGTGGTGCCTGACCCGACGCAGCTGCAACTGGTGCGCAGCAATTGGCGTAATCCACTGGACTTGCCACGCAGTGAGCGCCAGGTGCTGACCTATCGACTCGACAACGGCGTGCTGTGGCGCGACAGCCGGGCAGAAGGGGCGCAGAGCGTACAGCGACAAAAACTGCTGGACGATGTTCGAGACCTGCGTTGGCGCCTGTACGACAGTCAGGTTGGCTGGCGCGCTGATTGGCCGACCGGGCCGAACCAGAAGGCGCCCCTGGCGGTGGAAATGCAGGTGTCGGCAGGGCGTTTCGAAGCGATACGCCGAGTGCTGTCATTGCCGGGGTCATTTCCATGAGGGCCAATCAACGCGGCGTTGCATTGATCAGTGTGTTGCTGGTCATGAGCCTGGCGCTGTTGATCATCGGCGGCATGCTGCGCAGCCATCGCGCGTTACTGCAAAGCACCGGGCAACAGCTGCAGCAGATGCACCTGCGGCAACTTGGCGTCGCCGGGGAAACCTGGGGCCTGGGCTTGCTCGAGGCCCAGCAAAAAGATAGCGACCCGATTGCTCAGCCATCCAGCGCTTTCGCTATTGAAGACGCGCAGATCCTTGTCGATATCGAGGACCTGGCCGGGCGCTTCAACGTCAATGCCCTGTTGATTCAGGGCCAGATCGACCAAGTCACGCTCAATCGCTGGATGCGTTTGCTGGTGCTGCTCGAACTGCCGCCGCTGCAACTGGAGCAAGTGGGGGCGTTGCGCGAGCTCAGCCAATTGCGACTGCTTCCGGGTGTCGACGGTGAGTTGTTGAGTCGCCTGGCGCCCTGGGTCGCGCTGTTGCCGGTAGAGGCCGCGACGAACATCAACACGGCACCGGCGCTGGTGTTGCGCACGCTCGACGGTATCGAGCCTGCAACGGCCGAAGCCCTGGTACGCCAGCGTTCCACGGCAGGCTGGCCAAACGTTCAAGCGTTTACCCAGGACCCGCTGTTATCCGGCTTGGGCTTGAGCAGCCATGGCCTGGGCGTTGACAGCCGCTGGTACCGGATCACCGTGCAAGTGACCCAGGGCCAGGGCCATCTGCGTCTGGCCACCGATGTCGAACGCGACCCGAAGACGCGACAACTGAACATCCTGCAACGGCGTGTCCGACCCTCGACCCTCAACGAGATACCGCAATGAAAACCTGGCTTTACCTGACGGCCGAAGGCTTGGCCCTGCCCACGCTCGCCTGGCCTTGTTGCCTATGGACCTCGACCGGCGAACGGCAGCTCTTGCCCTTGGACCAAGCGGCACAGGCACTGGTTGGGCAGGAGGTCGATGTGTTGCTGCCCATGGAGCTGTGCAGTTGGTTAATCAGTGATCCATGGCCGTCCAGGCGCCAGCCTGATGCCCAAGCCATCGCCTTCGCCGTCGAAGAGCAACTGAGCGAAGCCCTGGAAAAGCTGCACCTGAGCACCGGTGCGCGCGATGCACAAGGTCGCTACCCGGTGATGGTGATCGACCGCGAACGATTCGCCGACGTGCTCGCGCTGCTTGCCGGAGTGGGTGTTGTAGTGCGATCCGTGTTTGTCGATGCCGATGTGTTGCCCCGTGACCAGGCGCTCGGTATCCGCTGGTTTGGCCGCTGGTTGCTCGGGGGCGGCTTGCCGGCTCGCCTGACCTTGTCGGATGAGGATTTGCTGGCGCTCAAGCCGGGCTTGCCCATGGACGTGCAGTGGCGCGATGAGCGTCAGGACTGCCCTGATATCGATCAATGGCTGGCCTCGGTGCATGGACAGGCAATCAATCTGTTGCACGGTGATTTCGCTGCGCGTCGCAAGCGCCTGCCCTGGCGGCTCGGCGGACTGGTCGTACTCGCGCTGTTGCTGCTCGACTGGGGCGCCAGCGCGGCACGTATCGGTTTTCTCGAAAACCAGACCCGTCAGCTTTACAGCCGCAACGAGCAGCAATTCAAGGCGTTTTACCCGGACCAGACCCGCATCGTTGACCTGGGGTTACAACTCAAGGCCTTGCAAAGCCCGAATGCGGCCTCCCAGGATGGTCATATCGCCGGGCTGGTCAAGCTCGTCGAGCAAGTCATCGGTGCCAGCAACGTCGATGTCCAGCGCATTGAGTTTCGCGAAAGCGATGGCTGGAAAGTCCAGCTGACCGCCAACAGCTTTACCGAACTGGAGTTACTGCGCGAGCGTGGCCGTCAGCAAGGTTTGCCTGTGCGACTCGACAGCGCGAGCAAGGAAGGCGATCGGGTGCGGGCGACCCTGACCCTGGAGCAAGGCGCATGACTCTGAATGGATTGATCCCATGGCTGGCGCTCCCGCAGCGCTGGCAACGCCTGTCGCTGCGCGAACGTCGGCTGTTGCTGATGTTGGGGGTGTTTGTCTTTGGCATCGCGGCATTCAGCCTGATCTGGCAACCGACGCAGCAGCGCCTTGCGACTGCCGAGCGTCTGTACCATCAACAACTGGCACTGGCGGCGCAACTGCAGCTGGCGCGTCCGCGCAGCACACGCGAACTTGTCACCCAGCCGCTGTCGCTGCACGTCAGTGAAAGCGCCACCGAGGCGGGGCTGGAACTGCATCAGGTCAACACCGACGGCGATCAGTTGCGCCTCAGTCTCAGCGGTGATGCCAAGGCCTTGCTGGCCTGGCTGGACCGCATCGAACGCAATGGCACCGTGTTGCAATCCTTGACCCTGGAAAAGCGCAACACGGTGCTGGAGGCGCGGATGGTACTCAGATAGTCGCGCCGGCTCCCGGCAGCGGTGGCAACTTCGCCAGTTTCAACGCCACCAGCAACGCCACCACCAGCAGCCCACCAATGAACAGACCGATGCCATTCCAGCCGCCCAGGTGCCAGAACACGCCGCCCGCCGTACCGGCAATGCTCCCCCCGGCGTAGTAGCAGAACAGGTACAAGGACGATGCCTGGCCCTTGGCCTTGATGGCACGGCGGCCGATCCAGCTGCTGGCGACCGAGTGGGCGCCGAAGAAACCGAACGTGAAGATCAGCATGCCGATGATCACCAGCGGCAATGGCGTGAACATCGTCAGGGCGAGACCGCCGAGCATCAGTGCGATCGTGCTCCAGAGCACTTTGCGACGGCCGAGCCGGTCGGCCAGCGAGCCGATTTTCGCCGAGCTGTAGATACCCGAGAGGTACACCACCGAGAGCAGTCCGACGAAGGCCTGTTCCATGTGATAGGGCTCGGCCAGCAGGCGGTAGCCGACGTAGTTGAACAAGGTGACGAACGCCCCCATCAGCACAAAGGCTTCGAGGAACAGCAGCGGCAGGCCGGCGTCGCGAAAGTGCATGGTGAAACCGTCGACCAGGCTACGCGGGTGCAGTGAGCGGGGGCGGAAGTTGCGTGATTCGGGGAGGATTTTCCAGAACACCGCTGCCGCCATCAGCGCCAGGCCGCCGATCACCAGCATTGCCGTGTGCCAGCTGACGAAGTCGATCAGTACGCCGGTGATAAGACGCCCGCTCATCCCGCCAATGGCATTGCCGCCGATGTACAGGCCCATGGCGAGGCCGATGTGCTGCGGGTGAATCTCTTCGCTCAAATAGGTCATCGCCACCGCTGCCAGCCCGCTCAACGACAAACCGATCAGCGCGCGCATGACCAGCACGCCGTGCCAGCTCGGCATCATCGCGCTGGCCATGGTGCACAGTGCGGCGGCGAACAGTGCCGCCACCATCACCGGTTTGCGGCCGATGCGGTCGGATATGGGGCCCGTGATCAGCAGGCCGATGGCAAGCATGCCTGTGGCCACCGAGAGGATCAGGCTGCTCTGCGCCGCGTTGATGGAATATTCGTGGGACAACAGCGGCATCATCGGCTGCACGCAGTAGAGCAGGGCGAAGGTGGCGAAGCCGCCGCAGAACAGCGCCAGTACCGTGCGCATGAACGCAGGCGTGCCTTTTTCAATGTAGATCTCCGCCAGCTCGGCGACGACTTCGCCCTGTGCGGTGGGTGGGACTTCATGGGCGAGTGGAGCAACAGCAGTTTTCACGGTGGACCTCGGAGGAGCGCAGCCGGTCAGGCAATGAAAAAAGCATATAGCCGGCTAATGATTCAATCCAATATATTGTTCGACCTGTTTGATAGCTTTAACGACCTAATGGGGTATTCATGGAATTGCGTCATCTGCGCTACTTCATCGCCGTCGCCGAAGAACTGCACTTCGGCCGCGCCGCGCAGGTGCTTGGCATCTCGCAACCGCCGCTGAGCCAGCAGATTCAGGCGCTGGAGCAGGAAGTCGGCGCACGCTTGTTCGAACGTACCAATCGTCGGGTCGAGCTGAGCGAGGCTGGTCGGCTGTTCCTGGAAGAGGCGCGGTTGGTGCTGGCGCAAGTGGACAAGGCGGCGGATGTCGCGCGGCGGGCACAGCTGGGCGAGTTGGGTGAACTGAAAATCGGCTTCACCTCTTCGGCACCGTTCAACTCGACCATTCCCCAGGCGATTTTTTCGTTTCGCCAGCGTTTTCCGGCAGTGCACCTGAACCTACGGGAAATGAGCAGTACCCAGGTGGCCGATGCGCTGGTGGATGAGTCGATCGAAGTCGGCATCATGCGCCCGCTCGGGCTGCCCGATTCGCTCAGTGTGGTCGAGCTGATGCGCGAACCGCTGGTCGCCGTTCTCAGCGCCAAGCACCCGTTGGTAGAGGGCAGCGAGGAGGGCTTGTTTCTGTCAGCCCTGGCGCTTGAGCCCTTTGTGTTTTTTCCGCGCAGCTACGGCAGCGGCCTGTACGCGCAACTGCTAAGCCTGGCCCGGGACGCCGGTTTCAGCCCGCACTTCGCCCAGGAGGCCGGCGAGGCGATGACCATCATCGGGCTGGTAGCGGCGGGGCTCGGTGTTTCGGTGCTGCCGGCGTCTTACCAGCGCATGCGCATCGACGGCGTGGTCTATCGGCCGCTGCTCGATCCAGCGGCGGTGTCGGCGGTGTGGCTGGTGCAGCGCAAGGACCAGAAATCGCCGATGGCTCGGGCGTTTGTTGAACTGCTCACACGCAAGGTTGAACCGCTGTAGGAGCGAGCTTGCTCGCGATGAACCAAAGCACACTGCGTGCACCCAGGAACCCCACGTCATCGTTAACGACCATCGCGAGCAAGCTCGCTCCCACAGGCTCAGATTTTTCGCCGCTGCTCGTGGGACATTTCTGAACTATCCCGGAGAGGCTACAGCGCCTTGCGGCGTTACCTACAACTACTCCAGAATCGGCCGGCTTGTGCGTTTTGAGGGCCATCGGTAGCTTGAACCGGGTCACTGATTGTCAGTGATCGGGTTTAGTAGCCCTTAGCAAATCGAAGTGCACATGCGCTCCTGATAGGCAGGTATGTCCATACCTGCCCTTGACGGTAGCTGTGCGCAGGGCGCCTTCGGGCGCGCCGGTTTTCGCTTTGCCCGGTCTACTAACCTGCGTACAGCTGCCACCCTTTTGATCAGTAGCGATTCGGTGTGGCCCCCACTGTCAGGACGCTGAATCATGACCAATACCTCAAACCCACCGGATTCCGACCCAGACACTCCACACCAACCCAGCAATATCTTCCTCATCGCCCCCGAAATCGACAACCACACCCTGCTGGAGTACGCCTGCGTTTCACTGGCATCAGCCAATGTCATGGCGAGCGACTTCGCGAGGAGCCTGAACGCCACGCAGAGCCACACACTGCTGGGGATCCAGCAATCGATCATGCTGGGGGAACTGGCGGTGAATCGGGTCCTGGATAACCTCGATCCACCCTGAAAAAACCATATTGCACGTTAGAAAAGATCGCAGCCTGCGGCAGCTCCTACAGGTGTACACCATTCCCTGTAGGAGCTGCCGCAGGCTGCGATCTTTTGATTTTGCTTACGCCCAGCGCTTGAAAATCAGCGAAGTATTCACCCCGCCAAACGCAAAGTTATTGTTCATCACATACTGGTTGCTCATCTGCCGAAACTCGCCACGCAGGTAGTCCAGCTTGCCGCAGTGCGGGTCGACCTCATCAAGGTTCAGTGTGTGTGCATACAGATCGCGGTTCATCATTTCGATGCTGAACCAGGACTCCAGTGCGCCACAGGCGCCAAGGGTGTGGCCGAGGAAGCTCTTTTGCGAGCTGATCGGCATGTGTTCGCCGAACAGGCTGCTGGTGGCGAGGGTTTCGGCGATGTCGCCCTGTTCGGTGGCCGTGCCGTGACCGTTGACGTAGCCGATGTCGGCAGGGCTCAAGCCCGCGTCTTCCAGGGCCAGCTCCATGGCCCGGCGCATGGTGACTTGCTCCGGGCGGGTGGTGTGTTGGCCGTCGGCATTGCTGCCGAAGCCGACGAGTTCGGCATGGATACGGGCACCCCGCGCCAGGGCGTGTTCCAGTTCTTCGAGCACCAGCATGCCGCCGCCTTCACCGATCACCAGGCCGTCGCGCCCTTTGTCGTAGGGGCGTGGGGTGGTGTGCGGGGCGCTGTTTTTCAGGCTGGTGGCGTAGAGCGCGTCGAAGACCATGGCTTCGGTCGGGCACAGTTCTTCGGCGCCGCCGGCGAGCATCAGCGGCAGGCGGCCGAACTTGATGGCTTCGTAGGCATAGCCGATGCCCTGGCTGCCGCTGGTGCAAGCGCTGGAGGTGGGGATCAGGCGGCCGGTGAGGCCGAAGAAAATGCTGATGTTGGCCGCCGTGGTGTGCGGCATCATGCGCACGTAGGAATTGGCGTTCAGGCCTTCGGCCACCGAGTTGAGCAGCATGTTGCCGAATGCCTTGATCTCGTCGGTGCTGCCGGTCGAGGAACCGCAGGCGACGCCCATGCGCCCGTCCTTGATCGATTCGTCACCGAGCAGTCCGGCGTCGGCCAGCGCCTGTTCCGCCGCGCCGACGGCCAGCCGTGAAACGCGGCCCATGCTGCGCAGTTGTTTGCGCGTCCAGTAGCTCGGCACCTTGAAGTCATCGATGGGCCCGGCCAGGCGCGTATTGAGTTCGGTGAAGCGGTCCCATTCATCCATTCGACGAATGCCGCTGCGGTTGGCCGCGAAGTGGCCAGCGATGGTTTCCCAGTCGCTGCCCAGGGAGGTGATGCCGGCCATGCCGGTGACGACGACGCGCTTCATCAGCACAGGCCTCCATTGACGGCCAGAACCTGCCGGGTGATGTACGAGGCTTCCGCCGACATCAGGAAATTCACCGCGCCGGCCACCTCTTCAGCGGTGCCCATGCGCCCTGCGGGGATCATTTTCATCAGTTCATCCACCGGCACGTTTTCATCGAGCATGGCTGTGTCGATCAGGCCGGGTGCGACACAGTTGACGGTGATCTTGCGCTTGCCCAGCTCGATCGCCAATGCTTTCGCCGCGCCGATCAAGCCAGCCTTGGAGGCGCTGTAGTTGACCTGGCCGCGATTGCCGATCAAGCCCGACACCGACGTGATGCAGACAATCCGCCCGGCGGCGCGACGACGAATCATCGGCATCATCACCGGGTGCAGCACGTTGTAGAAACCGTCGAGGTTGGTACGCATCACCACATCCCAATCATCCTCGCTCAGCGCCGGAAAAGCACCATCACGCGTCAGCCCGGCGTTGAGCACCACGCCGTAATAGGCGCCATGGGTTTCGACGTCGGCTTCAAGCTTGGCCTTGCAACCGGCGCGGTCGGACACGTCGAATTGCAGGATGCGCGCAGTGCGACCCAGGGCCTCGATTTCGCCTTGCACGGCTTGGGCGTCCGCCAGGCCACTGCGGCAATGCAGCACGATGTCATGCCCGGCCCGTGCCAGGCGCAGGGCGATGGCGCGGCCGATGCCACGGCTGGAACCGGTGACCAGTACGGATTCAGTCATGACTGGACTCCTTCGGATTCATGAAGATATTGAGCCGCCTGAGGCGGGCGATACACGTTCAGCCGGGCGCTGGCATGAATGCCGGGTGCGTTGATGTGGCACTCGAACACGCCCATGCCGTTGTCGTCTTCCAGCGAACGGATGCCGTGCAGGGTCAGCTCGGTGCCGGCGGGGAAACGGTCGACGTTGCATTCGAACTTGCGCGAACCGAGCAAAAAGCCCAGCTCCACGGCATCGCCGCGCTGGCGCGCATGGCAACCGGCGAAGGCCGCGACGCTCTGGGCCATCAGCTCGATACCGACCCAGGCGGGCAGGCTGCCGTCGGGCAGGTTGAACAGGCCGTCGGGCTTGACCCTGAGGCGGGTATGAATCTGTTCTTCATCGAATGCCAGGATCTGCTCGATGAGGATCATGTCGCCAGCATGGGGCAGCAGTTCGGCGAGCGGCCAGTCAATCATGGGGCGTCTCCGATAATCAGGCTGACGTTGTTGCCACCGAAGGCGAAGGAATTGCTCATCAGGTAGCGAGGTCCAGTGGACGCCAGGCGATCGGCGGGAGTCACCCATTTCAGGGCCGGCAGTTCCGGGTCGGGCTGGCCGTCCCAGACATGCGGCGCCAGACGGTGCTCGCGGTTGTCGCTGCTCAGGCTCAACCAGCAGAACGCGGCTTCCAGCGCGCCGGCCGCGCCAAGGGTATGACCGGTCATGGGTTTGCTCGAAGAACAGGGCACGCCGGCCGGGAACAACGCCGCCACCGCATGGCTTTCCATGGCGTCGTTGTGTTGGGTGGCGGTGCCATGCAGGTTCAGGTAGGCGATCTGCTCAGGCTCAAGTCCGGCCCGGCTCAACGCCTTGCGCATCGCCTGCTGGGCGCCACGGCCGGTGGGTTCCGGGGCGGAAATGTGGTGCGCATCGGAACTGGCGCCACTGCCCAACAGGGCAATCGGCTGGGTGTCGCCAGGCTGTTTGCTCATCAGGAACAGCACGGCTGCTTCGCCGATATTGATGCCGTTGCGGTTCACCGAAAACGGATTGCAGCGTTGCCCGGACACCGCTTCGAGTGCCGAGAAGCCGTTGAGGGTCAGCTTGCACAGGGTGTCGACACCTCCGCACAGCACCACGTCGCAGATGCCCAGGTCGAGCAGGCGCTGGGCACTCATCAACGCGCGTGCGCTGGAGGTGCAGGCGGTGGAGATCACATAGGCCGGGCCGCTCAATTGCAGCCAGTCGGCGAGAAAATTCGCCGGCGCGCCGAGTTCCTGTTGCTGGTAGTCGTAGTCGGCGGGGAATTGCTGTTCGCGCACGTAACGCGCCAGGCCCTGGCTGGCTTCGTCGATGCCCGAAGTGCTGGTGCCCAGCACGATACCGATGCGCTCGCGGCCGTAAGTCTGGATGGCCTGGTCGATGTCGTGGCGAATCTGCAGCGCGGCCTCCATCAGCAGTTGATTGTTGCGGCTGCGTTGGCAGGTCAACTCTGCGGGAATCGGTACGAGTTCGCCAGTGACCGCGCCCACCGGCAATGACTTCTGCGCCACCCAGCCGACCTCGGTGCGCATGCCGGAGCAATCGCCGGCAAACAGGTTGCGGGCGACTTCGTGCTTGTTGCGGCCCAGGGCGCAGACGACCCCGAGGGCATTGAGGTAGGCCGTCATGGCGTGTCACCGCTCAGGGACGTGATTTGATATTTCGGGCCTTTGGGCAGGTTCAATTCGAAGCTCAATGGTTGTGAATAACGGACATCCCAGCGCTCTGGCAGCGAGCGTTGTGCGCCATGTTGCCACGCGTCCGGGTAGTTGCCAGACAGCTCATCCCTGGGGGTCAGCGCAAACAGCAGTGCGGCGAACAGCTCCCGGGCTTCCGGGTTCGGCGGCAACAGGCCATCGGCGTGCCAATGGCCGTCGATCAGTTTCTGACGGGCCTGGGGAATGCCCAGCAGGTCCATCATCGACCAGCGTATCGCCGGGCCTTCACGCTGGATGACCAATACCCAGTCCTGGCGCTGTTCGGCCTGCAGGCGCTGGATGTGCAATTGCAGCGGCAACGCCATGCTCGGGGTCTGCTCGGGCAGCGGCGCCTGGCTGGCGCAGGCACTCAGCAGCAGGAGGCAACCGAGCAGCAGGCATCGAATCATCAGACGCACCCTTCAATGGGCTGGCGCACCATGTTGCTCATGTCGCATCCCTTGCACAGAGTTCTGACAACATCCGCAGCCGGCGTTTCGGTTCAGCGACGAATGGATTGCGCTCGTCCCAGGCATAACCGGCGAGGATCGAGCTGATCATGCGGCGGATTTCCGGATTGCCATCCGGGTAGTAGATCACGTCCTGGAAAGTCCCGGCGTACCAGCCCTCGACGTAGCAGCGGAACGTATCGACCCCGCGCTTGAGCGGTTCGGCGAATTCACGCTGCCAGTCCACGGAGTCGCCTTGCAGCTGGCGGTGCAGGACGCTTGCGGCCATGCTCGCCGAGCGCATGGCGATGGTCACGCCGGAGGAAAACACCGGGTCGAGAAATTCCGCGGCATTGCCCAGCAAGGCGAAACCGCGACCGTGCAGGGTTTTGACGTTGGCCGAGTAGCCGCCGATGGTGCGTGCCGGCGTATCCCACACGGCGTTGTCCAGTACCCCGGCCAGGCTGGGAGTCTCGGCAATGAAACCGCGCAGACAATCGTCGAGGTTATCGCTGCGACCCTCGAAATGCTCCGCAGCGGCCACCACGCCGACCGAGCAGCGGCCATTGCTGAACGGAATGGTCCAGAACCAGACGTCACGCTGGGTGGGATGGGTGGTGATGAGGATCTTGGTGCGGTCGAAGTTCGGGTGGTCGATATGGTCTTCGACATGGGTGAACACCGCCTGGCGCACCGGGAAATTCGACGGTGCTTCAAGGTCGAGCAGGCGCGGCAGGACACGGCCGTAACCGCTGGCGTCGAGCATGAAGTCAGCCTCGATGCGGTACTCGCTGCCGTCTTCGCGCCGTACGCCGAGCAACGGCTTGGGCTGTTCGATATCGACGCTGACGATGGTTTCGCCATAGCGGATTTCCACGCCCTGCAGCGCTGCCTGGTCAGCCAGCAGTTTGTCGAAATCGGCGCGCTGGACCTGGAAAGTCGTGGGTTTGCCCTGGGTGAAGGTGTCGCCGAAATCGAAGGTGCTGTAGCGCTCGCCCCAGGCAAACGCCGCGCCGGTTTTCAACTGGAAACCCGCCGCATTGACGGCGTCGAGCATGCCCGCTTCCTCGACGAAATCCAGGCAGTGGGACAACAGGCTTTCGCCGATGGAAAACCGCGGGAAATGCTGGCGTTCGATCACCAGTACGTCATGCCCCTTGCGCTTGAGCAGCGCGGCGGCGATGGCCCCTGAGGGACCCGCGCCGATGACCACGATCTGACGACGTTGCGTTTCAACGGTTGGCATGGGGGCTCCTTGCCTGGGCGGCAGCTATCAATGGGATCCGGTGCATGCCGGCCAATGCCGGCAGCAGGGTCGCGACCAGGCCCATCAGCATCAGCGCAAAGTACAGCGCCGGGCTGATGAGCTGTTGTTGCAGCAGCAGGTTGAGAAAGACGATTTCGCTCAAGCCGCGAATGTTCAGCAATACGCTTTCGCGCCAGCGACTGGCGCCCTGGAACGAGGCGCCGGCCCAGCCAAGGCCGAGCCAGTTGCCCAGCAGCTTGCTGGCGATCGGCAACAGCAGCAGGGCCGCCAGCTGCACCCAGCCGAGGCTGTCCATGGCGCTGTGCACGTTGATCTGCACGATACCGAAGGTGAGTATCAGCGGAATGGCGATGTACGTCTGCAAGCGGTTCATCCAGATCGCCGGCAATGGCAGCACCAGCGGCGCCTTGAGCGCCGCCATGACCAGTACATAGCCGATGCCGAAAATCAGCGCATTGAGCTTGTAGTGTTCGGCGACCACCAGTAACGCGAAAAAGCCCAGGCTGTAGAGCCAGGTTTGCCGCAGGCCCAACAACCGCAGCAGCACGGGCAGGCAGGCGCCGGCCAGGGGCAGCAACAGGCTGCTCAGGTGCAGGCTGCCCTGGGCGATGGCGAACAGGGTCCAGCAGGCCAGGTCGATGATGATCGCGGTCTGCACCAGTCGCCGGGTGGCGCTGTGCGGGTAATTAATATGCCGCAGGTACAGGTATAACACCGGGATCGCGGTGATGGCGAACAGCAGCCCGACCGCCAGCGAACTGATCCAGGATTGCGGCGGCAACAGCCAGATGGCCGTGGCCAGGCCGCACGAGAACGGAATGCAGAAACTCGGCAGGGCGATTTTCAAGCTCTGGCGGTCCAGTTGCAGATCGATCACATCGCTGAGGATATAGCCCAGCAGCAGGGCGAAACTCAGGCTGTAGAGGTTCTTCAGCCAGCCAGGTGATACCAGTGCTGCGCCGCTCAGTTGCCATTGTGGTTCGATCCAGAAGTACATCAGCAGGGGCAAGCCGAGGGTTGCCAGCAGCAACTGGCTGACGATGGGGATCAGGCCGAAATGGCGCCCGACCCGGGTCGCTACGGCGAACAGTACCAGGGCCATCGCCCAGAACAGCCCGATCATCATTGAGTTGGCTCCGTGAGGCTGGCGGCGTGCACCTGGCGACCGGCCCAGGGCGCGAGCAGGAAGCTGAAAATCAGCCCCAGGCTCACCGACAGGCCGAAGTTGCTCACCGCTGGCGTGCTCGATACCGCCAGCAGGCCGAACGACAGCCAGGTGGTCAGCGCGGCCAGCAAGGTGCCCAGCAGGCTCACGGCGGCGCCGCCAACCTGTTCGCGCATGAGGATGGCGTAGTCGACGCTGATCGCCGTCACCAGCAGCAGGCCGAACAGGCTGAACAGGGTCAACGGCTGCCCCAGCCAGCCGAGGCTGGCCAGGCTGCACAAGGCCGCCAGCAAGGGCAGGGAGACGATGCGCAGTGCGCCACCAAGACCGAACGGCAGGATCAGCACCAGCACGATCAGCACGCAGGAGGCGAGTTTCAGTTCGGCGGCGCTGATCTGGGTGGCGGCGAACACGCTGTTCAACTCGCCCAGTCGGTCCACCAGTTTCACGCCTGGCAAATCCTCGGCCTGTACCCGCAACAGGGCAGGATTGTTCAGGCCCTGCAAGCTGACCATCGCTGCCACGCCGTCAGCGGACGGCCCCAGCCACAATAGGCGATACGGCTCGGCCAAGGGACCGGCCAGCGCGCTGTCGATGTCTTCGACGGGCAGCGCCTGCAATTGGCTCAACTCCGCCTGCAGCGCCTGAGCCGGGACGCCGACATCGAGCAACGGCTGCCAGAAAGCCGGCAATTTGCTCAATGCCTCGCGAACCTTGCGTTGTTCGCTGGGCGGGCTGACCAGTTGATTGAGTGACAGGTAGCCCTGGAGTTTCTCCAGGCCAACCAACTGATCCAGGCGTTCACTCAGGGCGCCCTGGCGTTCGAGTAATTGCTGTTGGTCGGCCGCCTGCACCAGGAAGAACTGGCTGGTGGGTTGATAGCCGGTGATTCGCGCAATGGTCTGCGCTTCGTCGGTCAACTGCTGCGGCGCGCCGACCCACTGGCGGATGTCGTTTTTAGTCTGGAGCTGCACCAGGCCGCCGGCACAAAAAGCGATCAGCAATGCCAGCAATACCGGCGTGCTCAAATACCGCAGTAACGCTTCGCGGCAGCCCAGTAAATATTCGCAAAGCCGCAGTGGCCATTGCGCCGGGCGCAGCTCGGCACCCTTGAGCAGCGCCGGCAGCAGGCACACCGCGGACAAATAGGCACCCAGCAGACCTGCCGCCGAAAACACGGCGATCTGGGTCAAGGCCGGAAAGGGCGTCCAGGCCAGGGCCAGGTAGCCGATGGCGCTGGTGACCAGGCTCAGGGTCAGGCCCGGCAAGGTCAGGCGCAGCGCCGGCCAGCTGTGCCAGGGTTTCAGGCTCCAGCTCTTGGACAAATAATGCAGGGGGTAATCGACGGCGACACCGATCAGGCTCGAACCCAGTACCAGCGTCATCACATGCATGTGGCCGAACAGTGCCACGCAGGCCACCGCGCCGAACAGCATGCCCACCAGCACCGGAACGAACGCCAGCAGGACACGCCAGCGGCGGAAGGCCAGCAACAGCAACAACAGGATCCCGACGGTGGCACCGCCCCCGACCCAGGTCATCTCCCGGGACGCCTGGCGCTGGCCGTTGGCTGCGTACAACAAGCCACTGGCGGCGAGCAGTTGCACGTCGGCCCGGGCGGCTTCATCGCGGCTGTGCTGGAGCAGGTCGGCCACTTGCAGCGGCAGGTTCATGTCGAAGGCGTTGCCGGTGGCCCGCGCCCGCAACAGCACCCAGTGCTTGCCATCGGCCTCGGCGATCAAGGCGCCACTGCCAATGTCCAGTTGCACGGCACCGTGCTGTGGCTGGCTGTTCTGGATGCGCCCGGTCAGGCCCAGCCAGTCATCCTGGCTCGGCACCAGGCTGAAGCCGGTGAAGGGGTCGAATAGCGCCTGCACCCGTTGCTGGATAAAGGCGTCGGGGTGCTCGATCAATTGCTCGCGATCATCGGCCGCGAGCATGGCCAGTCGGCCTTGCAGCAGTTGCGTGCGCAACGCCGGCAAGTCGGCTTGCAGGTTCCATTGGACCTTTTCGAACAGGCCGCTGGCTTGCCACTGATCCCCCAGCGTTTGCGCCATGGCGATGGCTTGCTGCCTATCGCTATGGCCAACCAGCACCAGCATTTCTCGGTTCAGCGGCTCCTGCATGCGTTGTTCGGCGCGCAATTCCAGCGCATCCGGCGCGGTGCCGGGCACCAGTTCCATCAGGTTGGCCGACAGTGGGGCGCCGTTGCGCCATTGCCAGCCGGCGAGCGCCAGCACTGCCACCAGCAGGATCAGGAACAGCCACGGCAGCCTGCGTTCACTCGGCAAAGTCATGCTGCTCCGTGTCGCTCAAGGGTTGCGCGCTGGTGCTGTCCTGCATGCGCAACAGGGTGCTGTCGCCCTGGGTTTCCAGCAACTCGATGCTGTGCACCAGTTCGCCGCCGGTGATGTTGATCTGGTTGAACACCTGCTTGAGCAGCATCGAGCGCGGCGTCAATGTCAGTGTCCAGTTCTGCGCGTCGCCCGCGAGAGACAGCTCGAAGTCCCGTTGCAGCCCGCTGCTGTCGCCTTGCAGGACGGCCAGGAACAAGCGGTTCTGCTCGGCGCCGGCACTCTTGCCCGGCAGCATCTGCCAGCCGCTGGCGTCACGCCGGGCAATGCCTGCGGCGTTGATGCGGTAGTCCTGTTGCAACGGCGTTTTCAGCAGCCACAACAGGCCATGATTTTTCGCCAGGACGAAAGTGCCCTTGCTGGTCAGTGGCTGGGGCAGGGCGCGCAGGTGTTTTTCCTGGATGAAGTTGCCGTGGATCACCTCGGGCCTGGCCAGTTGCTCGCTGAGTTGCTGCAGGTCGAAGGCGTTGGCCAGCCCTGGAATGCCCAGCAATACGCAAAACACTGTAGGAGCGAGCTTGCTCGCGAAAAACCTGAGAGCACCGCGGAGTGTCAGGTGCCCAGCGTCACCGTTAACGACCATCGCGGGCAAGCCCGCTCCTACAGGGGACACAATCATGGCAGAACCCTCGCTACGGCATCGGTGAACACCTTGGGCGAGGCCAATTGCATTTCGCGATTGCTCATGTCGACCGCAACCTGCACGGACACGGCGCGAGTCAGGCGCTCGCCGGTTTCCAGGTCACTGATCAGGTAGTTGATCTTTAACCGGTTCTCCCATTCCACCAGATTGGCGCGCACGTTGAGCTTCTGCCCGAACTCCGCACCGCGTACGTAGCGCAATTGCAGGTCGATCACCGGCCACGCATAACCCGACTCGGACATAGCCGTGTAGTTGTGGCCGATCTTGTCGAGCAATGCGCAGCGGGCGATTTCCAGGTATTTGACGTAATGACCGTGCCAGACGACGTTCATCCGGTCGACGTCGAAGAACGGCACGACGATTTGTGTATCGGTGTGAAGCACTCCCTTGCTACGCATGCAGCCTCCAGTGTTGTGCGGCGATTCGTTGCAGACACAGGCGCAATTCGCCTTCCAGCGCGCGGTCTTCGATGACCGGCGGAAAATCCTTGGCCAGTGCTTCGTGCATGGCCGCCAGGGCCGGTGGCAGCGGCCGTGCATCCTCGGCCTGGGCGCGCAGCCACACGCCCTGGTTGGCGGCCAGCAAGGTCGCGGCGGCGACCTGCTCGGTCAGCTCCAGCACGCGGATCGCATCACGGGCCGCGATGGTGCCCATGCTCACCTTGTCCTGGTTATGGCACTCGGTGGAGCGCGAGAACACGCTGGCCGGCATGGTGTTTTTCAGTGCTTCGGCGGTCCAGGCGCTGGTGCCGATCTGCACGGCCTTGAAGCCGTGGTTGAGCATGGCGCGGTCGGCCGTGGCGCCGGACAGGTTGCTCGGCAAGCCGTGGTTGTAGCGCTCATCCACCAACAGGGCGAGTTGTCGATCGAGCAGGTCGGCGACGTTGGCCACGAGGTTTTTCAGGCTGTCCATGGCGAACGCGATGTGCCCGCCGTAGAAGTGCCCGCCATGCAGCACGCGCTCGGCCTCGGCATCGATGATCGGGTTATCGTTGGCGCTGTTGAGCTCGATTTCAATGAACGAGCGCAGCCAGTTCAGGCTGTCGGCCAGCACGCCGAGGACATGGGGCGCGCAACGCAGCGAGTAGCGGTCCTGCAGGCGATGCAGCGGCGCTGTCGGTGCGTCGATGGCCAGGTCCTTGCGTAGCCACGCGGCGACTTGCATCTGCCCCGGGTGCGGCTTGGCGGCGAACAGGCGCTCGTCGAAATGCTCCGGGTTGCCTTGCAGCGCCACCACATTCAGCGCGGTAATGCGCGTGGCCAGTTGCAGCAGGTAATCGGCGCGGGCGTAGGCCAGGCAGGCGAGCCCGGTCATCACGGCGGTACCGTTCATCAACGCCAGGGCTTCCTTGGGCCGCAGCACCAGCGGCTGCCAGCCAAGTTCGCGGTGCACATCGGCGGCTTGCCGGCGCTCGCTGCGATACATCACTTCACGCTCGCCGGACAGTGTGGCGGCGACGTACGACAGCGGCGTCAGATCGCCGCTGGCGCCCACCGAACCTTCTTCCGGAATCAGCGGCAAAATGTCGTGTTCAAGGAACGCCTGCAGGCGTTCCAGCAGTTCCACGCGCACCCCGGACACACCCTGGCAAAGCGACTGCAAACGGGCCGCCAGCACCGCGCGGGTGGCCTGCGCGTCCAGCAGCTTGCCCAGGCCGCAGCCGTGGAAGGTGTACAGATGACGCGGCAAGGCCTCGACGTGATGCAGCGGCACCGCGACCACGCAGGAATCACCGTAGCCGGTGGTAACGCCGTAGATCACGCCTTCCTTGTCCAGCAGGGAATCGAGGAACTGCGCGCCTTTGGCGATGCGCTGGCGGAACGGCGGATCGCCCTGCAATTGCGCCGGCGCCTGGCGGTTGGCCAGGGCCAGCACATCGTCGATGCGCAAAGGGCGTTCGCCGAAGATTACAGGCTCAAGCGTTGGCGTCGTCATCGGTCTTCCAGAAAGGGTAAAAGTTGAACCATTGCTGAGGCGCTTCGAGGCAATAGTGACTCAGGCGCTCGGCATAGCGGGAGGCCCACTGATGAATGACCTGTTCACGGTCGCTGCGTTTCCAGGCGATCGCGTCAGCGAAGGGCTCGAGGGTCAGTCGATAGTCGCCATCGGGCTTCTTCAGGCACAGCAGCAGGTTGACCGGGCATTTCAGCAGCCCGGCCAGCAGCCACGGCCCTTGCGGGAATTTTGCCGGGTGACCCAGGAAGTCCACCGTCACACTACGCCCGCCGTGCAGCGGCACGCGGTCGCCGGCAATCGCCAGCCATTCGCCGCGTTCCAGGCGTTCGTGCAGTTGCAGCATGATCACCGGGTCCAGCTCACTGACCTGGATCAGCCGCAGATTGGTCGCACCGGCTTCGCCCAGCAAGCGATTGAAGCGTTCGGCATGCTTGGTGTGCACCAGCACGTTCATGGTGACACGTTCGCCGATCTCCGCCAGGGCGCGGCAGACTTCGAGATTGCCCAGGTGAGCGCCCACGAGCATTTGCCCGCGGGTGCCGCGCAGCTGGTTGCGCAGCAGCGCCGGGTCGATGATTTCGATCTGCTCGATGCTCAGCTTGCCGTTCCACACGTCGAGCTTGTCGAGCAGGGAGTCGGCGAAAGCCATGAACTGGCCGAACACTCGCCAATGGCTCGGGCGCAGTTCGTCGCGACCGCTCCAGTCGGCGAGCCGTTGCTGGTACTGCCAGGCACTGTGGCGGGCACTGCGGCCGAACAGGAAAAAGTACAGGACGATGCCGTACAGCAACGGGCTCAGCAGTCGACGACCCAGCAGTTTGGCGGCGACGGCGGTGAATTTCATCAGCCAGAAGCTGCCGCGTTCCTCGCGATCGGCCCAGTGCTCCTTGTTGACGCTCATGGGCGCCACCGTCGCCAGAGAATCACGGGCGAGCGCAATAACATGCCGAAGAACAACCGGGTGTGCATGCTCGAAATCAGCACGTTGTCGTGGAACATGCGGAAATGTGAAACACCGTCCATCGGGTAATGCACCCTGGTTTGCAGCCATAACATCGGCAGTCCGCGCCAGGCCAGGCGGACCAGGATGTCCGAGTCGAAGTCCATGCGCTTGCCGATCTTCGCCGATTCGATCAGCGCCAGCACCGGCGGCAAGGGATAGACGCGATAGCCGCACATGGAATCGCGAATCTGCAACGACAGGGTGTTGATCCAGACCATGACGTGGGTCAGGTAGCGGGCGTACAAACGACCCTTCGGCACGCTGTCATCGTAGAGCGGATAGCCACAGACTACGGCTTCGGGATGGGCGCGGGAGCGTTCGATAAAACGTTGCACATCCTGCAGGTCGTGCTGGCCGTCGGCATCCACCTGCAAGGCGTGGCTGAACCCCAGGCGCGAGGCTTCGCGAAAACCGGTCATGACCGCTCCGCCCTTGCCCTGGTTGGCGGCGAGGCGGATCAGGTGCACGTTGTCGCGCAACGCCAATTGATCGAGCACCCTGGCACAGGCCGGGCTGCTGGCGTCGTCCACCAGAATGCACGGCAGGTGGCTGGCGAGCAGCGCATCGACCACGGTGGTGATCGCGGTTTCGTGGTTGTAGACCGGCACCACGGCGCAGGGATTATGCATGCGCCGCCACCAGCAGGATCCGCCCGCTGGAGCAGGTGGCGGTTTCGTTGCGATAGGCGAAATACAGTTTGCCGCGGCTCGGGTCGAAGCGCAGGTGCAACTGGACTTCATCGCCGGGACGGATCAGTTGCTGGAACTTGAGCACTTCCATGCCGGCGAATGTCTCCGGCAGGTTCATCAGCTGTTGGCCCAGATGCATTGCCCACTCCACCTGCACCACACCGGGCAGCACCGGCGCGGTAGGGAAGTGCCCGCTGAAATAGGCAAGGTCCGGGGGTACAGCCAGTTGCAGGCTCCACTCACCGTCGGCTTCGACCTGTTCGAGCACCACAGGTGCCTTGGGGCGCGGCGCCAGTAGCAGGGCTTCGACGTCGGCCTGGGGCAGTTTGCCTTGGGCGTTGAGCGGCAGTTGTTGCAGCAGGCGCCAGCGCCTTGGCAAGGCCAGGGTTTCGCAATGCAGGCTCAGGTGTTGCCGCAATTGTTCCGTGAGTGTGCGTCGTCCTTGATTGCGCAGTACATGCAGGCCCGCGTCAGTCAGGACCACCAGCGCGCCCAACGAGGCGCGGTTTTCCTGAACGACACCCAGGCGCGCTTCGGCCACCCAGTCGTGGGCCATCAGCGCCTGCTCCAGCATCGGCAGCGAGATGCGTTTCTCTTCCAGCTTGACGATCCGATCCAGGCGTCCGAGCAGTTCGAAGCGGCCGTCAGCCGCAATTCGCGCGGCATCGGCCGTGTGCTCGATATGGCCGTCAGGCAAGTAGGGCGAGGTGATGAGCAAGGCCCCCTGGTCGTCCTGGCTCAACTGAACGTTGGCAAAGGGCTGCCACAGGGACTGACCCTGGCGCCAGGCGATGCCGCCCGTTTCCGAACTGCCGAAAATTTCCGTCGGCCATTGGTGAAGGCGTTGTTGCAGGCGCTGCGCGGCCTCGGCTGGCAGTGCGCCACCGGAGGAAAATACCCGACGCACCGCGCTCAGCGCTGCCCAGTCGAGGTTGTCGCCCATGCGCTTGAGCAGGGCCGGGCTGGCCACCCAGGCGAAGGCCGGGTACTCGCGACTGGCGCGCTGCAGGTCTTCCGGGAAGGCCAGTTGCCTGCGCACGAACGGGCGCCCCGCGCACAGTGGCCACAGTACCCGAAACAGCAGGCCATAGATGTGCTGGGTGGCGACGCTGCCAATGATGCAAGCCGAACCCAGGTCGGCGCCCCACAGCTGTTCCAGGGCCTCAACTTCATTGACCAGTTGGCCCAGGTTTTTTTCGATGCGCTTGGGTTCGCCGCTGGAGCCGGAGGTGCACAGGCTCAGCGAGCAGCCTTCAAGGTCGAGGGCGGCGGCGCCAAGGGGGGAATCCTGGTAATCGCCCAGGTGTGCATCGTCCGGCTGATCGGTGAGCCATACATCCACTTCGCCGGACCAGCGCTGGCGGGTCTGCGGTTGCAGGTCGGCCGGCAGCAGCACGCCTACCCCGGCACGCCATGCGCCCAACAGGGCAATCGCCAGGTCGGCGGCGTCTTCAAGGTGCACGGCAATGCGCCGCACACCGCGGTTTTGCAGGCTGGCGGCCAGGCGCAGGGCCTGCTCGCGCAATTGTGTGTGATCGAGCTGCGGTTCGGCCGTCACGGCACGCTCCGGCTCGGCCTTGAGCAGCAGGTGCTCAAGTTTTATCCAGTTCATGGGCGGCCTCGTACCCGTTGTCGTATCAGCCATTCAATGGCAAACATCAGGCCTATCAATCCGTAGGAGATCAGGCCGGTGTACAGCATCCACCAGCTCAGCGGCGCCCACAGTGTCAGGGCTGCAGCGCAGATCCCGTTGCACAGGAAAAAGACGCACCAGGCGATGGTCACCTGGCGGGTATAGCGGATGGCCTTGACCGGCAAATGCGCTTCGCGCAGGCGGGCCAGGCGTTCAACCATCGGCGGGCCGTATTTCAGGCTCAGCCCGAACAGTCCCAGCATGAACCCGCTGATCAGTACCGGATACCAACGCAGCAGCGACGGACTGTCGAACAGCGCCAGCAACAGGCAGAACAGGATGGCCACGCATGCCATCCACAAGCTGCCTGGTCGTCGCTTGCCGGTCAGCGCGCGGGCCAGCCACAGGCTGCCCAGCAGCAGCCCGAACTGCCACGGCGCGAAATGCTCCATGCCGAAATACACCGCAAAAGGGTATAGCAGGCCCGCCAGCAGCAGGCTGAGGCCGATCAGTCGACTCATGCGGCCGGTTGAACCAGACGGTAGACCGCCTCGACCACGTCGCTGACGGTACGCACCGATTTGAATTCTTCGGCCGCGATCTTCTTGCCGGTCTGGCGCTTGATGTGATCGATCAGGTCGACCGCATCGATGCTGTCGATTTCCAGGTCCTGATACAGGTTGGATTCGAGGCTCACCCGTTCGGGGTCCAGTTCGAACAGCTCGACCAAGGCATCGCGCAGGGTTATGAAAATGTCGTCACGAGTTTGCATGGTCCGGTCTCAAGCTGCCTGTTTTGCGGTGACGAAGGCCGCAAGGCTCGCCACGTTACTGAAGTGATTGCGCGTGTCCTTGGCGTCGGCATCGATCTTGATGCCGTATTTTTTCTGGATGGCCAGGCCGAGTTCCAGGGCATCCACCGAGTCCAGGCCCAGGCCTTCGCCGAACAGCGTCTGCTCGTCGCCGATGTCGTCGGCGCTGATGTCTTCGAGGCCGAGGGCGTCGATGATCAGGGTTTTTATTTCCAGCACCAGGTTATGAGTCTGCAGATCGCTCATCTTTGGCGAGCTCCTTAGTAAAATAGGTATGCAAGTAATCGTTGAGCTTGCGCGAGGCCTGAGGGGCAGGGCCTAGCGCTGCGAAAGTCTGGGGATCCATATCGGCCCCGACGCGAATACTGAAGTGTACGCGGCGCTTGGGGATCCGATACCAGGGTTCGGCCTTGGTCAGTGTGGTCGGGCTGACCTTGATCACCACGGGGGTGAGGATTTTCGCACCCCGCAGGGCAATTGCCGCGCCCCCCCGATGAAAGGCGGGTGCCTGGCCCGGCTGGGTGCGGGTGCCTTCGGGAAAGATGATCAGGGGCTGGCCTTGTTTGAGCGCATCGGCGGCGGCATCGAGCATGTCCATGCTGCCGTCGTTGCTGATGTATTCGGTGCGACGCAGGGGGGTGCGAGTGAACGGGTTATCCCAAAGGCTTTGCTTGACCACGCAGTTGGCGTGGGGGACCAGCCCGATCAGGAACACCACATCGATCAGCGATGGATGATTGGCGATGATCATCTGGCCCGGTCGCCCGAGTTTGTCCGCACCTTGAATCTCGTAGGTCAGCACGCCAGTGCGGGCCATGAACCGGACGAACAACCAGAAGCAGCGGCTGACGGTTTGTCGCGCGCGCAACCGGTGGGTCCGGGCATCACCCGGCAGGCAGGCCAGCAGCGGGAAAACCACCAGGCGCAGGCACAGGCCACCCAGCCCGAACAGGGCAAAGCTCGCGGCCGTGGCCAGCAGCCGCCAATAATAGGCATCGCGGTTTTTTTCAGTCACAGGCTGCGTTGCCAGGTCCATACACGATTTTTCCAGGCATGTTGGCAGGTGGTTTGCGGGCCGAGCAGCGTGCACAACAGATTCAGCGCGTGAGGCCAGCGAGCTTTGGACAACGCATCCGTGGCGCTGTTCAGGGTCAACTGCCAGTCATTGCCCGGGGTAATCAGCAGGCCGACGGCATAGGGGAAGGGCACATCGTCGATCCAGGTCGAATAGGCCTGCGGTGGCTGCTCTTCGGTGATCACCAGCAATACCGCAGGTGCGCCTTCAGCCAGCAGGGCCGCGGCCTCCAGCATGCCGTGCTCCAGGCCGTCGCCAGCGGCGGCCAGGGCAGTCATTTCGCTGGTTTCACCGCGCATGATCGACCACAGGCCGATGATCGCGTTATGCACTGACAGGCTGAACTGGGTCGGCGACAGCGGCTGGTCGACGGCCAGGTCGCTGAGAATATCGAAGGTCCGTGGGGTTTCGCCGTGACGGGAAACAAAGACCAATGGCAGGTCCTGACGACCTTCGGCCAATGGCCAGCCGACACTGAAGGCCATCCGCGCCAGACGGCTGAGCCGCCGACGCTGCATGGCCGGCAGGAACGAGACATCGGGTGCGGCATCGCTGCCCGGCAACATCGAGGGTTGCCGGCACCAGGCCTGCCAGTCATCCACGCTTTCAAGCCCCGGGGCCCAAGCGCGCCACTGGGCGATGTTGAAATTGATCACAGACATTCAATCCCGCCCTTGCAGGCTTCCTGACGCGGTGAGTGACGCATTGGCACGGCACACCCTACGTGGCGCTTGGCGCCGAGTGGTGCGCATTATCCCGGTGCGGCGAACCTGTAGCAAATGCTGGTTACATTTTGCCCAGTGGGATTTACCGGTCAGTTCGCAAAAACTGAACGATTGGCAATCATTCACGTTTTCATGGGCCGTCTGTCGGCTTTGAACTCGGTTCAATGAGGCGCCAGCGGCTTTTTCAGCAGGAAAAGGCTGATGACCGTGTAGTCCCTGTGTTTGTGAGGTAGCGAAGCCATGCCGTGGACCACTACACTCGGTCATTCTTTGATACACGGAGGTTTTGCAATGCGGCGCGTGGTGTTCAATCAGAAAGGTGGCGTGGGCAAATCCAGTATTGCCTGCAATCTGGCGGCGGTCAGCGCCAGCGAGGGTTATCGCACCTTGTTGGTCGATCTCGATGCCCAGGCCAACTCCACTCAGTACCTGACCGGCCTCACCGGTGACGATATCCCGATGGGTATAGCCGATTTCTTCAAGCAGACCCTGTCCTCCGGGCCTTTCTCCAGGAAGAACCAGGTCGACATCTACGAAACCCCATTCGAAAACCTTCATGTCGTGACCGCTACTGCCGAATTGGCGGACCTGCAGCCAAAGCTTGAGGCCAAGCACAAGATCAACAAGCTGCGAAAATTGCTTGAAGAGCTGGACGAGGATTACGACCGGATTTACCTCGATACCCCTCCTGCTTTGAATTTCTATGCTGTTTCAGCATTGATTGCCGCCGATCGTGTGCTAATTCCTTTCGATTGCGACAGTTTCTCGCGTCAGGCGCTATACGGTGTGCTGGCGGAAATCGAAGAGCTCAAGGAAGACCATAACGAAGGGCTGGAAGTCGAGGGCATCGTCGTCAACCAGTTCCAGGCCCGCGCCAGCCTGCCCCAGCAAATCCTCGATGAACTGATCGCCGAGGGCCTGCCGGTGCTGCCGGTGTACCTGGCCAGCTCGGTGCGTATGCGCGAATCCCACCAGGCGAATACGCCGCTGATCCATCTCGATCCGCGGCACAAGTTGACTCAGCAGTTTGTCGAGTTGCACAACCTGCTGGAAAACGCCTGATTCCATTGTTTACACAGAACCCATGTGGGAGCGGGCTTGCTCGCGAAAGCGTTCCCTCAGTCGACATCGTCCTTGACTGTAACGCCGCATTCGCGAGCAAGCCCGCTCCCACATTTTGAATGGTGGTGCGATCAGGATCGTTGTCAGATCCCTTGGCTACGCAGCCAGCTCAGCAACTGCGGTAACGGGAAGGCCCCACTCTGGCGGGCAACTTCCCGGCCGTTCTTGAACAGAATCAGGCTCGGAATCGAGCGTATCCCCAATTGCGTCGACAGTTGCTGGTTCGCCTCGCTGTCCAGCTTGGCCAGGCGACACTTGCCCGCCAATTGCCCCGCCGCCTGCTCGAACACCGGCGCAAACGACTTGCACGGCCCGCACCAGTCTGCCCACACATCCACCAAAAGTGGCAGATCGCCCTTGATCTGACTGGCGTAATCGCCTTGCTTGAGTTCGAAAGGCTTGTTCAGCAGGACTTCGGCCTTGCAGCGTCCGCATTTCGGATGGTCGTT
Organism: Pseudomonas sp. YuFO8; assembly: GCF_035065025.1. Classification (NCBI taxonomy): domain Bacteria; kingdom Pseudomonadati; phylum Pseudomonadota; class Gammaproteobacteria; order Pseudomonadales; family Pseudomonadaceae; genus Pseudomonas; species Pseudomonas sp. YuFO8. Next base: position 19,674 of record NZ_JAXDEQ010000004.1, on the reverse strand, counting down.
GAGGCGCTCCGCCGGAATACGGTTCAGGCCGTTGCAGTGGGGGCAGGGGATGAGGAGTGGGTCGGTCATGAGGAAGGTCCTGTTGAGAAGCCGATCATTGCTATTTGGAGACGTTTGCTCATATTTTCAATTGTGCGGTGTCGCTCGATAAAACTAGGCTGAGTCGTACTAAGCGAGACCACTGGTCTGGTTTGGGTTATCGCATATTGCGATATTTTCAGTCTGTGATTAACTCACCATTGCGAAATGCGATAAGGATGTTGCATGCGAGTGTTTTCCGAAAAACGAATCTGGGATGCCAAGGAAAAGTGGCCGCAGGCGGCCAGTGCACTGGACCAGTGGTATCGAACGGTAAAGCGCGTCACGCCAAATGATTTTGCAGCAATGAAGTCTTCATTTCCCGCAACCGACAAGGTTGGTGAGCTTCATGTTTTCGATATTGGTGGTAACAAATTACGGCTGATCGCCTACGTTCGATATCGGCATCAAAAAATCTACATCAAGCATGTGCTGGATCACCGCGAATATGACCGCGGTAAATGGAAGGAGGGTAGGGTATGAGCATTCTGATAAAAAACGCAGCGGAGCACTGGGAGTTTGTAGCGCCATTGCTACGCAAACCCAAAAACGAAGACGACTATGACACGCTGGTGCAGGCACTCGACGAGTTACTCGAGATGACCGGAGTTGACGAGTCGCATCCTCTGATGAGTCTGGTGGACATCATCGGTGACTGGATTGAGGAATGGGATCACAAGCATCACCCAATGCCCCAAGCCACAGGTGCTGAAGTGCTTGGATACATGATGCGCGAACATGGTTTGACTCAAAGCGACCTGCCAGGCGTCGGGCCTCAGTCGGTCGTTTCCGAGATCCTGAGCGGCAAGCGCCAGCTCAACCTGCGGCAGATCCGCTGGTTGGCCGAGCGCTTCAATGTGCCGGTGGACGTCTTTATCTGACGCGTCTCACGACGAACAACTGATCTCCAGATGCTTGCCCCACTCCGGCGGCCGTTCGGCGTAGCTTTCCATCCCCGGCTGTTCCTCGAACGGCTTGCTCAGCACGGCGTGCAGTCGGCGAACCTCCGAGTAGTCGCCACTTTCCGCCGCATCGATAGCCTTCTGCGCCAGGTAGTTGCGCAGGATGTACAGCGGATTCACGGCATGCATCCGCTTGCGACGCTCCTCCTGATCCACCTCGCCTTCTCGGGCCACGCGCGCGACATAGAGCTCGCCCCAGGCATCGAAACCCTTGAGGTCGACGAAGTCATCGCGCAAACGGGAGATAGCCGCTTCGGGTGAGTCTTCACCCAGGCGCCGGAAGAACAGGCTGTAATCGACGCCGCTGTTCTGCATCAATTGCAGCAGATGCTCCAGCAGCTTCTGGTCGTCGTCCTCGGCGGTGGTCAGGCCCAGGCGGCGGCGCATCAGGTCCAGGTAATGGGCCTGGAACAGCGGCAGGTACAGGCCCAGGGTTTCGCGCAGGGCTTCGACACTGATGAACGGTGTCAGGGCCTGGGCCAGGGCGCTGAGGTTCCACTGGCCGATCGGCACCTGGTTGCTGAATGAATAGCGACCCTGATCATCGGAGTGGTTGCAGATGAAATTGGCGTCGAAGTCATCGAGGAAGGCGAACGGGCCGAAATCGAACGTGATACCGAGGATCGACATGTTGTCGGTGTTCATCACCCCGTGGCAGAAGCCATAAGCCTGCCACTTGGCGATCAGTTCGGCGTTGCGCTCGACGATTTCGCGGAACATCGCCAGGTACGGTTCCGGTTGTTCCAGGCACTCGGGAAAGTGCATGGCCAGAACATGCTCACCCAGCACTTTCTGCTGCTCGGGGCGTTTGGTGTAGTAGAAATATTCGAAATGCCCAAAGCGCACATGGCTCGGTGCCAGGCGCAGGACCATGGCCGCGCGCTCCTGTTTTTCCCGCCAGACCGGGGTGTCGGAGCCGATCACGCACAGCGCCCGGGTGGTCGGGATGTTCAGGGCATGCAAGGCTTCGGAGGCGAGGAACTCGCGGATAGAGGAGCGCAGCACCGCGCGGCCATCGCCCATGCGCGAAAAGGGCGTCTGGCCGGCGCCCTTGAGGTGCAGGTCCCAATGCTCGCCTGCCTCGTTGTACACCTCGCCCAGCAACAGGCCGCGACCATCGCCCAGTTGCGGGTTGTAGGAGCCGAACTGATGACCGGAATAGACCATCGCCCTGGGAATCGCGTCGGCCCAGAGTTTGTGGCCGCTGAACAGCTCGGCGAACTCTGGGGTCTCGGCCACTGCGGGGTCGAGGTCGAGTAGGGCCATGGCAGCCGGGCTCGCGACTACCAAGCGTGGGTTGTCGATAGGTTCGGGCAGCACGTGGGCGGAAAACGCATCGCCCAGGCGGTCGAAGCGGTTGTCGAAGGTCAGTTCGTCGAGGGCTTTCAAGGGCCGGCTCCAGCAGAATGTCCGAGCATTCTGCTGGGGATTGGCCGGTTAGTCGAGTTTGGCGGCGGGCGGTTCCTGCGCCGGCTTGCCGTCGACCATTGGCACGATGGTTTTCGTTTCCGGTTCGATCGGCACCAATTTATATTCCTGGCCGTGAAGGTTCTTGAGGTAGACCTCCATCTGGCGGAACGAGATGTTGATGTGCTGCTTCTTGAACTCGCGGTTGATGAAGCGGTTGACCTCATCGAGCACCGGGTTGCGGTCGCCCAGGTCGCGCACATGCATGCGCAGTTCGTGGTCGAGGGTGCTCTCGCCGAAGTTCAGGAAGTACACGTGCGGCTCGGGTTCCTTGAGCACCCGGGGGTTTTCCCGTGCGGCTTTCAACAGCAGTTCTTTCACCAGGTCGAGGTCCGAGCCGTAGTCGACCCCGAGCTTGAGGGTGACTCGGGTGATGGTATCGGTCAGCGACCAGTTGATCAGTTGCCCGGTAATGAACGTCTTGTTCGGGACGATGATGTCCTTGCGGTCGAAGTCGGTGATGGTGGTGGCGCGGATGCGGATCTTGCTCACCGTACCCGACAGGTTGCCGATGGTGATGGTGTCGCCAATGCGCACCGGGCGTTCGAACAGGATCATGATGCCGGAGATGAAGTTGGCGAAGATCTCCTGCATGCCGAAGCCAAGGCCTACCGACAGTGCCGCGACCAGCCATTGCAACTTGTCCCAGCTCACGCCGAGGGTCGACAGGGTCGAGACGAAGCCGATGCCGGCGATCACATAGGACAGCAGCGTGGTGGTGGCGTAGGCGCTGCCCTGGGCCAGGTTCAGCTTCGACAGCACGAACACTTCCAGCAGACCCGGCAAGTTACGCGCCAGGGCAAAGGTGATGCCGATGATGATCAGCGCGCCGAGCATGTCGCCGATGCTGATGGGCACCATGCTCATGTTGGCTCCGGTGCCGCTGGTGTATTCGTAGAGGGTGACGTTGTCCAGGTACGAGAACACCGTGATCAGGTCGGCCCAGACCCAGTAGAGCGCGGCGATGAAGCCGCCCAGCAGCGCCAGGCGGATCAGGCGCAGGGACTGTTCGTTGACCTTCTCGATGTCCATCGTCGGTTCTTCGATGACCGCTTCGCCATCGCCGGCTTCCTTCGCCGCCTGGCGTTTGGCCAGGGCGCGCTGGTAGGCCAGGCGGCGTGCCGCCACGCTCAGGCCGCGCACGAAGGTCGCTTCGATCACCAGCCAGAACATCAGCAGGTAAAGGGTGTTGATCAGCCGGTCACTGAGTTTCAGCGCGGTGTAGTAGTAGCCAAAGCACACGGCCACGAACAGCGCGATGGGCAACGCGGTAAACCCGATGCCCAGGACCTTGCGGAACAGCGAGGCGTTCTCGTGGGTCGGGCTGCTGATCAGCAAGCGGCTGAGCAGCCAGGTCATCAAGGCGTAGCAGATCAGCACCACCGGCATGCCGAGCACGTCATCGGCCAAAGCCGCTGGTTGCAGCTCGGCAACCGCCACCACGGTGACCAGCGCCATCACCACCATGCCAAGGCGACGAACCCAGCCGCGGAGGAATTCGACCTGGGGTTTTTCCCAGCGGAAATGCAGTTCCGCTACGCCACCTGGCGCCAGGATGCGGTAGGCGGTGTAGAACACCAGCCAGGCCCCGGCCATTTGCAGCAACGCCGCGCCCATGCTCGCGTTCTGCCCGCGGGCGTCGATTTGCAGGGCCAGGCCACACAGGGCGAGGCCCAGCGACACCGGCATCGCCAACAGGATGTTGATCAGAATGGCCTGGGGCGTGTGCCACTGGCTGTCGCGCTTGAAGTGGCCGATGTCCTGGTGAACCTTGTTGAGGCGCGCATACAGCTGCTTGCGTCGCCACAGCAGTGCGCCAATCAGCAACGCCAGCGGCAGGAACAGCAGGGGGCGCTGGGTCAGGCCGTCGACCAGTTCACTCAGGCTTGAGGCCCAGGGCAGGGTGTCGACCTGACGGTTCAGGCGTTCCGGCACAGCGCGCATCCACTCGACATCCAGCGGCTTGTTGCTGGGAATCCAGAACATCTGCTCATCGAGGGTCGCGCGCAGGCTCTGCGCCGTGCTGAGCAATTGCTTCTGGTTCAGTTGCAGGGTAATGGATTCGTTGAGCACCGCGCTCAGTTCGCGGTTCAGCCGCTCCAGCAGGTCGGCGCGGGTGGTGGCCAGTTCCAGCAGGCTCTTGCGCAGCTGCGGCGTGACTTGTTCCGGCGGCTGGGTCGACAGCAGGTTGTCGACGTAGGCGGCCGGGTTGCTGAGCAATTCCCGTTGCTGGCTGACTTCGAACTGATACAGGCGAATGTCGGCGATCTGGTCCGCCAGGTCACGGTCGACCCGAAGGCGCGGCAAGGCCTGTTTCTGCTTGTAGAGAATCTTGGAGAGCAGCAGGCTGCCCTTGAGCACGTTGATCTGTTCGTCCAGGGCGGAATCGCTCTGGGTCAGGCTGTCCAGTTGTTGCTTGGTCTGCAGGTTTTTCTGGGTGACTTCGTTGAGGCGGTCGGTGCTTTTGAGCAGGTAGTCCGAGAGCTTCAGGTTGGCCGTGCTTTCGATGGCCAGCAGGCTGCTGCCGCCGGCCTTCTGGGCTTCGATCGATTGCTGGGTGACCGTTTCCTGGGACTGCGCGAGGCGCTTCTGGTTGATCAGGTTTTGCAGCTCTTGAATTTCCTGGTCCAGGCGATCTGATTTTTCCGACAGCAGATCATGCTGGCTGTTGCCCAGGTCTTGCAGCTGAGTGTTGCCCGCCAGTTCCTGGCGGCGCAGCGGGATCAGGGCGTTCAAGGCCGCGAGCTCGGCATTGAGCTGGTCCCGTTGCTCGCCGCTCAGGGTCTTGCCGGCGTCTTTGCCGGCCTTGAGGATGTTGTTGATCTGCTGGATGCGCGTCTGGCTGGCGGAAATTTCCGCCTGTGCGCGTTCGGGGCGAGTCTGGGCGGTGATGATCAGGCTGTTGGCGTCGCCCAGGGCTTTTTGCAGATCGCTTTGCTGGGTTGCCCGTTCGGTGAGCATTTGCTCAAGCTGCTGGATCGACTCCTTGGCAAAGCGTTGCGCCACCGGCACCACGCTGCTGGCCTTCAGGCGGGCCAGTTCACGCTGGTTCTCGATGGTCAGTTTGGGCGCGGTCGCCAGTTGTTGCTTGAGGTCGACCAGCTTCTGCTCGTAGTCGCGCTGGCTGTTGAGCTGTGTCAGCGTGCTTTGCAGGACCGATTGCAGGGCCTTCTGGTCGGCTTCCGGCAGTTTGCGGTCGGCGATCTTGTCCAGGCTCGCCTGCACGGATTCGCGGTTCGGCGGTTCGGCGGCTTGTACTGTACCGACAGAGAGGCTCAGCCCCAAAAGGACCATGACGAAAAAAGTGCGCAGGCTTGACATAGAGACCGATCAAAAACAGGACGAAGAGTGGAGTTTAGAGGAAGAGACCCGGACCCGGGCGACTTCCTTCGGGGAATCTGACGCCCACTTTGCCGATCTTGTTCCCCTCCATGACCGCGACGGTCCAGATGGTATTGTTCCATTCCACCTGGTCACCGACCACGGGTGCACCGCCGACTTTCTGGGCAATGAAGTGGCCCAGCGACATGCTCGGATCGATGCCTTCGACCTTCAACCCGTACAGGGCAGCAACCGCGGCCAGCTGGGCGTCTCCTTCGAGTACGAAGTCGCCGAAGAAGCGCAAATCGAGGCCGCGTTGCGGTGCCTGGCTGAACAGTTTTCCGAGGGCCGCCAGGTTGTGTTCGTGGCCGATAACACACAGTAAATCATCGACTTCGAGCACCGTACTACCCGACGGATGGAGCAGTTGCTGGCCACGAAACAGGGCGGCGATGCGCGTGCCTTCCGGCATTTTCAGTTCGCGAAGAGGCGAGCCGATGCACCATTTTTCGGCGCCAAGACGATAAACGAACAGTTCCCACTCGCTGGTGACGTGCACTTCCAGAGCGGAGCGGGAAATTGGCGCAGGCTCGGGCGGCACGGTTACCTTCAGGAGCTTGGCGATCCATGGCAGGCTAGTGCCTTGCACCAGCAGCGACACCAGCACGATAAAGAAGGCGAGGTTGAAGTACAGTTGGGCGTTGGGCAGGCCCGCCATCAGCGGGAACACCGCCAGAATGATCGGAACCGCACCGCGCAGACCTACCCAGGAAATAAACGCTTTCTCTCGCCCGTGGAAGGCCTTGAACGGCAGCAGGCCGACCATCACCGACAACGGCCGGGCAAACAGGATCATCCACAAAGCCAGTCCCAGCGCCGGCAATGCAATCGGCAGCAGGTCGTGGGGCGTGACCAGCAGCCCCAGCACCAGGAACATACCGATCTGCGCCAGCCAGGCCATGCCGTCGAGCATGTGCAGAATGCCGTGGCGGCTGCGCACGGGCCGGTTACCGATGACCAGCCCGCACAGGTACACGGCCAGGAAACCGCTGCCATGCAGGGCGTTGGTCAGGGCGAACACCACCAGGCCGCCGGCAATGACCAGGATGGGATAGAGGCCGGTGGCCAGGTTGATCCGGTTGACCAGTTGCAGCATGAGCCAGCCACCGCCGAGGCCGATGACGCCACCGATGCCGAACTCGCGCAGCAGGTGGGTCAGCAGGCTCCAGTGCAGGCCGGTCTGGCCACTGGCAAGCATGTCGATCAGGGTCACGGTGAGGAACACCGCCATCGGGTCGTTGCTGCCGGATTCGATCTCCAGGCTGGCGGTCACCCGTTCGTTCAGGCCTTTGCCGCCCAGCAGCGAAAACACCGCCGCGGCGTCGGTGGAGCCGACGATGGCGCCGATCAGCAGGCCCTGGATCAGGTTCAGGTCGAACAGCCAGGCCGCGGCCATGCCGGTCAGCCCGGTGGTGATCAACACCCCGACCGTGGCCAGCGACAGCGCCGGCCATAACGCCACGCGGAAACTCGACACGCGGGTACGCAATCCGCCGTCGAGCAGGATCACCGCCAATGCCAGGTTGCCGACCAGATAAGCGGTGGGGTAGTTGTCGAAGATAATGCCGCCGCCATCGACGCCGGCCGCCATACCCACGGCCAGGATGATCACCAGGATCGGGATGCCGAGGCGTGACGAGAGTGAACTCACCAGAATGCTCGCACCTACCAGCAACGCGCCGATCAAGAACAGGCTGTTGATGGTCGTCGCATTCAAAGGCAGTACTCCGGAAGGCTGGAAAGCGGGCACAAACTGACCATGCAGTCTGCGTGCCAGCGATTCTAACCTGTTGAAATGTGATGCTGTCAAAAAGCTTTGCAGGGGCACACGGTCGATGCTCGTGGATTTGCACCATGGCGACGAAGTGCAGGAACCAGATCGGCCAATCACAGTCTCTACAGTTCGCGAGAATGGTCACCGGCCAGGAAAATCAAGGCCTTGCGCCCGCATAACCCTGGCATCCATCGTGACTTTTCTTTATCGTACGCGCCCTTTGAAAATGCCCGGAAAATCAAAATGTTGGAAGCATCCCTAAGCCAATTGGAACAACTGGTCAGCGACCTCGTGCAACAGAACCAGGCGTTGGTCGGCACTAACCAGGCCCTGAGCGCCGAACTGGCCCAGGCCAAGGACGAAAACGAAAGCCTGCAACTGAGCCTGATGGAACAGGAAGAGAAGCAAGGCGCCACCGTTGCACGCATCCAGGCCCTGGTTGAGCGCGTCAGCGCTGGCCCTGTCAACGCATGAGTTACGGCCCAGGTGTGAAAGTCGTCTCGATCCTGGGGGAAGACTATTCGATCAAGGCACCGGCCGGGGAAGAGCAGACCCTGCTGGACGCTGCGTTGATGCTGAAAGCTGCCCTGGCCGACACCAAAAAGAAGTACCCGACCCTGATCGGTGACCGACTGCTGGTGCTGGCGGCGATGAATCTGTGTTCCCAGCAGATCGAAATGCAAAAGCAGCACAAACAGGAACTCGACCGTTACCAAGAGCAAGTCAGCGCCACGGTTGAAGTGATCTCCAAGACGATCAATCAGGCCTGATCGGCTTTGCGCACAACCAAAGAATAAATTGTCGGTTTAGTTGTATACAATCGGCACGGCTGTTGCAGTGTTTCAGCCTCTTATTCTTTGGGGGTGCTCCATGCAGTTCTGGCGTCGCAGTATTCAGTGGCAATTGATCCTGAGCATGGGCACCGCCCTGCTGGTCAGCATCGTGATCGTGGTTGGCGTTTATACCCTCGTGGTCAACCGCCTCGCCCAGCGCTATCTGGTCGAACAGGCGCTGCCGTCGAGCATCGAAGCGATGCGCAACGACATCGAACGCATCCTCGTCCAACCCCTCACCGCCGCCAAGGACATCGCCAGCAACAGCATGGTGCGTGACTGGCTGGCTGCGGGTGAAGACAGTGCCCAGGTCGACACCTTTACTGCCTATCTCGAAGGCATCCGCGCCGAGCACAAGGCCTTTACCACGATTATCGTCGGTACCGCGTCCAATCATTACTTCAACGAAAAAGGCCTGGACCGGACCCTCAGTCGTTCCAATCCGAAAGACGCCTGGTTCTACTCGTTTCTCGACAGCAACCAGCCGCGCACGCTCAATATCGACAACGACACGGCCACCGGAGAATTGGCGCTGTTCATCGACCTTAAAGTCGAGAAGGCAGGAAAGGTTGTGGGCGTCGCCGGGCTGGGACTGAGCATGAAAGGGCTCTCGGAGCTGATTCACAACTTCAGTTTCGGTGAGCGCGGCAAGGTCTATCTCGTGCGTTCCGACGGTTTGATCCAGGTCCATCCTGAAGCGCAATTCAGTGGCAAACGCACCTTGGCTGAGCAGGTGGGTGGCCCTGCGGCGCAAGCGGTCATGAGTCAAGGAAACGCAGCGAGCAGCAACTTCCAGCGCGATGGCGAAGATTTCCTGGCATTGAGCCTGCCCCTGCGCGATCTCGGCTGGACCCTGGTGGCCGAAGTGCCACAGGCGCAAATCTACGCCGAGGCCCGTCGCGCCATGTGGATGAGCGGCGGTATTGGCCTAGCGGTGGCACTGGTGTGCCTGCTGCTGGTGGTGTTGCTGGCCCGTGGCCTGGTACGGCCGATTCGTCAGGTAACAGCGGCGCTGGTCGCCATCGGTAGCGGTGGTGGAGATTTGACCCATCGGCTGGATGCCAGTCGCGCCGATGAACTGGGCGATCTGGCGCGTGGCTTCAATCGGTTCCTTGATAGCCAGCGCGAGATGATCGGCGAAGTGCTGGCCACCAGCGAACGCTTGCGCACCGCAGTCGGCCAGGTGGCGCGGGTGGTGGACAACACCGCAGAGCGTTCCGGGCGCCAGCAGGAGATGACCGACATGGTTGCCACCGCTGTTCACGAAATGGGCTTGACCGTGCAGGAAATTGCGCAAAACGCCGGCAACGCGGCAGTCGCTTCGCAAAACGCCCGGGATGAAGCCCTGCAGGCTCGGGAAGTGGTCGGCGGTTCGATCCGCCATATTGAAAGCATGTCCGACGAAATCGGTGTCGCCGCCAGCGCCGTGGGCGAGCTGGCCAATCAGGTGGCATCGATCGATCAGGTGCTGGCGGTGATTCGCGGGATTTCCGAACAGACCAACCTGCTGGCGCTCAATGCCGCCATCGAGGCTGCGCGGGCCGGGGACATGGGCCGCGGATTTGCGGTGGTGGCCGATGAAGTGCGCACTTTGGCTCGGCGTACCCAGGCTTCCACCGATGAGATCCAGCAGATGATCGGCAGCCTCAAACAGGGCGCGGAGAACGCGGTGTCTTCGATGCATTCCGGGCAAGCGGCCACGGGCACGGGGGTTGAGTCGAGCCAGCGCACCGGGGCCTCGTTGACGGCGATTACCGGGCAGGTCGAACGCATCAGCGACATGAACCACCAGGTGGCGACGGCGACTGAAGAGCAGTCGGCGGTGACCGAGGAGATCAATCGCAACGTGCAGGGGATTTCCGACCTGGCGCGGGCGACGGCGGGGGAGGTCAGGGCTTGCCGGGAGGATTGTCAGACGTTGCAGCGGTTGGCGGATGATCTGGCGCGGCAGATGGGTGGGTTTCGCTTGAGCTGATGGGTTGTCGGTGCGGGCCTCTTCGCGAGCAAGCCCGCTCCCACAGTGGATCGCATTTCAACTGTGGGAGCGGGCTTGCTCGCGAATGGATTTCAGCTGCACCTCAAGACTTGGATCAGAACCACTCATCCTGCATGTTCAAGCAAACATCATCCCGCGCCTCAAGAATCGCTAGTTCATGGTGGCAACCCGGCACTTCCCAGGTCAGGAAGTACCGTGCCGCCTGCAACTTGCCTTTATAGAAACTCACATCCGCCGCATTCCCCTTGGCCAGCCCTTCCTCGGCGCGAATCGCCTGTTCCAGCCAGCGCCAGCCAATCACCGCATGGCCGAACACTTTCAGGTACAGCGCGGAGTTCGCCAGGCTGCTGTTGACCTTGCCCTGGGCCAGGTCCGTCAGCAGGCCAATGGTCACGGTTTGCAGGCGCGCCACCAGTTTCTCCAGCGGCTCACGCAGTGCAGTCAGCGATTCATGGGCCTGTGCGCGCTCGGTGGTGTCGGCGATCAGGCGGATCAGTTGCTTAAGCCCGGCACCGCCGTTCTGTGCCAGTTTGCGCCCCAGCAGGTCCAGCGACTGGATGCCGTGGGTGCCTTCGTGGATCGGGTTGAGGCGGTTGTCGCGGTAGTACTGTTCCACCGGATATTCGCGGGTATAGCCGTGACCGCCGAGGATCTGGATCGCCAGCTCGTTGGCTTTCAGGCAAAACTCCGACGGCCAGGATTTGGCGATGGGCGTCAGCAGGTCCAGCAGTTCATGGGCCTGCTTGCGTTCGGCTTCGGTGTCGAGGGTGGTGGTGTCGTCGAACAGGCGGGCGGTGTACAAACCCAGGTCGAACGAGCCTTCGACGTAAGCCTTCTGGGTCAGCAGCATGCGTTTGACGTCGGCGTGCTGGATGATCGCCACGGGCGCAGTGTTCGGGTCCTTGCTGTCCGGCACGCGACCCTGCGGCCGCTCGCGGGCGTACTCCAGGGAATACAGGTAACCGGCGTAGCCAAGCATCACCGCGCCCATGCCGACGCCGATCCGCGCTTCGTTCATCATCTGGAACATGTAGCTCAGGCCATGGTGCGGCTTGCCCACCAGATAGCCGACGCACTCACCGTTATCGCCGAAGTTCAGCGCGGTAGACGTGGTGCCGCGCCAGCCCATCTTGTGGAACAGCCCTGCCAGCAGCACGTCGTTACGCTGGCCAAGGCTGCCGTCATCGTTGACCAGGAACTTGGGCACGATGAACAGCGAAATGCCCTTCACCCCGGCGGGTGCATCCGGCAGCTTGGCCAGGACCATGTGCACGATGTTTTCCGACAGCGGATGATCGCCGCCGGAGATGAAGATCTTGTTGCCCTTGAGTCGATAGGTGCCGTCCGGCGCAGGCTCGGCCCGTGTCCGAATGTCCGACAGCGACGAGCCCGCATGGGGTTCGGTCAGGGCCATGGTGCCAAAGAAGCGACCGTCGATCATCGGTTGCAGGAAGCGGCGCTTCTGTTCTTCGGTGCCGAAACTTTCGATCAGGTTCGCCGCGCCCATGGTCAGGAAGGGATAGGACGTTGTCGCCGCGTTGGCCGATTGAAAGTGGGCGAAGCAGGCCTGGGACAGCAATGTAGGCAACTGCATGCCGCCTGCGTCGAAACTGCGCGCGGCATTGAGGAAACCGGCTTCGAGGAAGGCATCCACCGCCGGTTTCACTTCGGGAATCAGGATCGCCTTGCCGTCTTCATAGCGTGGCTCGTTCTCGTCGCCCTTGCGGTTGTGCGGGGCGAAGAACTTCTCGGCGATGTTGCGGGCGGTGCCGAGGGCGGCATCGAAGGTCTCGCGATTGTGCTCGGCGAAACGCTCACGCTGGGTCAGGCCCTCGGCATCGAGGACTTCATACAGCTCGAAAGCCAGATTGCGGGAACTGAGCAACGTCTCGGACATGGCGGCCTACCTTTTGTTGGGATGGGCCGAGTCTAGGCGTGGGAATAGTGGTTGAACAGGATGATTGATGAGCGTGATGGAGAAGCAAAAGATCGCAGCCTTCGGCAGCTCCTACAGGGAAACGCATTCCAGTGTAGGAGCTGCCGAAGGCTGCGATCTCTTGATCTTGCTTCCAAAGATCGGGCAGCCGCAGCTGCCCGATCGTGTTGCGGTTTATCCGATGGTCATCAAGCTGGCATTACCACCCGCCGCAGCAGTGTTAACGCTCAAGGCCCGCTCAATCACCAGGCGCTCCAACGCAATATTGGTCTCACCCTGCGACAAGCCCTGAACCCCGACAATGGCGCCGGCACGCTTGGCCACTTGCTGGCAAACCGCGCGCAACTGGTCGGAATGGCCGTGATGCAGAACTGCATCAATCACCACTTCATCCTTGTTCCAGTCGGACACCAGTTTGATGCGTGCCTGAATGTCTTTCGGCAGGCGGGCGAACAAAGCCTTGGTCAGCTCAGCTTCCGGCCATACCGCCGAACCGCCGACAGCCAGTACTGCCGCCAGTTGCGTCAGCAGATCGCCTTCGACTTCCGCCAGGCACAGCACGTGCTCACGCGGCAGGATCGCATAACTGTTGCGCTCGCCGGTCGGGCCAGCCAGAACGCGGGTGATACCGCTTTGCGATTGTGCGGCGAACTGTACGCACAGAGTGCTCAGGTCGGCGAACTTGTTGCTGTCGGCCCAGGCTTTCAGGGCGGTCAGCGGCTTGCTCATGGCGTCGCGCAGGCGAACGTCCGGTGCGGCAATCGCGTCGCCTCGGGCGAAGGATTGTTCGATCGCATCGGTAGGACGGGTCGACAGCAGGCGGTACAGGTACAGCGGGCCACCGGCTTTCGGACCAGTACCCGACAGGCCTTCGCCGCCGAACGGCTGTACGCCGACCACGGCGCCGACGATGTTGCGGTTCACGTAGACGTTACCGGCATTGACGTTGTCGATCACCTTGGCGATGGTCTCGTCGATGCGGGTGTGCACACCCAGGGTCAGACCGTAGCCGGAAGCGTTGATCTGCGCGATCAGTTGATCGATGTCCTTGCGCTTGTAGCGCACCACGTGCAGCACCGGACCGAAGATCTCCCGTTGCAGTTCGTCGAAGCTTTCCAGTTCGATCAGCGTCGGCATCACGAAGGTGCCGCGTTTGACTTCTTCGGCGTCGGCGATGGCCACCTGGTACACGCTGCGACCTTTGTCGCGCATGGCCTGGATGTGCTTCTCGATGCCAGCCTTGGCTTCGGCGTCGATCACCGGGCCGATGTCCACGGACAGGCGCTCAGGGTTGCCGAGGCGGCTTTCAGCCATGGCGCCCTTGAGCATTTCGATCACGCGGTCGGCGGAATCTTCCTGCAGGCACAGCACGCGCAGGGCTGAGCACCGCTGGCCGGCGCTGTCGAAGGCCGAGGAAACCACGTCGATCACCACCTGTTCGGTCAGTGCCGAAGAGTCGACGATCATCGCGTTCTGGCCACCGGTTTCGGCGATCAGCGGAATCGGACGACCCTGGCTGTCCAGGCGACCGGCAATGTTGCGTTGCAGCAGACGAGCGACTTCGGTGGAACCGGTGAACATCACGCCTTTGACGCGATCGTCACCCACAAGGCCAGCGCCGACGGTTTCGCCGCGACCCGGCAGCAGTTGCAGCACGCCCTCGGGAATGCCGGCTTCGAGCAGCAGGCGCACGGCTTGAGCAGCGACCAGCGGAGTCTGTTCCGCAGGCTTGGCCAAGACCGGGTTACCGGCTGCCAGTGCCGCAGCTACCTGGCCGCTGAAAATCGCCAGCGGGAAGTTCCACGGGCTGATGCACACCACCGGGCCCAGCGGACGGTGGGCGTCATTGGTGAAGTCGTTGCGTGCCTGCACCGCGTAGTAACGCAGGAAGTCCACGGCTTCACGCACCTCGGCGATGGCGTTGGCGAAGGTCTTGCCGGCTTCGCGAGCCAACAGGCCCATCAGCGGCTGGATCTCACCTTCCATCAAATCGGCAGCGCGTTCCAGGATCGCAGCGCGTTCGGCCGGCGGGGTGGCCTGCCAGATTGGCGCGGCGTTCAGGGCGCACTGGATCGCGTTGTCGACGTCTTCGACGGTCGCTTCCTGTACATGGCCAACCACGTCACGCAGGTCGGACGGGTTCAGCACTGGCGCGGGGGGTTCGCTGCTGGACGCGCAACCGAGCATCGGCGCGGCCTTCCAGTGGTTGTGCGCGGTAGCCAGCAGGGCGCAGGACAGGGAAGCCAGACGATGTTCGTTGGCCATGTCGATGCCGCTGGAGTTGGCGCGCTCGGCACCGTACAGGTCACGCGGCAGCGGAATGCGCGGGTGCGGTAGGCCGAAACCACCTTCCACGGTCGCCATCTGCTCGATGCTGGCTACCGGGTCGGCTACCAGTTCCTGGATCGAAATCGACTGGTCGGCAATCCGGTTGACGAACGAGGTGTTCGCGCCGTTTTCCAGCAGGCGACGCACCAGGTAGGCCAGCAGGGTTTCATGGGTGCCGACCGGTGCGTACACGCGGCACGGACGGTTCAGCTTACCTTCGGAAACTTTGCCTACAACCTGTTCGTACAGCGGTTCACCCATGCCGTGCAGGCACTGGAACTCATACTGGCCCGGGTAATAGTTCTGACCGGCGATGTGATAAATGGCCGACAGGGTGTGGGCGTTGTGCGTGGCGAACTGCGGGTAGATGACTTCCGGCACCGACAGCAGTTTGCGTGCGCAAGCGATGTAGGACACGTCGGTGTACACCTTGCGGGTGTAGACCGGATAGCCTTCCAGGCCTTCGACCTGGGCGCGCTTGATCTCGCTGTCCCAGTACGCGCCTTTCACCAGGCGGATCATCAGGCGATGACGGCTGCGGCGAGCCAGATCGATCACGTAGTCGATCACGTACGGGCAACGCTTCTGGTAAGCCTGGATGACGAAACCGATGCCGTTCCAGCCAGTCAGTTGCGGCTCGAAGCACAGGCGCTCGAGCAAATCCAGCGACAGCTCCAGGCGGTCGGCTTCTTCGGCGTCGATGTTCAGGCCGATGTCGTATTGCTTGGCCAGCAGGGTCAGCGACAGCAGGCGCGGGTACAGCTCGTCCATCACACGCTCGTACTGCGCACGGCTGTAACGCGGGTGCAGGGCGGACAGCTTGATCGAAATGCCCGGGCCTTCATAAATCCCACGACCGTGGGACGCTTTGCCGATCGAGTGGATGGCTTGTTCGTACGAGGCCAGGTACTTCTGCGCATCGTGCTCGGTCAGTGCGGCTTCACCGAGCATGTCGTAGGAATAGCGGAAACCCTTGGCTTCGAACTTGCTGGCGTTGGCCAGGGCTTCGGCGATGGTTTCGCCGGTGACGAACTGCTCGCCCATCAGGCGCATGGCCATGTCGACGCCCTTGCGGATCATCGGCTCGCCGCTCTTGCCGATGATGCGGCTCAGGGACGACGTCAGGCCGGCTTCGTTGTGCGTGGACACCAGCTTGCCGGTCAGCAGCAGGCCCCAGGTCGCGGCGTTGACGAACAACGACGGGCTGTTGCCCAGGTGCGGGTGCCAGTTGCCGGTGCTGATCTTGTCGCGGATCAGGGCGTCGCGGGTGCCTTTGTCCGGGATGCGCAGCAGCGCTTCGGCCAGGCACATCAGCGCCACGCCTTCCTGGGACGACAGGGAGAATTCCTGCAGCAGGCCCTGAACGATACCGGCACGGCCGCCAGCGCTCTTCTGGTTGCGCAGTTTTTCCGCGATAGACGCAGCGAGCTTGTTGGTGGCTTCGGCCATAGGCGCCGGCAGGCGAGCCTGCTCGATCAGCATCGGCACCACTTCCGGCTCAGGGCGACGGTAGGCGGCAGTGATCGAAGCGCGCAGTACGGATTGCGGCAGGATGCTTTCGGCGAATTCGAGGAAGCACTGGTGGGCGTGATCCAGAGGCGCGTCGACGCTGTCGTCGGAATCCTTGGTCAAACCGTTCAGCTCGGACAGGGTTGCACCACCCTCGAGTTTTTCCAGGTAATTGAAGATTGCCTGCTTGATCAGCCAATGCGGCGTGCGATCAATCGAGGTCGCGGCAGCCTTGAGGCGTTCGCGGGTCGGGTCGTCAAGTTTGACCCCAAGGGTGGTGGTAGCCATGTTTTTATCCTCATGTTTGCCACGACTGCGTGGCATCAGCTGGCGGCAAGATTAGCCGCGCGACTGTTGAGGTGCAACCTGGTGCAACCCTTTTTTTGTCGGAATGTTACGCAGCTCGTCAGGAAATAAATTCTGGTACGCAAGTGCCGCCTCTGCTTGGTGCTTTTTAGGGTGGCTGCTCCTTCTTCTTGCTCCGAAAAGGAGCAAAAAACCGGTTTTGAAATTTATTTCCGACTAGGTGCAACTTATTCTCGAGAAACTGGTTGCACCTTATTTGCTTTGTTGAATAGCATTCGCGCCCAAGGTGCAACCCGAACTCGATTCGGGTGCTCCGGCTGATGGCTTTCCTGGGGAAACATCAGTCATAAATGCGCGGGATCCCGGATCGCCTGTCAAACGTCACCGTTTGCCAGCGGTTCACCAGCCGCCGCTACATAAAAACAAAGCCAGGGCGTCACTTAAATGAGCGTAAGCAATCCAACCCTGATCACGTTCGTGATCTACATCGCAGCAATGGTGCTGATCGGCTTCATGGCCTATCGCTCTACCAACAACCTTTCCGATTACATCCTGGGCGGCCGTAGCCTGGGCAGCGTCGTGACCGCGTTGTCCGCTGGTGCCTCCGACATGAGCGGCTGGTTGTTGATGGGCCTGCCGGGCGCGATCTACATGTCCGGTCTGTCCGAAAGCTGGATCGCCATCGGCCTCATCGTCGGTGCGTACCTCAACTGGCTGTTCGTCGCTGGCCGTCTGCGTGTGCAGACCGAGCACAACGGCGATGCGCTGACCCTGCCGGACTACTTCTCCAGTCGTTTCGAAGACAAAAGCGGCCTGCTGCGGATCATCTCCGCCGTCGTGATCCTGGTGTTCTTCACCATCTACTGCGCTTCCGGCATCGTGGCCGGCGCCCGTCTGTTCGAAAGCACCTTCGGCATGTCCTACGAGACTGCGCTGTGGGCCGGCGCTGCGGCGACGATTGCCTACACCTTCGTCGGCGGTTTCCTGGCAGTGAGCTGGACTGACACCGTACAAGCGACCCTGATGATCTTCGCCCTGTTGCTCACGCCGATCATCGTGCTGCTGGCCACCGGTGGTGTCGACACCACGTTCCTGGCCATCGAAGCGCAAGACGCCAGCAACTTCGACATGCTGAAGAACACCACCTTCATCGGCATCATCTCGCTGATGGGTTGGGGCCTGGGCTACTTCGGCCAGCCGCACATCCTGGCGCGTTTCATGGCAGCCGATTCGGTGAAGTCGATCGCCAAGGCCCGTCGCATCTCCATGGCCTGGATGATCCTGTGCCTGGGCGGCACTGTGGCCGTAGGCTTCTTCGGCATCGCTTACTTCTCGGCGCACCCTGATGTGGCCGGTCCTGTGACCGAAAACCACGAGCGTGTGTTCATTGAACTGGCGAAAATCCTGTTCAACCCATGGGTTGCCGGTGTACTGCTGTCGGCCATTCTGGCGGCGGTCATGAGCACCCTGAGCTGCCAGCTGCTGGTGTGCTCGAGCGCCCTGACCGAAGACTTCTACAAGACCTTCCTGCGTAAATCCGCTTCCCAGGTTGAACTGGTCTGGGTCGGCCGCGCCATGGTGCTGCTGGTTGCCCTGATTGCCATCGCGATGGCCGCCAACCCGGAAAACCGCGTACTGGGCCTGGTGAGCTACGCCTGGGCCGGTTTCGGCGCTGCATTCGGTCCGGTCGTACTGATCTCCGTGATCTGGAAAGACATGACCCGCAACGGCGCACTGGCCGGCATCCTGGTCGGCGCGATCACCGTGATCGTCTGGAAGCATTTCGAACTGCTGGGCCTGTACGAAATCATCCCTGGCTTCATCTTCGCCAGCCTGGCGATCTACATCGTCAGCAAGCTGGGCACGCCGACTAGCGGCATGCTTTCGCGCTTTGCTGCTGCCGAGGCGGATTTCCGTTTGAACAAGTGATAAGTGATGGGGTGAACGCTCCCCGTCGCTGATGAAAGAACGGCTCGCAGCCTCAAGGTGCGGGCCGTTTTTTTTGGCGTGCCAGGACCGAAAACCGGCGTTAGTCATCCCGTTTCCGTGGTCCTTTTCCGTCCAGCTCGTAAGGCATTTCCTGATTTTCTAGACCATCTTGAATTACCTCTCTGTCCACGTACTTTGCGTTAAGCCACTCATCCCGAGTCGGCTTATCGATGGTTAACAGTGGTGCGCTTTCCATGACTGGGGCGCCAGCAGAGAGGGAGATCAGCAATGGCCAAAGGACATTTCATTCGCCTGGGTGACGAGACCACTTGCGGCGGCAAGGTGTTGGAAGCCGACACACGCGTCATGATGTTTGGCATCGCCCATGCGCGTGAAGGCGACCGCGTTTCCTGCGGCAAAAACGACGAAACCTACAAGATCGTGGGAGGCGTCTCCTACATCAGCAGTCATGGCAGGATCGTGGCGGGCTCGCTGGACAGCTACAGCACCTGCCCGTGCAGAGCCAGGTTGATCCCGTCGGTTTTTAACGCCACTTATGAGTCGCGTAGCAGTGCTGCGCCCCAGACCACAGGGGCCTCGCCCCAACCGACCACACCTTTCGCCGGCAACCCGGCAGCACCACGTTCAGCCGGTTTCGCGTCTGCGTCGAGCACTCCCAAGCCGGTTTCCTTAGGCAGTGCAGCAACCCAGGAACCAGGCTTCTACATCGTGCCCAAGAGCACCACCCGCGAACAGCTCGAAGGCTCCTTGTTCACCCTGCGTGACCCGGCGGTGATGGGCAAATTCAAGCTGCTCAACCCTAACCTGCGCGACGTCAAAGCGGGCTCGATGATCGTGCTGAGCGACCCCAGCAACTACCAGTGCAGCCGTGAAGAAGCCTTGCTCATGGATGTGGCAGCCAAGACCAACCAGATCATTGAAACGCTTAGCCCGGAAGAAGCGGATTTCATGGTGCAACACCGTGATGTCATCCAGGCCTTCCTGACCTACGGCTCGAACGCTATTGGCGTTGGCGCGAGTATTTTCAAGAACAACCTGGATAACGTAGGCAATGCCTTGAGGGATATTGAAGCGTTGCAACAGAATACGCTGCAGAGAGATGGGCACCTGCGCTCGCCAGCATTCTTTGCAGAGCGCCAGCGTCTGCTTGCACA